>JAKVCR010000042.1 GCA_022448985.1 Roseibacillus sp.
AGGCGGGTGCATTGATAGAAGGCTCTCTCCCCGATGCTGGTAACGCTGTCGGGAATCGTGATGCTCGTCAGGTTAGAGCAGAAACGGAAGGCGTATTCCCCGATGCTGGTGACACTATCAGGAATTTTGATGTCCGTCAGGCTGCGACAGCCCCAGAAGGCCCTCTCCCCGATGCTGGTGACGCTTTCGGGGATCGTGATACTCGTCAGGCTGTTGCAGCCACCGAAGGCACCCCTCCCGATGCTGGTCACGCTGTCAGGAATCGTGATGCTCGTCAGGCTGCTACAGCCACCGAAGGCCCCTTCCCCGATGCTGGTGACACTATCAGGGATCGTGATGCTCGTCAGGCTGTTGCATCTGTAGAAGACATGGCCTACGATGCTGGTGACGCTATCAGGGATCGTGATGCTCGTCAGACTGGTACAGATCCGGAAGGCACTCTCCCCGATGCTGGTAACGCCCTCAGGGATCGTGATGCTCGTCAGGCTGGCGCAGCGATCAAAGGCACTCTTCCCGATGCTGGTGACAGGATTGCCATCAATGGTGTCCGGAATGGTTAACACACCCGATGCCTTTGTATCACAGCCAGTGATAGTGACCGCATCACCTTTGGTCTCATACTTTAAATGGGGGCTAACAGATACTGCTTCTGCAGGTTTAGTTTCAGCAGCGGATTCTTCAGGCTCAACCTCCTGCTGTTTTTCTTCGACAGGCTTAACCTCTTCACTCGGTGCCGTTGGGTTCTCACTGACCGACTCTGAACCATCGGATGACGACTTCTCCCCACACCCCCCAATAAGCAGGGGCAGGGATACGGACAAAAGAAGGATAGCTCTCATGGGATCAGGATTGTTGATGCTGCTCCAGGGAGGCCTGCCCCCGCGAGGCATCGAAAATTCTTCTCGGTTCAGGAGGCCTGATCAGGCCCGGAGACGGAGCCTGAAATGGGGGCTGGAGATGTGGGAAAGTGACGGGAGGATTACTAAAATCCTCGCAGAAAACCCGCCAAAAACGGGAAAATACCTCCCCATTCAGGGGACGATTTTGATCGCCGGAGGTCGATTTCGCTCCGCTACGCCTTCTATTTAAGGTATCCTTACCATCGTGGCGGACGTGACCTACAGGCGAGGACCAGACCACACCCCGGTGGCCGGGCTGGAATCACGATTTGTCCTTGGAAAGGAGGGGCGATGAGTGGCGGGGAAGAGGAGGCTCTCATCGAGGCCGCCCAAGCGGCCCGGAAGCAGGCCTATGCCCCCTACTCCACCTACCAGGTCGGATCCGCGCTGCAGACCCGCTCCGGGCGTATCTATACCGGGTGCAATGTCGAGAATGCCTCCTATGGTCTTACGATCTGCTCCGAGCGGGTCGCCCTCGCCAAGGCGGTCTCGGAAGGAGAGCGCGAGTTTGAGCTCCTTGCCATTTGTGCATCGGGGGCCCCCGCGCCTTGCGGTGCCTGCCGTCAGGTTCTTTACGAGTTTAGTCCGGACCTCGTCCTGCTTCTGGTCGACCCGCAGAAGAAACAGCGCGCAAGAGTAGATCTCACCACCCTCTTTCCGCATGCCTTTCAATCCTCATCTTTAGGCATCTAACCTGGCGACCATGGGAGTTTTTTATCGAGGGATGACTTTAATGATCCGGGCAGCCGGAACGGAAGACCCCCACGTACCGAACATCTCGAGCCGAACCCTGAACCCTGTGAAATATAATTTCCTGCTGCCTGAAGCCCCTCTCTTCGGGGATGGGGTCGGCTCCTGTGCGCTAGGTTTCCGGGCACAGGGACCGCACCGATTTCTGGAACTGGCGCGGCGGCAAATCGAAGTAGGATTTCACCTCGGATGCGAAATGGGTGTAATGCTTGAACCCCAAGCGTTGCGCAATCACCTGGAGGGAAAACCCTTCCGCGACAAGACGGCGGGCCAGAAGCATCCGGTGACGGCGGAAAAGCTCTTTCGGGCGCAGCCCGGAGGTTCGCTCCACGGCGTATTCCAGCTGCCGGTTGGTGAGGCCCAGGGACTCCGCCACCCCCGAGACCGAGAACTCTTCCGCCTCGGCGAGCTCGAGCAGATCCTGCCCGTCTGGACACATGAAGCGCTGCCCTTCGCGGGCAATCTTGAAGCGTGGGGGGTCTTGAGCCATCAGGTCGTCCAGTTAAACTGATTACTAATTCATAGAGAAGAAACAGCAAGCCAGCTTATCACTCAATGCTTACCTGCTCAGCTTTTTTGATCCCGACTCCTTAGTCAATGCAGAAAGGAACTTCCCTCCTCACCAGTGTTGTTGCCTGTCGCAACAGCCAGGGGTCTGAAATTACGGCCAATATCCTGAGGCTGCGCCGCTACTCGGTCGCCTTCGAGGTCTACAACCCCTACAGCATCCTCCAGCTGTCTGAAGTTCTCCGGGATTTCAGGATCCGGGTTGGAGACCGGGTCGTTTATCAGGGGGAAGCGGTCGTTACGGGGCTCGTCAACACGGGGATCCTCCTGGTGTGCGAGGCGACCCTGGGGAATGCCTGGCTGGAGGTTGACTTCCTCTCGGACCGGGAAGGGCGGGACCCCCTGGCAAACCAGTTCGATGTCTTCGTGCAGGACTGGAAACGGGCGCACGAGGTTGACCTGTCGTTCAAGCTCACGGTGGCCGACATGCAGAATCTTCTCATTGGGCTGCAGCGGTGGATGGAGCAGATCGATCTTGGAATCCGGGCCACCACTTCAGTCGATCGCCCCACCCTCGAAAGGGAGGTCATCGATCAGCTGCAGGATAGCGTCCTGGAGGAGATGCAGGGCGCGATGGTAAATTTCGAGGAATCGGTACAGGAAATCCCGGAAGGCCGGGAGGCCACGCACAAGTTTTACGTGCGGCGGCAGATCCATCCCCTGGTTCTCTGCTCGCCTTTCACCTACCGCTCATTCCACAAGCCACTCGGCTACGCGGGGGACTACGAGATGGTGAACATGATGGTGCGTGATCCCTATGAAGGGGGATCCCTCTTCGCCAAGCTCATCAACCACGCCTTCCTGCAGACCGCACCGGTGGTGGCGCATCGCAACCGGATTGACTATCTCACGACCAAGCTTCGGGCGGAGGCGGAGCGCAACGCAATGAAGGGTCAGCGCACGCGAATTCTGAACCTCGGATGCGGGCCCGCGCATGAGGTTAAGCAGTTTCTGGAAAACGAAGAACTGAGCGATCTCTGCGATATAACGCTTCTGGATTTCAACTCCGAGACCATCGAATATACGCAGAAGGAACTCGCCCGGGTCCGGGCCCAGGCGGGGCGGGTCACTCCCATCTCCCTTCTCCAGCGCTCCGTTCACAAGCTGCTGCGGCAGGCTTCCACCGGGGACGTGGATCTGAAATGGGAGTCTTTTGACATGGTCTATTGCTCGGGACTTTTCGACTACCTGTCGCAAAGGGTGTGCCGCCGTCTCAATGATCTTTTTGCCCGGCTCCTGGCCCCGGGCGGGCTCATGGTGGTAACGAATGTGAGCGACACCAATCCCAGCCGGGCATGGATGGAGTTCGTGCTGGAGTGGAATCTAATCTACCGCGACGACCCCGCCATGATGGAGATCGCGCCTCTCAATGGCGGTCAGTTCGAGACGGTCCTGAACCGGGATGAAACGGGAGTGAACCTTTTCCTGGAGGTTCGTAAGAAAGAGGACGATGCCGGGACCTGATACAAGCGCAGTCGCCCCCGGGGCCCGCACGGGAAACCTGACCTCGTTGCAGCAGCGCTTCGAGTCAGAGGAGGACGAGGTGCGCCTTCTGAACTACCGGCGGGGGGCGTTTCTGGCGGCGTTGTTCATCGCCCTGGGGGCGGGGATGGATCTGGTGGCCTTCGGGGACTATTCGGATCCGAGCTACGAGGGAGTGGTGGGCAGGCTCTTTATGCTGCGGATGGCCTGTTCGTCCGGGTTGCTCTTCGTGCTATTCCTGCTTTACCGGATTCGCAGCAGGTCCCGCCGGACCCTCCACGTCCTCGGGCATCTCGTCGCATTGATCCCGATGGTGACAATTCAGGCGATGCTGGCGGAAACGGGGGGCGGGGGCTCGCCCTATTACGCAGGGCTCAACCTGGTCATGGTGGGCGCTGTTTTGCTTCTGCGCTGGAGATGCATCGATGGATTGATCAATTCCATCCTCTGCATCGCCGGTTACCTGGGGGTCGCGTTCGGCACACAGACCAGCATCCAGAACATCACGATCGCCCTCTTCTTTCTATTTGTCACCGCGGCGTTCGTCTGTATCGGACTCTATTTCTATAATCGCCTGCGCTTTGCCGAGTTCTGTCTGCGGGAGGAGCTGCGCGTGGCCGTGGAGGAGCGAGATATCGCCCTGGATGAGATCAAGGCGAATGAGGCCCGGTTGCTCCAGGCGGAAACCCTCTCTTCCCTCGGGCGCATGAGTGCGGGGATCGTGCACGAGGTCAATAACCCGATGAACTATGTGAAGACCGCCCTGCACGCCCTGCGGATGTACGCCGATGACGTGGAGGAAAAGGAACGGGCCGACTTTGAAGAAACCGTCGCAGATGCCGAAGAGGGGGTGAGCCGGGTGATCAGAATCGTGAGTGACCTGAGATCCTTTACAAAGGGCGAGGCGGCCATGAAGGAAGAAGTGGGGATCAGGGAAACGGTCGAAAATGCCCGGCGGCTCCTGGCGGGTGAACTGCAGGGCATAGACTTCAGGGTGGATGTGCCTGAGGATCACAAGGTCAGCGGTAACGGCAACCAGCTTTGCCAGGTCATGGTCAATGTTATCCAGAACTCGGCCCAGGCCCTGGAGGGCGCGAGTGAGCGTGGAGTCAGTCCGCAGGTCGAAATCTCCTCCGAACGGATGGGAGAGCAGAATGTCTGTATCCGGGTGCGGGATAATGGGCCAGGCATAGAGCCTGAGGATCTCGATCATATTTTTGATCCGTTCTTTACCAAGCGGGATGTTGGGGAAGGGATGGGCCTGGGCTTGAGCATCTGCCACCGGATCCTTGAATCCCACGAAGGGAGAATTGAGGTTGAAAGCGATCCCGGGAACGCCACCGTCTTCAGCATTATTGTTCCCCAGTCCTGGGAGGGGAAAACGGGGACCGACGAAGATCCTGGACCCGGCGAGCGGCCCGACAGTGCCGAGCCGCAGGCCGAATCCATGTCGGAGCAAGAAGCCAGCTCTGACACCGCTGAACTTGAAGAAGCCTGGAAGAAATGAGTGAGCCAACCCTGGATTACCGGCAACATCTTGTCCTGTTCGTTGATGATGAGCAAAAGACGCGGAAGTACTTTGCCAAGCTCTTTGGCAAGACCTTCCGCATCGTTCTCGCGGAGGATGGCGTGGAGGGCCTGGAACGTTTCCGGGAATACCAGGATGAGATCGGCGTGGTGGTGACCGATCAGCGGATGCCGAACGAAACGGGCAGCGAATTTCTCGGGAAGGTCGCTCTCCTCAAGCCTGGCGTGGTGCGGATCCTCTCCACCGCCTATGCCGACATTGATGCCGCGGTTTCGTCGGTCAACAAGGGGGGGATTTATCGCTATGTTACCAAGCCGTGGGAGGTTCCGGAGCTGGAAGTCACCCTCAAGCGGGCCATGGAGCTTTACATGGTGCGCCTTGAGCGCGAGGAGCTGGTGCGGCAGAAGATGATGAGCGTGGACATCCTGGCGGCCTCCGACCGGATCACCTCCCTCGCCGCCCTTGCGATCTTCCGCGACACCGGGATTCGGCATGTTGGAGAGGCCCTGAGGGCTGTTGTCCGGCTCTCGGAAGAGCCCCGGGAGAAGGCGGCAACCGAATCGATTGGGGCCGAGGGCCTTTCCTGGCGTGAACTCTATCGGCGGCACCTGTCGTTCCTGGGGACCGTTAATACGTCCCTTCCTTCCGATCTCACCAGTCCAGCCAGCCTCAGTTTCGACAACCGTTGCACGGTGCGTGAGGCGCTTGATGCCGCGGTATCGGCAAGCCCTGCCCTGGAGTGGGGCGAGGCACGGGGAAATCCGCCAGACTGGCCGGGGCCCCTCGATGATCTTCGGGAGGTGGTCAACCCCTTCTTCAATGCCCTTACGCAAGTGGTGGGAGGAGAGGGCGCCGTTCGCCTTGAGGAGAGCCTCGCAGGGCTGGAGCTGACCTTTCCGGGACGCCCCCTGCGGGCCGTGCTGGGCCCGGTCATGAGCGCGAGTGCGGAAGAGCCTTCCAAGGATGCCCTCGACCTCATCGGGGCCTGCATGCGTGTTGCCCACCATGGCGGCGTGATAGATTTCCTGCCGGAGCCGAATCAGAGTGCCGCCCGGGTGCGAATCGGATTTGATGTTTCCCGGATTGAGCGGGCGCCCGACGATCCATTTGAGGAACTGGCCGCCGACCTGGTGGGCAACGAACTCTTCTGGTCGCGCTTCGTCGAGTAGCAGGAAGCCACTTTCAACCAATGATCTAACCTCCCTAGAAATGATTAAACTTGTGTATTGTGTTCATCGAAAGGCCGGGATGCCCCCGGAGGAGTTCTACCGTTACTGGAAGGACAATCACGGACCGCTGGTGCAGAGCTTTGCGGAGGCCCTGAAGGCACAGCGTTACGTCCAGAGCCACCTCCTGGACTCTCCCCTTAACGAGGTCGCCCAGGGGGGGCGCGGTGCGGTTGGGCCCTACGATGGCATAACCGAAATCTGGTGGAATTCGCATGAGGAACTGCTGGGAGCCATGCAGACCCCGGAAGGCGCTGCGGCCCACGAGAAGCTCATTGAGGATGAGGCGACGTTCTGTGACCTCTCCCGGTCCTCGATCTTCCTCACCGAGGAGCACACCATCTTCGATTCTCAATAGGATTAAACCAAACCAGACCCCTCGACATGAAACTCCCTGATATTCAGAGCCGCCAGGCTTCAGCAGGCGTGCTTGCCGCAGTCCTGCTGCTGTCCGCACAATCCGGCCTCCGGGCTAATGGCTTCTACATTCCCGTGCAGGACCCCTTTGCGGCGTCACGGGGAAATGCCTTCGCGGCAACTGCGGACCGTCCGTCCGCGGTCTACTATAATCCAGCCGGGCTGACCCAGTTGCATTCTCGTACTGCTCACGTTGGGGTCTACGGCGTGCGTCTTGGGATCGAGGCGGACACCGCAATTGATGGAGGGCGCCACGAGAACGACGCGGAGTTCATTCCGGTGCCCCAGCTTTATCTGGCAGCTCCCATTAACGATCGTCTCGCGGCCGGGGTTGGCCTAAACTCACCCTTTGGCCTGCGGACGGACTGGGGATCGGCGACGCCCTTTGGAGGAGTGGCCACCGAGACGGACCTGACCTATGCCACCGCATGGGGAGTCCTGGCCTATGAGCTCAGCGACAGCCTCTCGGTCGGGGGCGGGATCGGGATGACTTATGCGGACGGGACCCTCAAACGGCTGGCGGCGCCCCAGCTTGCTCCCGGCGCCGAGTTTGAATTCGAGGGCGACGATGTAGCCGCCAACTGGATTGCCTCCCTCCTCTGGAAACCGGAGGAGCAGCACTCTTTTGGCATAACGTATCGCGCCAAGACCGACCTTGACCTGGAGGGTTCTGGGGGAGCTCCCGCGGTAGGGCTCCCCAATGGCCGCGCGTCGCTGGATCTCGTCACTCCGGATACGCTGGTGGTAGGCTATGCCTACCAACCGGATGACCATTGGACCCTGGAGGCCAATGTGGAATGGGTGAACTGGAACCGCCTTGGGACCTCGACGCTGCGGCAAGCCTTTTCGGCAGACAGCCCAATCCCATTCAACTGGGAATCAAACTTCATGTATGGCATCGGGGTGACCTACGCCCCGAACGAGACCTGGGCCTTCAACGCGGGCTACATCTTCATTGAGAACAGCCAACCCGATCTTACCTTCAATCCGGCCGTTGCGGATGCCGACCGGCACTGGCTCAGCGCAGGGGTGAGCTACAAGGCGGAGAACTGGGCTATCGATCTCGCCTACCAGTATGCCTTCTCGGACCGCACGGTAGAGGATCGGACGGCGGGATTCGATGCAGGCGACCTGGTGGCGGGCGACTACCAGTCACGGTTCCACGGATTGATGCTCTCCTTCAACAGATCCTTCTAGGAGCGTCTTCCAGCTCCTCCCAGTCCCAACGGTTGCCCTTGCGAAAAGGGGAAAGGGCAGGCATTTTAAGGGCGTAACGCCCTTGATGCCTGTGCGAGTCCCTGCTGCTGTATTCCTTGGGATCGCGGTGCTCCTTCCGGTCACCGCGCAGGGGGGAGTGTCGCCTGATGAGGCCCGGTCGCACTGGGCGTTCCAGGCGCCCACCCGGGCGGCCCTTCCGGGCAAGGGGCACCCTGTCGACGAGCTGCTCGCCATCCGCCAGGGGGATAAACCCCTTGCGCCTGTCCCGGAGGCCTCGCGCGCAATTCTCCTCCGCCGGGCCTGGCATGTGATAACCGGCCTGCAGCCGGAGTCCGACCTGCGCGAGCGGGTCCTGGCCCAGCGCGGGGAGGCGCTTTCGCAATGGAGCGAGGGAGTCGTTGACGAAGCGCTCGCTTCCCCGCACTTCGGGGAACGCTGGGCGCGTCATTGGCTCGACGTAACGCGTTATGCGGATACCAAGGGGTACAACTTCACCGCCGGGCGACTCTTTCCCTTCGCCTTCACCTACCGGGACTGGGTGGTTCGTTCGCTTAACGAGGACCTGCCCTACGACGAGTTCCTGCGGCGCCAGATCGCGGCCGACCTGATGGACGTCCCGGTGAAGGAGCAGGCCGCCCTCGGCTTTCTCACGCTGGGCCGGCGCTATCTTAACAAGCACGATCTTATCATCGCGGACCGTATCGATGTCACCTTCCGCAGCACGATGGGGATCACCATGCAGTGTGTGCGTTGCCATGATCACAAGAGTGATCCGCTCACCATGGCAGATTACTACGGGATCTACGGGGTCTTCGACAGCACGGAGGAAGTTCCGGAGGGAGAGCAGCCTGTCATCAGCACCCCGGAGGACTCCCCCGGCTATCGGAAGTTCCGGGAGGAGCTCACCAAGCGGGCCAACGCTGCCCACGATTACGCCGCGGAGAAGATCAAGGGCTACCAACGGCCTGCCGACCCGCTCAAGTTTGATCGCAAGGCGGCCCTCAACAAGCTCGACCAGAGTGAGCGGGGGAAGTACCGCGGACTCCTCGCCAAGCTTGATGAGCTGGAAGGGAATTCGGAATTTGCTCCCGCGCGGGCCATGGCGGTTCGGGACCGGCCGAATCCCCGTGAGCCAGTAATCTTTGAACGGGGGCAACAGGGCAACCGGGGAGCGAAGGTGCCGCGGGCCTTTCCGGCCTTCTTCCGGGCTGCCCCAGACCGCACTTTTGAGAAGGGGAGCGGACGACTTGAACTGGCCCAGCAGCTGACGCGGGCGGGAAATCCTCTCACCGCACGGGTTTGTGCGAACCGGGTCTGGATGCACGTGATGGGGGCACCCCTGGTGACCACGCCGGGAGATTTCGGGCTCCAGGCGCAACAACCTCTCCACGCCGGGCTTCTCGACCACCTGGCCCTCTATCTCCAGGAGCACGATTGGTCCATCAAGGCCCTCGTGCGTCATATCATGACCTCGCAGGCGTGGCGGCGTAGCAGTTTGGCGGATGACAGGCTTGCCGAGCATGACCCCGAGAACCGCTACCATGCCCGCAGCAACAGGCACCGCAAGGATCTTGAATCATGGCGCGACACCACCCTGCAGGCAAGCGGCCGACTCGACCGGAGGCTGGGTGGCCGCCCCGTGAAGATTCACGCGGCACCCTTTCCGGGTCGCCGGACAATCTACGGATTGATCGAACGGCAGAATACGCCCTCCTTCTTCCGCATCTTCGACTTTCCTGATACCAGCCAGCCGGTGGTAAAGCGGGCGTCCACCACTACCCCCAATCAGGCCCTCTATCTCATGAACAGCCCGTTCCTCCACGGAGAAGCCAGGGCGACCGCAGCGGCCACCGCTTCTCACCAGGACGAGGAGGCGCGGATCATGGCGCTCTATCTTCGGGTTCTCCTGCGGGCGCCCTCCCCGGCTGAGCTGGGGCGTGCCCGGCGGTTCCTCGGCAGCGCGGAGCCGGGGCGAAGGCAGAGCGCAGGGGCCTGGAGCTATGGCCACGGGCGGGTTCATCGCGACTCGGGGCGGGTTGATTTCAACCCCCTCCCACATTTTACAGGCAAGGTCTGGCAGGGTGGGGCGGAACTCCCCGACCAGAAGACCGGCTGGGTCCACTGGCACTCCCTGGGGGGTCATCCAGGACACGGGGACCACGCGGCCATCCTGCGCTGGGTGGCGCCCAGGAAGGCCACAGTCCGGATCTCCGGGGAGCTGGTGCGGCCCGACAAGAAAGGGGATGCGATACGTGGCCTGGTGGTGGCAGGCAACAGGATCCTCGGGGAATGGACGGTGGGCCCCGGAGCAAAGTCAGGGACCAATCTCACCTTGCAGGTTGCGGCCGGGGAGACCGTGGACTTCCTCGTTGAATCGACTGGGGAGGAGGCTTGCGATAGCTTCTATTGGGCCCCGGTCATTCTGGAGAAGGGGGCGAAGCTGCCCTTGGCCGAGGCGCAGGTCGGCTTCTCGGGCCCGGCGCTCGATCGCTGGCCATTGCTCGCGCAGGTGTTGCTTCTTTCCAACGAGTTTCTTTATGTCGACTGAGCGGGAATCTTCCGATCTGCGAATCAAAAAAGATGTCAAACCACGCCCTTAATCCCGAGGACCTCTTCCTGACGAGACGTCAGATGTTGTCGCGTTGCGGGATGGGGATGGCGGCAGTGGCCCTGAACGGCGTGCCCGGACTGGTCGCGGCCGCGGAGGGAACCGATCCCGCCATGGGACTCAACCCGCTGGCTCCGCGCAGACCACAGTTTCCGGGCAAGGCCAAGGCGGTCATTCATCTTTTCATGAACGGGGGGCCTTCGCATCTCGACACCTTTGACCCCAAGCCGGAGCTCACGAAGCTGCACGGACAGGAGCTGCCCAAGATGCTGAAGACGGAGCGCCCGACCGGGGCGGCGTTCAAGTCGCCGTTCAAGTTCTCCAAAAGAGGCCAGTGCGGACTGGAAGTCTCCGACCTCTTTCCCCAGGTCGGCAGCATGGCCGATGAGCTCTGTGTCATTCGCTCAATGCATGCCGATGTGCCGAACCATGAGCCCTCCCTGCTCCTGATGAATTGTGGGGACGGACGCCTGGTGCGACCGGCGATGGGCTCCTGGGTCACCTACGGACTGGGTTCGGAGAACCAGAACCTGCCGGGATTCGTGGCCATGTGTCCGGGGGGCTATCCCATCCAGGAAACCCAGAACTGGCAGTCGGCCTTCCTGCCCGGGGCCTTTCAGGGGACCTACGTGGACACGAAGCACACCGACCCGAAAAAGCTGGTGGAGCATATTGACCGTAAGACGGGGTCTGGCGAGCAACGGCGCCAGCTGGACCTGCTGCGCCAGCTGAATGAGGACCACCAGCGGGAACGCGCGCATGACTCGCGCCTTGAGGCCCGCCTCCAGTCCTTCGAACTCGCCTATCGCATGCAGATGGAGGCGAGCGACGCTTTTGACATCAGCAAGGAGCCGGAGGAGATCCGGAAAATGTATGGAAGTGGAACCCAGGCGCGGCAGATGCTCATCACGCGGCGGCTCATCGAGCGGGGAGTGCGCTTTGTGCAGGTCTGGCACGGAGCAGGCCAGCCCTGGGACAATCATGACGACCTGGAGAAGAATCACAGGAAACTGTCAAGAGAGAGCGACCAGCCCATCGCGGCTCTCCTCAAGGACCTGAAGATGCGTGGACTACTGGAGGAAACCCTGGTCATGTGGGGCGGGGAGTTCGGGCGGACTCCTACCGTGGAGATGCCCAAGAAAGGCTCCAATGCAGGCAAGATCAATGGCCGGGACCACAACCATTATGGGTTCACGGTCTGGCTTGCGGGCGGAGGAGTGAAGGGCGGCTACGTGCATGGAAGCACGGATCCCTATGGGTTCCAGGCCGAGGACAAGCCCGTCCACGTTCACGATCTGCAGGCCACGATCCTCCACCTCCTCGGCTTTGATCACGAAAAGCTGACCTACCGCTACTCAGGACGCGATTTCCGCCTCACCGATGTCCATGGCAAGGTGGTGAGGGAGGTTCTGGCGTAGAGGGCCGGAGGGGCCGTTAGTCTCAAGGCGCAAACCCCGGGGCGTCAACTGGAGCTTGTGCGGAGCCGCGCCTATCCACGGATTTCCTCGAAGATTTCGGGATCGTCCCGGAGCTTCTTGCGGATGCTGTTGATCTTGGACCACTTGCTTTTCAGCTCCCTGAGGAATTCTTTCTCGCCGTCCTCAATGCCCTCCTCGATCGTCCTGCAGATACCGATCGTAGCCCTGTGGTATTCCTCGAATTTCTCGTGGACCTTGCCGTCGAGTTCCTCCAGCTCCTTGCGGGCATCCTCCGCGGCGCTGCGGGTTTCAGCGCCCTCACTTAACTTCCCGCGGAACATCATGCGCTGCACGCGGCTGAAGACTCCTGAAGAACGGGAGTCGATCTCGTGGAAACTGCCGCCGACGGAAAGTTGCTCGGGAGCCTTTCCCCGGATGTAGTCGAGGAGGAGCTGGGCGGAAATATGATTGGGCATATTCTCAAGGACCTCCTCCAGGCGCTCCTGAACGCGGCTGTTCTTGAGGGCGGTGTCCCCCTGGTCCGCAATCACGTCGGCCACCGACTTGAAATCATCGAGGGTGGATTGCACGTCCTTTTCCTTCTCGGCGCGTGAGAGGGTCCGGGCCTCGTCCATGTCCTTCATGGTGAAGACCTGGATATCCAGGAGCGGCTGGATCCCGTCGAGCACGAGGATGTCGCTCACGCCCTTGGCATTGCCCTCGGGGACCCCGACGATCTTGCACTTGCGCCGGGTTGCCCCGCGGATCTTGGCCGCTACCCCGCCGATGCTGGTCACCTTCCCGTTGGGCGTGATTCCACCCGTGCAGGCGAATTCTTCATCGAGTTTCTCCCCGGAGAAAAGGGAATCGAGCATCAGGGCCATGGCCGTTCCCGCAGAGGGGCCGTCCACCCTCTGGTCACGGTCCTGGAACACGATGCTCACCTGGTAGCCATCAGGCACCATGCCCTTTGGTTCGTAGGTGACGCGCAGATAGTCCCGGATGGACTTCAGGCTGTTGCCCATCATGTCCCCGACCTTCTGGTCGATGTTGAACTCTACGCCCTTGACGTTTTCCTCCCGGAGGGCGGTCGCGATAATTTCAGCGGCGGCTCCGGCATGTTTCCCGCTGCCGAGAGTGACCACCACGAGCCCGACAACCGAGCTCTGGTTGGAAGCGAGGCTCTTGGCGTCGCCCCCGGGCATCTTTTCCTTGCGGGGCGCCATGCGCCCTCCCTGACCAAAGGGATTCCAAGGCGTCTCCTTTACTACGGCCTTGCCCTGGAGCTGATCCCAGTCGATCTCGATCCCATCGTTCTCGAGATCCTGCTGGATCTTTTCGAGATCCCCCGCGGACTTGTGGCCGGGCAGGAAGCGGAGGGCAACGTCCACACAATAGGCTGCGCAAATCCTGTTGTCCTCGTTGCTCTTTTCCTTCAGCAGGGTGCGAATGCCGCGGAAGATATTTCCCACCAGGCGATCCTTGCTCGTGCCGCTGCTTCCGTAGGCCTCGGCATCCTGCGCGAGCTGCTCGTAGGTGGTCTTGAAGGACTTGGCCTCGGGGTTGATGCGGCCGGCGATCCCGAGGGCGTTGGAGCGCAGCAGGTTGGGGACTTTGCCATTTTTCTCTTCCGGATCAAAGTCACTTGCGATCCGGGCCAGGGCGGCCACCAGGCCCGACTTGTCGAAGGTGCCCCGGCGTCCAAAATCAAGCTCCCCGGTGTCGAAGAGCTCGGCCTCCATGTCCGGAAGGTAGAAGAGGTTGTCTTCCTCCTGGCCCTGGAGTGAGGGGAAGAGCAGGAGAGCGCAAATCATGAGAGCGCTGAAAAGGTTCGGTTTCATCTTGATGCTGGGTGAAGAGGTTACGGGATCAATGGCGCTTCCCTAAAGTAAAAGCGTAAGTCGGAAGGCTGCATTGTTACACCCGGGCAGCGATTCCCGCGCCATAATTTGTGTAATCAGGGGGTTTTCTCGGCTTTGGCAGGCTCGGGAGGCCCCGGGGCCTCCCGGATGGTTTCGCGGGTAAAGGGGGCGAGTTTCTTGAGGAAAGCTGGAAACCTCGTTTGCAGACTTTGATGATAGCCCGGAATCACGCCTTCCCGCAGGTCCCCGTCCCGCTTGGCCCGACCCAGAGTCTCGGCCAGCTGCGCGAGTGCCCGTGCTTCCTTCACCAGGTCCCCCTCCTGCGGGGAAATGAATTTGGCGAAGCGCTCGATCTCGGCAGCTGAGGTTTCCCCGGCGGGAATGAGCCGTTTGACGCTGAGCTGGGAAAGGGGAGGGCGGATGATCCCGCTTAGCGGCTCAAGGGCACTGCGCAGGATGCGGGCGGCCACTTCACGTTCCACCCTGGTGGGCCGCTTCGTGGCGTTTCCCTGGGTGAGAAGCATCCTCGCGGAGTAATGGAAGGGCGCCTTGCTGACGATCTCCTCCAGGCGTTCGCGGACCTTGGCATTTACGCAGAGCTGGCCCACGTCCTTGTTCCGGCTCACCTCACGGAGCTCTGCATAAAGTCGGGAGGTGGCCGCCAGGCCCTCGGGGTCGCCGTTCACGGTGGCCAGGCTCAGGGCGACTTCAAGTGAGCTCACGATGAGGACCTCCCAGCGCAGGAAGAAGGCAGGATTCTCCAGTGCGATCATGGCTTCCAGTTCCGGCTCGAAATCCGGGGGGACCAGGAGGCGGCCACCCTCGGCGACCCGCAGGGCCCGGAGGTAATCCCAGCTCTGGCGCGGTCTGGTCAGGCCGCCGCCGGCGGTCAGTTCACCAACAAAAATGACATCAGGCCGAAGTTGCCTGCCCGCCAGGGCCGCATGCATGAGGAGCGCCGCTGGTCCTGAGATAGCCTTCTCGTTCTTGGAGGCGTAGCGTTCTTCGCCGGTTGAGATCCGGGCAATGTTCCCGACGGGCAGATGGGGCCAGGTTTCCTCAAGGAGCTTCCTGACCTCGTTGCGGGCGGAGTCGATGTCGGGGGACTCAAGGGTAGGCAGGAGCGAAAAGGTGAACAGATCAGGCTGGGGGAGCTCCTCGACCTGCATGCGGAGCGGCACGATGCGCAGGTGACGGCGGAGATCCTTGTCATAGAGAAAGAGCGGGGTCTGGGTGCTGGCCTGTCGGAGCAGGAGAGGGGCACGTTTGACGGGCGGGGGCTCCGGTGGAGGTGGAGGGGGAGCGGGAGCCTTTTCCGGGTCCGGCCTCCGGCGGTAGGCTGTGAGGGGTGGAACCACATTCTGCCAACGGGCGGCCTCTCCCGCCGGATCCCGGAGCTTAGCCTCCGGACTCCGGGGATTGATCACGGCGAGGGTATCAATGATCTGGTGGCCGAGACGTGCGCCCGGGGCTCCCGCTTCGGGGGCGACGAGCCATTCGGCGATACCCCAGGCCTGGCTTAGTGGGGCATTGATGTCGCCTTCAAAGGGATCGACCGCCTGCTCTTCCCTGAGGGCCTTGTCGATCTCGCGAGCCGGACGGTTGGCAGGATCAAGACGCACCGCGATGGCGAGTAACTGGGCGGTGGCCCGCAACTGGGCGGGATCGCGAGCCATTTCGCGACGGGCCAGGTCCGTGAGGTGACGGGAGAGCTCCCGCATGGTATCCGTGTCGATGGGGATCTTGTCCCGCTGGAAGAGAGCCGCGGCAGGGTCCGCACTCACATAGACTTCCGCCGCCAGAGGGGGCAGGAGCAGGTGGGAGAGGAGGACCAGAAAGCCTACGCGCATGTGGCGGAAGTGTCTCTCATGCTCAGGCATGGTGCAACCTTTTGCCCTCCCGGGGGGATGAAGGAATGGCTGATTGCCCTGTGCCACGGCCCTTCGATCGCTACACTCCCGTCATGTCTGAGGCGGAATTTGTTCATCCCGAGGAGTGCACCCGGGATGAGGTGATGTTCTACGATACCGATGTCGGAGGTGTCGTGCATAACCTCGCCTACCTGCGGATGATTGAACGCTGCCGGACCAGACTGGCGGGGCAACTGGGGTTCGACCTACGGAGCATGGCGGAGACCCAGGTCTATCCCGTGGTGGTGCGCACCGAGATAGATTACCGGAGGCCCGGTCGCCTCGGGGATGTTCTGGAGACCCGGGGGATACTCGAGGAATGGGGCCGGGTCCGCTTCTGGTGTGCCTTTGAGATGCGGCGTCCTACGGATGGAGCCCTCCTCATTACCTGTCGCCAACAACTCGCCCTGGTGCAGATGCCCGAGGGCAAACCCTTGAGGCTCGAACGTCCCACTGGTGGGAATCGTTCCCCTTCCGGCGATTCCTGACCGGAAGCCTAGCGCCCGAACATCTGGGTCCAGTGTGATCCATACTGGCCCAGGCCCACCCGGCGGTGGCCAGGACTGAACATGTTCCGGTGGTGGCCTGGGGAGCGAAACCAGCCCCGGTTGGCGGACTTGGGACTGGTGGAGCCCATGAAGATATTCTCGCCGCTTGAGGTCGTGCCTGAGAGGCCCGCGCGCTGGCCAGGAGACTGCTTCCCCGGCACCGGAGAGGTGTGGCTGAAAAAGTTCAGGGTGGCCATGTCCTCGGAATGGCCCCGGGAGGCATCGCAGAGCTTGGGGTCCAGGATGAGGGCAGGGAGGCCCACGAGGAGGCGCATCTGGTTGAGCTCTTCAACTCCCCGCCGTTCTGCCTCGGGCACCATCGCGGCCTCGGCGATCTTGCGGTTGTTTTCCATGATCCGCAGCCCGTTGCGGTCGAGGTCGGAGAGGTCCTCGGCCACGGACTGTTCCTCGGCCTTCACCTTGGCGACCGATTCCGCGTCCTCGATGGCGATGGCGGCCTTGAGGATTCCGTCGCGGAACTCGCCCAGGCGGAGGATCTGGGATCGCTGTTTCTTGAGAGGATCGCCCGCGATCCTGAGGATGCGCTCCCCGGAGGGGAGGAGGAGTTCCCTGAGAAGCCCGACTGCCGGTTCGCTCCGGGCGATAATGGCGGCCTTCATCGGCCCCTCCGGCATGATCCGCACGGCATGGAAGTTCTCCCGGGCTTCCCGGATGGCCTTCTGGTTGGCTTGGCGTGCCGTGCCCGAGTGCTGTTTCCTGGCTTCGTCCTTGAAGACAGTCAGGTAGCCATCGCGCAAGCGGGGCCAGACCTTGTCGTATTCGGCCTGAAGGCGTTTCAGTTCCCTGGGTTCGAGATTGCTCAGCTGCTCGATGAGGTCCTCAAAGCCGCTATTGTTCTCCAGGCGGGTCTGGAGAGCGGAAAGAATTTCATCGGTCGCCCGGGGGGCCGCCATCATCACCGGCGCCCCCAGGAGGAGGGCGAGGAGGGTGACAGGGAGATGGCGCATAGTGGGGAGGTTAAACGGGAAAAGGGGAATAGCGAACTGCTAAATTCTCTCCCCGAAGTGTCTTCGTCAGGTCGAGTTGTTCCGGGAAACCGGTAAAGAAAGACGGGGAGGACCTGCGTCCTCCCCGCCCTTGGGATGGTGAGATATCGAGCCGGAGACGGCAGGGTCAGCGGCACCTGCGCCCGCCGAGCGAGAAGCTGAAGGAGACCCCGGAGGAGTATCCGTGGGACCTGCGGCTGCTCAGGGTAATCCGGGGCTGGTAGCTACGGGTGGACCGGGAAATAACCGGTCGCGGGTGGGGATGGCGGTAGTGGATCCGGTGGCGGCATGTGTGGCCGTGGGACAGGCGAACCCGCGTGTAGCCAAAAACAGGATGGCCGTGGCAGTCGTATCCCCGGACGTAACGGCGGGTGTAGACCGGGCATCCGCAGGAAGCACACCCGCTCCGGTAGGTGATACAGGTGGACGAGGGTCCAGCTTCCACGCGGGGTGCGGAAATGAGGCCGGTGAGGGCCACGGCAACAACGGTGAGGAGTATCTTGATCATTGATTTAACGGGATGGTTACCTGCGGTTTGACCGCGGCCGGGATGAATCTATTCAAGGAACTCGCCCTGCCCTTATATCGCAAATGGGGGATGGAAGAGGGAAACCTTCCGGCGCGGACCCCTACTCCTGGAGTCCGTAAATCTGCTCGAGGTCTTCGAGGAGAACTTCCTTGGAACGGGGTGCGCCGGATAAGACCAGGTTGTCGCCGACGACCAGCTTGGGCATGGCGCGGGTTTGAACGATCATCTGTTTGAAATCGTTGATCCCGTCCTTGAGGAGCTCATTGATCCAGGAATCCTCCAGGGCGCGGGCCAAGTTGTCGTAGCCGACGATCTGGCCCACCGCGGCCTCGGCCACTTCCGGGGGGAGAACCGGGCGGGAGAAGAGCAGCTCATGGACCTCGGGCCAGCGCTCCGGGGCGGCCCGCCACGCGGCCAGGCTCAGGCGCGCCAGCTCACACGCGTGATCGTGATTGTCCAGTTCGGCGGGAAAGTGGGGATTGCAGCCCCGGTGGAGGGGAACCGGGAGGAGGATGATACAGAAGGTGCCCGGGCGGGACTTCGCCACAAAATGGAGATCCTCGTGGACGTCCCGGCACGAGCTGCAGGTATAATCGAAGTACTTCACCATGACGTGCTTCGCCCCGGAGGGGCCGAGGTGGGGCATGGTCACCGTGTTGTAGCGTTTCTGACCGTTGAAGAAGGTGACCACCCGGCCCTCTTCCGCGGGGGCCGTGCCCGTGCCGCGCACCACCTCGGTGGTCCGGGCGTGGGTATCAGGCTTGGGGCCGAGGAGCTGGCCGAGGGCGAGGACGAGGAGGGCGGCAACGGCCCCGAGGGGAGCGAAGCGAAGGGGAGTGCTGGGATTGGGGGCCGGGAACTTGTTCAGCGAAAGCACCAGGAAGATGGAGGTGATAATCCCGATCGTGTGCATGGCGAGGCACCACGGACAGACAGCCTTGATGGTGAAATAGAGCAGACCGATGAACCAGAGGGCCGCCCCGGTGAGGCAGATGGCGAAAGCCCCGTAGAGGGCGCGGGAGGGTCGCCAGGTGGTGATGAGCAGCGCGAGGTAAACGATCCCGGCGAGGACACTGACGGGGATCCCGAAAAACTGGGACCACGCCGAGCCGAGGACGTTGCTGCAGCCCGATCCGGTCCCACAGCCGATGATGGAGGTTGTCTTCCCGGTGAGCTTGAGGACCCCGAGATAGCCGCAGATCGTCAGCCCGGCGAGGGCGAGGATGCGAAGGGCCCAAGGGGACTTCATGGACGCAAGATGGGGCGGGTCGATAGCCCCTCAAGGTCAAAATTCGCCCTTTACCGCCTTGAGTAGCCAGTCTGCCAGTTCGTCCGGGGGGGGGAGGCCGTGGGGGTGATGCCCCTTTCCCGGTTTGCGCCAGACTCGGATCGGGCCGCCGAGGGACTGGTAATTGCGGGCGAGGAGCTCCCCGTTCTCGGCGACCGGGACGACCTTGTCCGCCAGCCCGAGGACGAGGGCGATGGGCACCTTCTTCTTTGCGAGCGGCTTGAGGGTTGCCGGGCTGAGGGGCTGGTGGTGCTGCGGGGCGGCCTCCGCGGAGACACCGTAGGCCTTGAGGCAGCGCTGCCAGTCGCGCTTGGAAAACTTGCCGTTTTTGCCCCCGGGCCAGGAGTTGAAATTGCAGACCGGGTTATCTCCATACACGGCAGCCACTTTCCCGGGGTTTGCGGAGGCCCAGTTCACGATAATCAGGCCGCCTCTCGACATCCCCTCCAGGACCGGGTGGGCCGAGAGCCCCTGCTTGACCGCAAGGGCATGGAACTTGTCCCATCGCGCCACCGCGGCCGGGGCCCCGAAAAGTCCACCCACCTCGCAGTAGGCAAGGTGGAAGCCCTTCTCCAGGAGCTGGAGATCAAGGGCGGGCTGGTGCCCCCAGAAGCGCGCGCGCCAGATCCAGGGCCTGCCCTCCGCCGGGGTTTTCGGGTTCACCACGATGCAACGGGCCCCCTCTCCGGGGAGGGCGAAGTCGAGGCGCTCATAGCCGTGCCACTTGGAACGTTTGCCGTCGGGCCAGGCGGCGGTTGCGATAGCGGTGAAGGCCAGGAAGAAGAATGCAAGAAGTGCAGGCATGACTTGGACAGATGGGTCGGGCCCGGGTAGCATTTCCCCCATGCTTCGTCCCGCCCTAATTTTTCTCGCCCTCGCCCTGGGGCCGACCCTTTCGGCCGCCGAACTCACAGTGGCCTCCTTCAATATCCGCCTTGCTGCCCGGGGGGACCTGGGGACCCGGAGCTGGAACGCGCGCAGGGGCCTGGTGGTGGAGACTATTCGCAAGATGAATCCTGATCTCTTCGGCGTGCAGGAGGCGCTGCCGCGGCAGATGGACTATCTCACCGGGGAACTCCCGGGCTACCAGAAGTTCGGGGTTGGCCGCGATGACGGAAAGAACAGGGGAGAATACTCCGCGCTCTTCATCCGCACGGAACGCCTGGAGCGCGATCCCAAGGAAGGAGGAACATTCTGGCTCAGCGACACCCCGAAGAAGGCCGGATCCAGGAGCTGGGGCAACCAGGTGACCAGGATCTGCACCTGGGCACGGCTGGTGGACAAGAAGACCGGCAAGGCCTTCTACTTCTACAACACGCACTGGGACCACCAGAACCAGCCATCCCGTGAAAAGGCGGGCCGCCTGATGGCGCAGCGCATCGAAGGCAGGAAGCATAAGGGGGAACCGGTGGTGGTGACCGGGGACTTCAACGCCACCGAGACCAACCCGGGGGTGGCTTACCTTCTCGGCAAGAAAGTCGAGCTGGCGGGGGGCAAGGCCGCGGAACAGTGGAAGAGCCCCCTGCGGGCAACTTTCCTGGAGCTCCATCCCGGGGTAAAGGATCGCAACACCTTTAACCGCTGGCAGGGGTTCATCCCGGGTTCCCGCATGATTGATCACGTGCTGGTCTCCTCCGGCTGGAAAATCAGGAAGGCCTGGATTGAGTACCACATGAAGGGGAAGATGGTGCCTTCCGATCACTGGCCGGTGGCCGCGGTGATAGAACCGGTCAAGTAGATGGTAGGAGGCTTCGGTTAGTAACCCCGGGCGTAAGCCGTATTCCAAGGTGCTGACCAGAAGCAGGGAGGATCGATTTATTGATGGAGAATTATTTCCCCGAAGCGTATGAATGAGTAAATGGGATCGTTGTTGACCGCACTGTGCATCCTGTCGGGGATCATCGTCCTTATTCTGGTCCTGATGTACAACGGCTTCGTGAGCCGTCGGAACCGGTTGCGCAATGCCTTCGCCTCCGTCGACGTGCAGCTTAAGAAACGCTGGGATCTCATTCCGCAACTCGTGGCGACCGTGCGGGGCTACGCCTCGCATGAGAAGGCCGTGTTCGAGGGGGTGACGCGGGCGCGCCGGGGGATTGGGGCGGTGGAATCGGACAGCCCCGAGCGCTTCAGGTACGAGCAGGACCTGGGGGCCGGCCTGTCCCGCGTCATGATGCTGGCGGAGGATTACCCCGAGCTCAAGGCGGGGGAGCAGTTCCTCAATCTGCAGCGGAACCTGACCGAAGTGGAATCGCAGATCGCGGCGGCGCGACGGGCCTTTAATGCGACGGTCACGGCATGGAACGAGGGGGTCGAGATGTTCCCGGGCAGCGTGATGGCGGGAATCTGCGGGTTCCGGGTGCAGAGCTGGTTTGAAACTCCCGAGAGCCAACGCAAAGTGACGGATGTCCAGGTCTAACGAGGCCGAGGGGATGAGCCCCGCGCCGAGGCAGCACATCCTGGTGGAACTCTCTGACGAGTTCCGTGAGCTTGAGGCCCTGCGGCAACAGACCCTGGCCAAGCGCAGGACAGGCATGCTGCTCCTGGTTATCGTGGGGTGCCTCAGCGCGGGGCTTCAGGTGCTTCTGATCAGCGCGGATGCATCCATCTACTGGCAGGCACCCCTCGTGCTTGCCGGCTGGTACATCTATCGGGAGTATCTCAGCCAGCCCTCCCTCGGGTATAAGGAAGAGTTCAAGAGGCAGGTGGTTCCCGCGCTGACTCGAAGCCTCCAGCCGGAAATGAACTATCGCTGGGGTCGTGGGATTGAGGAGTGGGAGTTTCGTTCATCCGACCTCTATAGCGAGAATATTGATCGTTACTACAGCGAGGACCTCTTGATGGGACACATTGGCAAGACAGAGCTGCGGCTGGCCGAGATTCATGCCGAGGAACGGGAGACCTACACGGATTCCGAAGGAAGAACCCAAACCCGCTATGTAACCATCTTCCGCGGTCTGTTTGTCGTGGCCGATTTTAACAAGCACTTCCAGACGGAGGTCTTTGTGATGCCGGATTTCGCAGAAAAGTATTTCGGGTGGATGGGACGGGTCTTCCAGAAACTGGGCGGGAACATCGAACGGCTCGAGAACCCGGAATTCGAGAAGGCTTTCGTGGTACGTGCCACGGATCCGGTTGAGGCCCGCTATATCCTGACCCCGGACATGCAGGCGCGAATGCTGGCCCTGCGGACCCGCCTCGGGAAGGACCTGCGATTTGCGTTCAAGGACTCGGAGGTCTTTATCGCAATCCCCAGCACGAAGGATTGGTTCGAACCAAAGCTCTCGCAAATTGCCTCCTCCCCCCGCCAGGTCCGTGGCTTGCTTAAGCAGTTATCGGCCTGTTTTGAGATCGTGGAGGACCTGAACCTCAATACGAGGATCTGGACCAAGGAATAGCGGATGGATCCGCAAGGCTCCAGGGTAGCGGAAAGTCCTGAAAGCAAGGCTTTA
Source organism: Roseibacillus sp. (assembly GCA_022448985.1). GTDB lineage: Bacteria > Verrucomicrobiota > Verrucomicrobiia > Verrucomicrobiales > Akkermansiaceae > Roseibacillus_B. Next base: position 22,707 of record JAKVCR010000042.1, read on the forward strand.
CGGGGGGTGTATTATAGGGCATCGGAAGATCTATTACCAGATGCGCGGCAGTCATCGGGGGCCTTCTGCCCCTCGTTTCAATGGCGGGTCCCGGGACAGGAGACCCGGAGGTTGGGGGCCATTGGGCCTGGAGCGAACTGAAGCAACCAGCCCTGCCTGATCCGGCCGGAGGGCAGGCTCGCACGCCGGTGGACCATTTCACCTTCACGCGGATGGCCGCGGCGGGCGTCAAGCCAGCCCCGGAAGCGGATCCCCGGGCGCTCCTGCGCCGGGTCCACCTGGACCTGACCGGGCTGCCACCCACCCCGGAGGAAGTGGAGAAGTTCCTTCGTGATCCCGGGGATGAGGCCTACGCCCGGGTTGTTGACGATCTCCTCAGTCGGCCCCAGTACGGCGAGCGGTGGGGAAGGCACTGGCTTGACGTCGTGCGATACGCCGAGACGAAAGGCTACGAGCGGGACGAGTACAAGAAGTTTGTCTGGCGTTACCGGGATTACGTCATTGAGTCCTTCAACCGGGACAAGCCCTACGACCAGTTTATTCTTGAGCAGCTTGCCGGTGATGAACTCGACAACGTTACGCTCGAGACCCAGCTGGGGACCACCTTCCTGGCCCTCGGGACCTTCGACACCATCGCGGCGGACCGGGAGGTAGCGGTTTACGATACCCTTGATGACATCGTGGCCACGACCTCGATGGCCTTCCTGGGTCAGACGCTGCAGTGCGCGCGCTGTCACGACCACAAGTTCGAGCCCTTCAGCCAGAAGGATTACTACCGGGTCCTGGCGGCCTTTGAGCCGCTGAATGTGACGAGCAAGGAACGGCAACTCGGGACCGAGGAGGACCGGAAGCGGCACCGGGAGGCGGAGGAGGCCTACCGGCGGGAAACCCTGGAGCCCCGGCGTAAGGCAGAGGAGCAGTTCTGGTTGCCGATTCTCAAGCGGTGGTCGCAGGAGGGGCTGCCGGAGGGGCGGAAGGCGAAGTTGAATGAGAAACAGCTGGCACTCACGATCGAGGCCATTCCCCTGGCCCCGGACAAGCGCTCCAAGGAGCAGCGCAACATGCTGGAGAAGGAGCGCAACCGGGTGCGGTCCGCGGTCCGCGAGGTGGCGACGGAGGAGGAGCGCAGTAAAATTGCCGAGCACGAGCAGGGCCTGAAAACCGTGGAGAAGGACAGGCCCCAGCCGATGATGGGCTGGGTCTATCCCGGGAATGCCCGGCCCAAACCCACCCAGCTCCGGATCCGGGGAGACGTGCACCAGAAGGGAGAGGAAATCCCCTTCGGGGTGCCGGTGGTCCTGGAAGGTGGCGGATTGCCGGAGCCGCGTCCGACCGGGCAATCCTCCGGGCGCAGGCGGGCCCTCGCTGAGTGGATCACGGGGTCGCAGGCTCCGCTGGCGGCCCGGGTCATGGCCAACCGGGTGTGGCAGTATCACTTCGGGCGCGGCCTGGTGGCGGACGGCAACAATCTTGGGACGGAAGGGGGAGAGCCGACCCACCCGGCCCTGCTGGACTGGTTGGCAGACTCCCTGATGCAGGGCGGGTGGAAGCTGAAACCCCTCCATCGCCAGATCGTGCTTTCCTCCACCTATCGCCTTTCGGCCACCCATCCGGAGCCGGGGAAGGATCCGGAGAATGCGCTCTATTCCCGCTGGCCCCTGCACCGCCTCGAGGCCGAGGCGATCCGGGACTCGGTGCTGGCGGCCAGTGGCAGACTGAATCTCGCGATGAAGGGGCCTCCCATCTACCCGCCCTTCGCGGATAAGGTGGTGGGGGCCTCCTCGGGTGCGGACTGGAAGAACTCGACCGAGGAGGAAGCCTCCCGGCGGAGTGTCTACGTCTTCGCCAAGCGTGCCATTCCGCTTCCGGAACTGGCCGTGCTGGACAACCCGGATTCCTCCTGCAGCTGCGCCAAGCGTGCGGTTTCAACCACCGCGGTGCAGTCTCTCCTGATGATGAACGGGCGCTTCATCAACGAGCAGACGGTCCACCTGGCAAACCGCATTCGCGAGACCGAGGGAGAGGACGCCCGGATCCGGGCCGCCTTTGACCTCATCCTGTGCCGTCCCCCGACCACCCGGGAGGTGGAGCAGGCCAGGGCGTTTCTCGTCAAGGCAGCCCGTGAACAGAAGATTGATCCGCTCGCCTCCCTCGCCCTGGTGCTCTTCAATACCAATGAGTTCAGCTACCGCTAGGAACGATGAGTAACCCCGCCAGCCCCTTCGACTTTCCCTGCGGCCGGACCCGCCGGCAGTTCCTGTGGCAGGCCGGCAACGGCTTCTTCGGGACGGCGATGGCCTGGATGCTGGCCCGGGACGGGGTGCGGGCCGGGGGAGTGACGCCCTCCACCCATTTTCCTGCCCGGGCCAAGCACTGCATCTTCCTTTTCATGGTGGGAGGGCCCAGCCACATGGACACCTTCGACCCCAAGCCGGTCCTCAACAAACGGCATGGTGAAGAGTACGATTTCAAGCCAGCCAAGGGGGTGAGCCAGAAGGGGAAGGGCAAGCTCAAGGGCTCTCCCTTCAAGTTCAAGTCCTGCGGGCAATCCGGGATCGAGGTTTCCGAGCTCTTTCCCCACCTGCGCGAACACGTCGACGAGATGGCGGTTATCCGGGCCAGCAAGGCGGATAGCGCCGCCCACGGGGCGGCCTCCCTCCAGATGAACACCGGCTTTGTCCGGCAGGGACATCCCTGTCTGGGATCCTGGGCCAATTATGGTCTCGGGTCCTCGAATAACAACATGCCGGGGTTCGTGGTCCTGGTGAATGGGGCCCCATACTCCGGGGCCCAGAACTGGAGCGCAGGCTTCATGCCCTCCGGCTACCAGGGTACGGTTTTCAAGACCTCGGGCACGCCGGTGCCCAACCTGTCCCCGGCCATGAACCGCTCCCGGGAAACCCAGCGGGACCAGCTCGACCTCCTCGCCCAGTGGAACCACGGACACCAGAGTCACCTGCCCGCGAACTCCGAACTCGCCGCCCGGATCGAGGCCTACGAGCTGGCCTACCGGATGCAGGCTCATGCCCCGGAAGCGGTGGATCTCTCGCAGGAGAACGAGGCCACCCGGAAGCTCTACGGTATCGGGGAGGGGGAGGCCGACCGCTTCGGCAAGAGCTGCCTCATGGCCCGCCGGCTCGTGGAGCGGGGAACGCGCTTCGTGCAGTTGTATCACTCCAACTGGGACACCCATGGCGACAACGACAAGCGGCACCAGAAACTCTGCGGACAGACCGACAAGCCCATCGCGGGTCTCCTCGCCGACCTGAAGGCCCGGGGCTTGCTGGACGAGACCCTCATCGTGTGGGCGGGAGAGTTTGGCCGGACCCCGGTGGGGACGGGGGGTCGCGATCACCACGCCGCCGGGTTCTCAACCTGGATGGCGGGAGGCGGGATCAAGGGAGGCACGGTGCAGGGTGCCACCGACGAATTCGGGTTCCATGCCACCGGGGGCGAGGCCCATGTGCATGACCTCCACGCCACCATTCTCCACCTCATGGGGTTGGATCACAAGGAGCTCACCTACTTCCACTCCGGGCGTGATTTCCGGCTCACCGATGTCTTCGGGAAGGTCCTGACGGACATTGTGGCCTGATGGGGCGGAGCAGGAGGGGCTCTAAATTCTCGAGTATGACGGGGCACCAGAAGAGGTATTTTAATGAATCAACCCTTCGCCGGGAGTTGCAGGAGGAGTTCAAGGTTCTGGAAATCCTGCGAGGCAAGGTTCTCGCCAAGAGGCGGGCGAAGCATTTGATAGTGGCCCTCCTCGTCGGAGGTGTCGTCCTCCTGGTTTTGCTGTTGTCCCTTGTGACCGGGTTGGGGGAGGCCGTTATCCTTGGGGGCGTTCCCCTGACAACGGCAGCGCTGATTGTGGAATACCGCCTCTACTCGAAGCGGGTATCGGTCCCCGGGCAACTGTATAACGAGGAATATAAGAGGAGAGTAGGGCGGCACCTGATCAGGAGCCTGGAAGTGGACCTTGAGTTCCACCCGGACAAGGGGTTGGTGGAAGAGGTTTTTCTCTCAGCCGAATTCTGGAGCTCGCAGGATTATCATTCCTACTGGTCCGAGGACTGCCTCAAGGGCAAGGTCGGGAACACGCGGATGCTCATGGCGGAAGTCCACACAACACGGACAAGTGATAGCAGCACCGTAGAGATTTTTTGCGGATGGTTTGTGATCGCGGACTTCCACAAGCACTTCCGCTCGGGGGTAGTTCTCGAGCCCGACTTTGCGGAAGCAAAGCTGGGCCGGCTGGGGAGGGCTCTCCAGAAACTGGGCGGGAATCTCGAGCTCCTTGAGAACCCGGAATTTGAAAAAGCCTTCGTGGTCAGGGCAACTGACCCGGTCGAGGCGCGGTATATCCTGACCCCCGACATGCAGGAGCGAATACTTGCCCTGCGAGCAAGCCGGGGGAGGGGGGTGCGCCTGGCCTTCAAGGGGTCCGAGCTTTTCATCGCCATCCCGAACCGCATCGCAGGCAAGGACTGGTTCGACCCGGATCCCAGGAAGCCTGCATCCGATCTCCTGCAACTACGGACGATTGCGACGGACTTTGTGAAGCAGACCACGGCCTGTTTTGAGATCGTGGAGGAGCTGAACCTCAACACGCGGATCTGGACGAAGGAGTAGGGTCGGCCAGCGGGGCCCTCTTCAGGGAAGGAAAGTGCCAGGAGGCCGCGGCAAAGTCGGACAGGCTACCGTTGCTTCCTTTCGGACCTGGCGGATTTCACCAGCCGCCCCTCCACGGCCCCTGACGCGGGCACTCTAGGGGCGGCGGCCCCTGATGCAAGAGCGGGTTTCAGGGCCAGCCCATGCGGGGGCATTCCAACCCGGCGAGGTCGAGGAGGGCCGAGGCCGCATCGGTGGCGTTCAGGCAGGGTGGCGCCCTACTTTATAGTTGCGGAGGATAAAAGTCGGCGGATTATGTCCCCAATGAAAACAGTGCAATCAGCTGTGTTGGTTTTATTTTTGGGATCGCTGGGAGTCACGGCCGACAGGGAATTAGATCCGTTTGCTGGTGGAGGGTTCTTCGATGATGATGCGAAAGGCGGTGGAATTTCTAAAAGGGTTTTCCAGGTATCAAAAGGGGGGAAAAACAAAGCCCTCCTCCTGAAGATCTATAATCTGGTTAAAAGGCAGGAGGATCAGGTCACGCCCAGGGATGTAGTGAGGGAGCATGTGGTCGGGTTCAAGGTCCTGCATCCCATTACTCCCAGGACGCTGGTGGTTGAAGTTGATGATGGAACGGAACAACCATTGGGGGGGGAGGACCTAGACCCTTTCGCCGGGGATGACGGCCCCTTCGACCTAGACCCTTTCGCCGGGGATGACGACCCCTTTGGGTCGCCCAGGGGACTTGATGCCCTGTCGAATGAAATAGCCTCCCCACCACGTGGTCCGGGGCTGAAGAAGAAGTCCCGTCATGTGTTGTTGCTCAAGGAGCAGTGGGAGAAAAGGCTCGCAACGGGGGATACGTTTAAGGTGGCGGTCAGGCGCTCCAAGAATACAAAGTCCGCGGCTGTACCCGGGGAGGGTCGGAAGACCTACGGAGTGATCACCCAGATTGATACTTCGGACGTGGAGGCTGAGGTGGAAGCACCCTTTACAAAGGAGCGATTTGTCAAGGAGCTCAAGGCCGACAAGATCTGGGTCGTGCAGGATGTCGAGAAATGCGGGACCTGTAATGGCTCCGGACGGGTGAAATCGGTAAGTGGGAAGAGGGATTGTGATGGGTGCTCGGGAGGAAGGCGGACCATCGCCTATGTCGTGAAATGGTGACCTGCAGGTCTGGTTCTTCTTTGAAGAGGTAGATTATGCTCGGAAAACCGGGGGGGAATAAAATCCCGCGCAACCACGGAACGTAAGCAGGGGCGGATATTCTGGTCCGCAGAATGAACTAAATAGGAAGGGTGCGACCTTTCCCTTTACATTCCGGGCGATATTCCTGACCACCACCGCCGTTGTGAGACATATCAAACCCATCCTTGCTGCTGTCGTTCTCGGAGTTGGAGCCGCCCATGC
>JAKVCR010000043.1 GCA_022448985.1 Roseibacillus sp.
ATGGGGGGTTGCTCGGCGACAGGTGGTTGCTCGGCGAGAGGAGGTTGCTCGGCGAGAGGAGGTTGCTCGGCGACAGGAGGTTGCTCGGCGATGGGTGGTTGCTCGGCGATGGGTGGTTCTTCGACGGATGGCTGCGCGATGGGAGGTTGCTCGGCGAAGGGTGGTTGCTCGGCGACAGGTGGTTCTTCGACGGATGGCTGCGCGATGGGAGGTTGCTCGGTGGAAGATGAAGGCTGCGCAACGGGGGGCTCATTTTCCGTCAGAATTTCAGCCTGTAGCACGGCTGGTTTCTTTGTCCGGCTCCTCTTCAGTCCAGCCAACGAAGACTTGAGACGGCTACCTGTGGATTTGCTTAAGGCGCTGAGCTTTCTTCCAGCTGCGGCCGCCTTTTTGGCGGAGGACCGAGCCGCCTTCTTTCCTTGCGGGCCGGCTGTCTGGCGTAACCAGGAGGCAAAGGAGGAGGCCCCGCGTAGTGCCTGTTTGCGCGCACGTTCCAGACCCTTGACAAACTTTTGCTTGCGGTTGGGGTCGGGTGCAGGAGGCGGATCGCTCGACATGTCGTTCGAGGCGGGAGGGATTGAAGGCTGTTAGTTGGAGTTGTTTTCCTTGAGCGAGGTGAGGAGCTTGCTGGCGGTGGCTGCAGCTTCCTCCTTCTCGAAGCGGGAGATTACCTCCTTAAGGCGATCCCTGGCTTGTTCGGGTTTGCCCTGAACCAGGAGAATGCGTCCGATCTGGAGCACGGCCTCTGCCTGCCAGTTGGGATACTGCGGGTAGCTGATCTCCACCTTGACGAACTCGACTATAGCTTGGTCGTGTTTTTCGAGCTTTGTCTGACACGAGCCGGTTTGGAAGCGGCTTCGTACGGTCCAGAGGTCGGTCTTCGGCTCGTCGAGTATCTTGCCATACTCCGCAAGGGCGCTGGTGGGATCACCAGCATTCTCGGTGGCAAAGGCAAATCCGAACAATGCGTTGCGGGTCCAGCGACTCTCCGGGAATTTCTCCAGGAATCCCTGGTAGGATGACGCCGCTTCGCTGTGTTGCCCGGTAAGAGCCTGCGTTTCGGCCAGGCGCATGGTGATTGATTCGACCAGGGACTGCGGGCTGCCCTGGATCTTTGCAGCGGCGGTAAAGTGATCCTGGGCCTTTTCGATCTGCTTCAGTTGGAGTTGTGATTCTCCGGCTTGGAAATGCATGGGGGCGAGGAACCTGGACTGAGGATAGTCCTCCAGAAGTTTTTCGAACTGCCCGGCCGCGGTGGCATGATCGGCCTTCTTGAAGTGGGCGCTGGCGAGTTGATAACGCAGTTCCTCGCGGAGGGGTTCCTTTTGCACCTTTTCCAAGGTGGCAGAGAGGTCGGCAATGACCTGGTCCTGCGCCCCGCTGTCGACATTGAGTTCAGCCAGTTCACTTTGCACCTTGGGTGCGAGCGAACTCTCAGGATGATTCTTGAGGAGGAGGTTGTAGAGATCAATGGCTTCCTTCTGACGTTTTGTGCCGCGCTCGCACCAGGCCCACTCGTAGAGCGCGTGGTCGGCAAAGTCCGACTTGCTGAACTCTTCGTTGATTCGTTGGAACTGCTTGGCAGCCTCCGCAAATGCGTTCTTCCGGGAGAGCGAGAGCCCGAGGTGGTAAACCACGCGGGCGAGCTTGGGGTGCTCCTCGTATTGCTGGAGGACGGCTTGGAATTGCGTGGTGGACTTGTCAAAGCTGCCCGCGTTGAACAGGGCAATCCCATGCTGCAGGGCAGCATCGGGGGCGAGGGGGTGGTCGGCCTGCGCCTGAACCACGGCAGCGAAGTTGGCGGCCGCGGTGCCATGCTTCCCAGCTATGGCTTCGACCCAGCCGAGGTAGTAATTCACGCGCGGTCGTTGCCGGGCAGCGGACTTGGCAAAGGATTCGTTCTCCGCCTTGTCCATGTCACGAAACTTTTCGAAGGCGGTGCGTGCGAGTTTGAGATTGCCGTCCTCGTAGGCAAGGCGGCCCTGCTCGGCGAGGGCGAGGGGTAACTGGCTGGACTGGCCGGGATAGTGATTGGCGACCGTTTCCAGGTGATCGAGGGCGGCTTCCCTGTTGCCGCCGCGGTCGTGGCAGACCGCGAGCTGAATAAGGGCGGTGTCGACGTTCGGCCCAGCCTTCACATTGCGACCTTCGTCTGTTTTCGTGACTCTGGAGGCGAGGAATTCGGAGAGGGGAGCGATAGCCTCCTTCCACTTCTTCTGCCGAAAGAGAGAGTCTCCGATCATGAAGGGGAGTTGGGCGTAAAGAGGACCCTCGGGTTTGCTGGCGGCAATGGCGGTGGCAGTTTCAAGGCATTCGGTCCAGCGGCCCGCAGCGTGATGAATCTGCGCCTGACGGAAACTGGCAGGCATCTTGTTGGGGTGGTCGGCATGAGCGGAGAGGAAGTCGGCGTAGCCCTTGGAGGCCTCCTCCAGTCTGTCGAGGAGGAAGAGGTTCTCAGCCTTCATGAAACGTGCTTCTCCAGCCAACTGGTGTTCGGCATGTTCACCCAGGAACTTGTTGTTGGAGGCCAGACTTTCTTCGTACTTCCGGAGCTTCTGCTGACACACGGCGGTCTGGTTGAGCACCTCGGCCTGCTGACCGAAATTTTGTGCGGCGCTCAGAAGGGAGAGAGCGGCGAGGGCATTCTCCCAATCGGGTTCAGGCTTGGCCATCAGGGCGTTGGCGTAGTCGAAGCGGAGGTCATTGATGATGGGAGATTCGGCATAGGTTTCGGTAGCGGTGGCCAGGATGGAGGCAGCGCCCGTGTAATCCTTGGTCTCCGGGCGGGTGTAGACCCTCGCGTACCAGAGGTTGGCCCGGGGGGCCACCTTGCTGGCCCCTTCGGCAAGGGCCTTTAGCTGGGTCCCGGCGGTCTCAAAGGATCCACGCTCAAGGTGAGTGCGGGCGAGGTAGAGCTTCGCTTCGGGAGCGTGTGCGCCATCGGGGGAGGCTTCAAGGTAGGCGGTCAGATCGGCGGCTGACTCCTCGTGCTGCTTGAGGACGAAGCGGGTGAGGCCCAGGCGGTAGCGGCATTCGATGGCATCCTGTCCCTTGAGTCCCGGGAGGGCTTTCTGGAAGGCCTGCATGGCCTCTTGGGATTTCTTCAACTGGTTGTAGCACTCTCCAGTAAGATAGAGACCCCGCGTGATCCAGACTGGGTCTGCTTCCAGAGTCTCGATCTTTGAGAGCGCTTCGATGGCTTTTTCCGGATCCTTGAGCTGATAGTGAGCATAGCCCTGCTGGTAATACCCGCGAGCTGCCCGGGCCTTGTCCGGTTGGGCACCCAGGAGCTTGTCTGTCCAGGTGACCACCTCGCCCCATTGGCCAGAGCCGAAACTCACGTCTGCGATGGAGGCGAGAGCAGCGTGCAGATAGGCGGGTGTCTTGAGGGTGGCAATTTCAGCGGCGTAGAGAGTCTTGGCCTTGTCCTTTTCACCCGTGATGAGGAGGCACTGGCCGTGCATCATGACAAGTCGCTCCCGGCTGATGGAGGGATCCAGCTTTTCTTTTCCGAGGAGGGAAGAGAGGGGTTCGATTGCCTCCTTGTATTGCTTGGAGGCATAGTGGCTCAGGGCAAGTCCGCGACGGGCCAAGTCAGCCTTGGCGTGATCGGGATGAGCCTCGAGAAAGGCTTGGTACTGCTGAACCGCAACAGGATAGAGCTTCCGATTGTAGGCTCCATTGGCGACGTAATATTGTTCAAGAGTGGGATCGGCCTTGTCGGCTGCAGGAGGGTCGACAGGAGGGTCGGCAGGGGCTGCTTCCTCCTGGGAATAGGAGGGGAGGGCAAGGCTGAGGGATACGGCAACGACGAGGTGGAAGAGCTGGGAAGAGGTCACTGTGCGGCGTGGCGTAGGTGTCTGTAAGAATACCGGGAGAGGTGCGGCTTTCATTCATCATTTACCGCAGGGATAACCAATAGGTTATATCGGGTCTGGCGGCAAGGCTGACCGTGCTGGAGGTAGGCCGGGGAGCAGCACCGGCCGGGGGCAGGATCGAGGAATTCGAGGTTCGTGGAGGATGGGTTCCGCGGCAGGAGACCGGGATCGTTCATCGGACCAGGCCCTGCCGTGACTTAAAATACTGTTCCTAAGGGGATAGCAGGCCGTATGGGCGATTTTGCTGGCATGCATCGGGAGGAAGAGGAGAATAGCGCTGCGGCCGAGGGCTGTTCTTATGAACATCATTATCGTCGGAGCCGGGGAGATTGGCCGGCACTTGGCCACGGAGCTTTCGCGGGAGGCACACAGTATCCGGGTGATCGATTCGGACCCGCAGCTGGTTGCAGAGATGGAACGGGGAATCGATGCTAAGGTCATCTGCGACGACGGAAGTAGCGTGCACGCCCTTGCAGAGGCAAATATCGGGGAGTGCGATCTCTTCCTGGCGTTGACGAGCAAGAATACCGTCAATCTGATGAGTGCCTCGATGGCCAAGGTGATGGGCGTGGAGACGGTGGCAAGCAGGGTGCACCCGGGCCTGCAGCGTGAGGAATGGATCTTTGACTTTCGCGGGCATTTCGGGATCGACCACATGTTCAGTTCCGAGCGTTTGACCGCGATCGAACTGGCCAAATTCATTCGTAATCCGGATTCCCTCTGGGTGGAGGAGCTGGCGCAAGGAAAGATCGAGTTACAGCAGGTCCGGGTGGGAGCAAAGAGCGACGGAGCCGGGACAGCTCTCAAGGACCTGAAGGCCCCCGAGCGCACGCGGGTGGCTGCGATCACGCGGGAAGGGGAGAGCTTCGTGCCCGATGCCGACTCGCTTCTGGAAGCGGGAGATGTTGCCACGATTATTGGCGAGCCACGGCGTCTTCGAACCCTTGCAGAGCAACTGCAGGAGGGAGGCAAGCGCTCGGAGGCAATGCGGGTTGTGATTTTCGGGGGTGGGGAATATGGCTTTGCCCTTGCCCAGATGCTGGAGAGCTGGGACTGCCGGGTCAGGATCTTTGAGAAGGATGAGAAGGTCTGCCAGGAACTGACCGAGCGGCTCAGTCATACCACGGTGATCAATGCGGATGCGACGGTGGTGGCCGAGTTGGAAGAGGAGCAGGTCGGGAAGGCTGATTTCTTCGTGGCCACCAGTTCGAGTGACGAGGACAATGTGATGACCTGTCTGCAGGCCAACAACATCGGGACCAAGAATTGCCTCACCATCATTCATCGGGCGGACTATGCGCGAGCCATCGGGTCAAGTGGGCGGCACTTCGGGGTGGTAGCAGCGGTCAGTCCACGGGAGGCCACCCGGCGTGACATTGAACGCTACCTTACGGAGGAGAAGTTCTACGTGGTCAAGAAGTTCACGGCAGGCCAGGTCATCGAAACCACGGTGGAGAAGAAGGCCAAGGCGATGGGGTTGAAGGTCGGTGATATCGACTGGCCCGCCGGATCGGTCCTGGTGGGCTTGGTGCGGGGTTTGAATGCTATCGTGCCTGGTCCTGATGACGTGGTGGAAGCGGGCGACCGCATTTACGCCATGGTCTCTCCCAAGGGGCTGAAGAAACTGCTCAAGCTGTTGCATTGAACCGGGCAGTTCCGGAGTGATGGAGAACATGAGATCGCGGAGTGAGAAATACCGGGAAGTCCCGGTGAGGAAGACCCTTGTTTATCCTGGTCCAAGTGGTTGGAGCAGGCAGGACGCTGTTATCGCGTCCGGATTCTTCGGTGTGGCGGAGGTGGAACGTGCAAGCCCCATGAGGAAGAGAGTATGAACTTCCGGGTCATGGCCAGAGTGTTGGGGTGGTTGTTTACGCTGGAAAGCGTGGCGATGGTGGCCTGCGGCGTCTTCGCCTACTACGATCCCGTCGACCAGCACGGAGCGGCTGTCATGCCGCTGATTTTGGCGGGAGGGATCACCCTTCTGGTCGGAATCGTGCTTGTGCTTGTTGGGATGAGCCCCTCCGATCGGATTCCCCGGCGAGAGGGCGTGTTGATCGTAGGGCTGGGTTGGATTCTCAGTGCGGGATTCGGTGCTATTCCCTTTCTGCTGGGGGAGCCCCACCTCGCCCTCAGCGCCGCTCTCTTTGAGTCTATTTCGGGATTCACGACCACTGGTGCGACCGTGATTGCCGATCTCGGTGAGTGGCCCCGGGGGATCCTTCTCTGGCGCTCGGTCATGCAATGGCTGGGAGGATTGGGAATCCTCGTTTTGTTCGTGGCTCTCCTCTCCGGCACCAGAGGCGGGGCAAAGTCGCTTTTTAGAAACGAGTCGTCTTTTCAGTCGGGGGAAGCGACTACCGCGCGGATTCAGGATACCGCCATGGTCTTCCTGAAGATCTACCTCATCCTCACGGCAGTGTGCCTCCTAGGGCTGCGCGGATTGGGCCTCAGTTGGTTTGATGCGGTGGCCCATGCCTTCACCACGGTAGCGACAGGGGGCTTCAGTCCCTACAACGAGAGCATCGCGCATTTTTCCGATCTGGCGACCGGGCTTTTCATCGAGATCTGGCTGGAAATCTTCATGATCCTGGGGAGTACGAGTTTCCTGATCTACGTCGTAATTGTGCGTCGGAACTGGCAGCGAATCCGCCGGATGGAAGAAGTTCGCTGGTACTTTCTCATGGTGCTCATGGGAATCCTCGCCATGTGGGCGGTGAGTTCCTGGGGTGGAGGGTTGAGCGCGGGGGAGTCCCTGCGCGGTGCTGTCTTCACCACTGTCTCGATCGCCTCGACGACTGGTTACGCCACTGCCAACTACGAACAGTGGCCGGTAGCAGCCTACTTCATCCTCCTGGTTCTCATGCTGGTAGGGGGCTGTGCGGGATCCACTTCAGGCGGGATGAAAGTAAGTCGTCTGATTCTCCTGATAAGGGCCTCATGGCAGGAGATTGTGAAAGCCTTCCGGCCGAACCAGATCCTGGGGATGAAGGTGAATGACAATCACATCGATGATGTGGCCCGCGCGCAGACGGTGCTCTTTGTGGCGCTCTTTGCCCTGATGGCTATTGTAGCGATGGTGGTTGTAGCCGTTATCGAAACAGCACACGGAATTGATTTTGATACCACGGTGTCCGCGGTCCTGGCGACCTTCGGAAACATAGGACCCGGATATGGAGATGTCGGTCCCACGGACAACTATGGCCACTTCCAGCCGGCCACCCAGCTGTTCCTCTCCCTCCTGATGGTGCTGGGGAGATTAGAGTTGTATGCTGTGCTGGTTCTTTTCGTTCCAGCGGTGTGGAAGAAATACTGAGAAAGATGCGGTGGCGAACTCGGCTCTTTCCCATCCTACGGATGTAGGGTCAACCGATGGGGATCGTAGTGATCGCGGGGATGAAAAAGCCACCCTGGGTCAGAATCAATGAGTTCGTAGTTGGTAAGGCGAAACTCAGAAAGGAATTGGTTGCTATTTGGTTCGTAGACATCCTCGCCTGTGAATGAGCCCCAGATGCGATACTCGTAGTTGTTATCGTAGGCATATCGAGCGCCGGAAGGTCCACCCTGGGGCAGATTGTCGGGCGCACGCATCGTGTTCTGGTTAAAGACCACGAGCCGGGCCTTGGACCATGGTTGACCTGGGCGGCGAAGGTAGCCCCACCACCATGTGCGGTTCACATGATAGCGGCGTCCGATGTAGAAGTCTCCCCCTTGCTCGGTTCCAATCGCTGCTTGGCGCGCTTCCTTGCTGGGCCCCCCCATATTCGGAGTCCCGTAATTCGGGGGGATTGTTTCGCAGGAGGTTAGTATTAAACCTACGCAAATTACAGCAACGGAGATGCTTGTGCGCATGGGCCGGAATGTCCGACCGGGCGGGTGCAAGGTCAAGGGGGATCGCGGGATCACCGGGGGAAAACCCTTGCGTGGGTCGCCTTATGGGTCTACCCGGCCTCAGGCGTCGGCCTGGAGTTCCCCCTCGATTCCCATGAAACTTGTCTCGCTTCTTTCGGAGCGTCGCGTCCTCCCGGAAATGATTTCGGAAACGCACTGGGCCGCTCTGGCTGAATTGGTCGACCATCTCATCTCGACCGGCCACGTTGAATCCGGGCGACGGGCTGACATACTGGAGGCGCTGCACGCCCGGGAGGAGCAGGTGAGTACCGGGATCGGGCATGGGGTGGCGATCCCTCATTGCTACTGTGAGCGGTTGGAGGAGCCAGTGGCTGTGCTGGGAAGGTCTCCGGGGGGGGTCGATTTTGAATCCTGTGACAATGCTCCGGTGCATTTCGTCATTCTCATCATTGTCCCCAAGAGTCAACCTCATGCCCATCTGCAGACCCTGGCCTCAATCGCGCGGCTCTTTTCACAATGCGAAGTGCGCGAAAAGATGACCGAAGCAGTGACTGCAGGTGATCTCATGCGGACCCTAGGGAAGTGTGAGGAGGCGCCCTGAATTCTAAGCTCCGTTTTAGGACATCGAAATGTTAGCGGTCTCATCTCCTGAGAGCCAACGATCTCGCAATTCTAATCAAGCGTGGAGCGCATTGTATCCAAGATGACACTTTTAGAGATACTCAAGGATCGCCTGAGAGCGGGATGTGTGGTTTGTGGGATTGCGGAGAAAGACCTGGAGAAAGTGGGGGTCACGCAGGCCGCGGATCTTCGTTTCGGCGACTACCAGTCAAATGCAGCCATGGTTCTGGCCAAGGTGGCGCAACAGAATCCCCGTTCCCTTGCAGAGGCGGTGGCGGAGGCTATCGAGGTGTCGGACCTCGCCGAGGTTGAGATTGCCGGGCCGGGATTTTTGAACTTCCGGGTCAAGGTGTCAGCCTTTGCAGGTCGACTCGGGGACCTGCTGGGAGATGATCGACTGGGTGTGGAGCCGGTGCCAGATGCGCATCGCATCGTGATCGACTTCAGTGCTCCAAACGTGGCGAAGCCCATGCATGTGGGGCACCTCCGTTCTACCTTCATCGGTGATGCCCTCGCGCGCATCGCGCGCTTCCTCGGGCATGAGGTGATCACCGACAATCACATCGGGGACTGGGGCACCCAGTTCGGAATGGTCATCTGGGCCTGGAAGCGGGAACTCGACCGCCCGGCCCTGGAGGACGATCCCCTCAATGAACTCCTGCGACTTTATCGAGCCGCCAACAGCAGGTGTGCGGAGGATGAATCCGTGAAGGAGGAGTGTCGCCAGGAACTGGTAGCGCTCCAGCAGGGGAAGGAGGAAAACCTGGCAATATGGAAGGAGTGCGTGGGCCTCTCACGCGAGGGCCTGCAGGTAATTTACGATTACCTTGAGGTGAGTTTTGATTACTGGCTGGGGGAGAGTTCCTACAACGAACGACTGCCTGGTGTGGTGGAGGATTTGCTCAAGGCCGGGCTGGCGCGGGAAAGCGATGGCGCGGTTTGTGTATTCTCGGACAATTCAGCCGATCCTGGGACGGATCCCTTCAAGATCCAGAAGGAAGGAGAGTGGGAAGACAAGCCCATGATCGTCCGTAAGAGCGACGGTGGTTTCAACTATGCCACCACCGATATCGCGACGGTCGATTATAGAGTGGAGGAGTTGCAGGCCGATTGCGCCTGGTACGTGGTGGATCATCGGCAGGGAGACCATTTCAAGCAGCTCTTTGCGGTGGCGGCTCGTCGTGGACGGGAAATCATGCTGGAGCATATCTCCTTTGGGACAATTCTCGGCAAAGACGGTAAGCCACTTAAAACCAGGGCGGGGGATCTTCCCTTGCTGAGCGACCTGCTAGCGGATGCAGTCCGGGCTGCACGGGAGAGCTCGGAAGGACGTTCTCGCATAGAGGATGAGGGGGAGCGGGAAGCTCTGGCGGAGTTGATAGGGATCAGTGCTGTCAAGTTCATGGAGCTTTCCCATCACCGAACCTCGGACTATATATTTGATTTGGAGAAGATGGTTTCCATGGAGGGAGATACGGCGCCCTATCTCCAGTACAGCTACGTCCGCTGTCGTTCAATCTTTGGAAAACTTGAAGAAGAGGTTCTGCTCGATGGCGAGGGTCTTGAGCTGACCGACGAGAAGGAAGTCCACCTTGCACGCATGCTGACGCGCTTCGGCGAAACGGTGCCGGTGGTTCTGGACGATTTCCGGCCGAACCTGCTGGCAAGTTACCTTCTTGAGCTGGCGCGGGCTTACCACTCCTTCTTTCAGTCTTGTCCGGTCCTCAAGTCGGAAGGAGCGATTCGCAAAACGCGCCTTGTACTCTGCGAGTTGACGGCACGCGTTTTACGGAAAGGATTGGACCTGCTCGGAATTGCAGTGCCCGAGCGCATGTGAGGTGGTTTCACCTTGGCTGGTAAGAATCTCGAATCAGAATTCAGACACGTGGGATACGTTAAAGATGCCAAAGCAGGACATCATTGTTATCAAGATCGGAACGGGCGTCCTTACGCGAGCGGACGGCACGCTTGACGGCGCCTCTCTGGCCCGGCTCGTCAATGCGGTGGCGGATCTGCCGGACCATAGTCAGCGAGTGGTCCTGGTGTCATCCGGGGCGGTTGGGGCTGGGATTCCGGCTCTGGGATTGAAGGAGTATCCCGATGATGTGCCTACCCGGCAGGCCGCGGCGGCGGTGGGACAGACCAGGCTCATGCACGCCTACGAGAATCTTTTTCGCAGTTTTGACGTTAGCGTGGCGCAGCTGCTCCTTACGGCGGAAGATCTTGAAATCGAGGATCACCGACGGCGGGTGTGTGATCTGCTGGCGCGGCTTGTCGCAGAGCCGGGAATCGTGCCTGTGATCAATGAGAACGACTCGGTAGCCGTGGAGGAGCTGAGTGTAGGGGACAATGACATGCTTTCAGCGCGGGTAGCGGCTTTGCTTGGTGCCCGGTTGCTGGTTCTCCTCACCAGTGTCGATGGTTTGTTTGCGCCGAATGCGACTGCAATCGTGCGCGAAGTGTGCTCGGTTGGCGAGGTGATGTCGTACGCCAAGGAAGAAAAGGGGAGGTTTGCGATCGGGGGAATGGCCTCCAAATTAAAGGCCGTGGAGTTCGCGGTGGAGGAAGGGGTGGAGACCGTGATTGCCAACGGTCGCCGGCCTGACCGCCTGGCTGAGATCGTAGCGGGTGAAGGGCTCGCTACCCGCTTCCGGGTTGGCGCCTGAGGAATTTGTAACTATAGCATTTTGTCATGAAGGCGGTCGCAGCACTGAGTCCGGAGGAAATTCATGAAGCTGTATTCACAATGGGGCGCCAGGCACGAACGGCCGCACGCGCCCTCGCTATCTTGAGTAGCGATCAGAAGAACGCCATCCTGCACGCCATGGCTGCCGAGCTACGTGAGCAGTCGGCGGAAATCCTGATGGGAAACGCCAAGGATCTGGCGGCGGCGGAGGAGAATGGGTTAACCAGTGCGATGTTGGACCGCCTGCGCCTCGACGAGGATCGTCTTGAAGTGGTGGCCGGAGGTGTGGAGCAGGTAGCCGAACTTGCCGATCCTGTCGGCGACATTCTCGATGAGCGTAGCCGACCGAATGGGATTCGGATCCAGCAGATCAGGGTGCCCATCGGGGTGATCGGGATCATTTATGAGAGTCGGCCCAATGTGACCAGTGACGCTGCGGTGCTCTGCCTGAAATCGGGTAATGCCACCATCCTGCGCGGTGGTTCAGAGGCGATTCACTCCAACCGGGCGATTGCATTGGCGCTGCAGGGGGGCGGAGAGAAGGAGGGTCTTCCGCCGTACTCCATCCAGTTGGTGCCCTTTGTGGATCGGGAGAGCGTGAAGGAGATGGCCTCGATGGATGATTATCTCGATCTCATCATCCCCCGCGGGGGCAAGGGACTGATCGAGACAGTGGTTTCGCTGGCGCGGATGCCGGTTATCAAGCACTACGATGGTATCTGCCATGTGTTCGTGGATGAGGCAGCGGACCAGGAGATGGCTCTGGAGATTACGGTGGACGCCAAGACACAGAAACCGAGCGTGTGTAACGCTCTGGAGACCCTGCTTGTGCACGAGGCGGTGGCAGACAAGTTTCTGCCGGCACTGGCGGAAAGGCTTGCAGCGAGGCAGGTTGAATTACGGGGATGCCCCAAGACGCAGGCGGTCCTCGGGGATCAGGTAGTGGCGGCGAGCGAAGAGGACTGGGGCACCGAGTATCTTGACTATATCCTGGCGATCAAGGTGGTCAGCTCAGGGGAGGAAGCGGTGGCACACATCAACCGCCATGGATCACAGCACACCGACTGCATCGTGACACGGGATGAAGCAAACGCTGAGCGTTTCCTGCGGGAGGTGGACTCCGCCTGCGTGTTCCATAACGTGTCCACGCGCTTCAGTGACGGGGAAGAGTTCGGATTTGGGGCAGAGATCGGCATTTCCACCGACAAGCTGCACGCCCGGGGACCGATGGCCCTTCGCGAGTTGACATCCTACCAGTACCGCGTGCGGGGTAGCGGCCAGGTCAAGGATTCCCCACGTTGACCTGCCGTGTTGATATCCAGGACCCGGACAGGGAACCATCAAGAGCAAGGTTCAATCGGCAGGGGACCCTACTCGGAAGCATCAAGCTTCTTCGGGGGCAGTTTCCGGGGCGTTGCCTCATCCCCTTTGCTCCACATATCGCCCCAAAGTCCCTTGGACGTCCATTCACTCCCCGGGTGCTCGCTTCGGTGTTTGCTGGCAAGGCCAAAGTAGAAGGCCATCAGGGCAAGGAAGAGTAGGCCAATGGTGATGGCAAAGTTGGCGCCTGAGGTAGTCTGGGCGCTGATCAGCGGCGGGGCGGCTCCTGGAGAACCCGGAGAGGGAGAAGATGGGGCCGCAGGGCGTTTGGGCGAAACCTGCTTGTCGTCCTTTTTCTTGGGAAGAGGAGCCCGCTGCTTGGGAACGTGATCCTCCTCGGACAGGTTATCCCTTTCCTTGTCCGTCAACTCAAAGTCCAGGTCGGCATCGCCGACCTGGATATCAAGGCCATTTTCAAGGTCGATGATCTCCATCCGTGCATCATCCACCTTAATTCCGTTGGTGGAGTCCTTGTCCTCAAGAATATAGCCTCCGTCGATGCGCTTCATCTCGCAGTGGTGGGAGGAGACCGAGGGGCAATCGATAACAATGTCGTTGTCAGTGGAGCGGCCGATCCGAACCACTTTTCGATCAAGAGAGAAGCGGTAGGGTTGGGCGTTCTTACCTTGGGCGGTGATGCAGACGCGGGGCATGGCTCGGTATCGAGGCGATGTTGTAGGAGAGGAGGGGTTAGACCCTGTTGACAGCTTGACCGTAACGGGTTAGTTCCCCGCCCTTTCAATTACCATCATGAGTAAGACGGAGACTGAGACCAGAGAATTTCATGCGGAAGTTCGGCAGTTGCTGGATATCGTTATCCATTCGCTCTACACCGACCGGGAAATCTTCATTCGGGAGCTGATTTCCAATGCCTCGGATGCATTGGAGAAGCTTCGTCTGACTCAACTGACTGAAAATGAGGTCTTTGACGGGGACCTTCCCCTTGAGATCAACATTACCACCGACGAGACGGCCAGGAGTATCACGATTGCAGACTATGGCATTGGGATGAGCCGCGAGGAACTGGCGGAGAACCTGGGAACCATCGCACATTCGGGAACGAAGGCCTTCCTGGAGAAAATGAGGGAGGGGACCAAACCGGATGTCATCGGCCAGTTCGGAGTCGGGTTTTACAGTTCCTTCATGGTGGCGGACAGGGTGGAGGTGTTCACGCACTCGTGGCGGGAGGAAGGAGAACACCTGCGCTGGGAAAGCGACGGGGCGAGTGGTTATACCATCGATGAGGTAGAAGGACAGCGACGGGGAGCGCGTATCGTGGTGCACCTCAAGGACGAGTACGAGGAATTCGCCAAGACACAACGGGTGAAAGGAATCATCGAGCGCTACTCAAACTTCGTGGGGTTTCCCGTTAACCTGAACGGAGAGCGCGTAAATACCGTGGATGCGCTCTGGCTCAGGTCGAAGAGCGAGGTGAGCGAGGAACAATACAAGGAGTTCTACCAGTTTACGGCCCATGCAATGGACGAGCCCCGTTACACGATGCACTTCTCGGCGGATGCGCCACTGTCGATTAATGCGCTACTCTTCGTGCCGGGGTAAAACGTGTAACGCTTGGGGTTGGGGGCACAGCCCCCGGGGGTGGCCCTCTACTGCCGCAAAGTCCTGATCGATCCACATCCGGAAGGCCTTTTGCCGGAGTGGCTACGATTCCTGCGGGGGGTTATCGATAGCGAGGATCTCCCTCTCAATATCTCAAGGGAATCGATGCAGGACAGTGCCTTGGTACGGAAGCTTAACGAGATTCTTACCAAGCGTTTTCTCAAGTTCCTCGGTAAGCAGGCGGACGAGAATCCGGAGGATTACCGGGAGTTTCATGACCGTTTCAGCCGGTTCCTGAAGGAGGGAATCGTGGCTTCTCCTCTACATCAGGAACTCCTGGCGGGTCTTCTGCGGTTCGGTTCCTCCATGACGGAGGAAGGAGAGTTGACGTCCCTGGACAGCTACGTGGACCGGATGAAGGAGGGGCAGGAAGAAATCTACTATCTGGTGGGCCCCGGGCGTGAAGCCATTGAGAAGGGACCGTTCTTTGAGGGGTTCCGGGCCCGGGGACTCGAGGTCGCGTTCTTTACCGAAGCGGTGGATGATTATGTTCTCGAAGGGCTCCGGGAATACAAGGGGAAGAAACTTGTGGCCGCGAACCGAGCAGGGATAGACTTGGAGGAGCTGCCGGATGAGTCGGAGGGTGAAGATCTCACGGAGGAAGAGACAGAAGGGCTTGTCTCGTGGTTGAACTCTACTCTTGATGATCGCGTAGAGCGAGTAGATGCGGGCAAGAGGCTGGTAAAACATCCCATGGTAGCACTGCTTCCTGAAGATGCGCCCAACGCCCAAATGCGGGCCATGATGGCAGCCATGGGACAGGAGGCTCCCGAGGCGAAGGCCAAGCTGGAGATTAACACCCGGCACCCACTGATCCGCAAGTTGTCATCCCTGCAGGAGAGTCAGCGGGATCTTGCCGCCCAGGTGGCCACGCAGTTGACCGATCATGCCCTGCTGGCGGCTGGAATGGAGGTGAGCACGGGAGAAATTTCCGAAGGAATGGCGGAACTCCTGCTGGAGCTCCTGGGCGAGGACGAGCAAATCTAAGTGCTGAGCGGAATCGTTGTCGTACGATCCTGTGATGCCGGGGGATTTCCCAGGGTAAGGGATTTTTGAGGCTAGCCTGAAAAACAACCCCCCGACCGGTCTCCGCTTCCGGTCGGGGGGTCTAGGGTGGGGGAGCAGCAGTTGTCAGGGCTCTCCCACAAGGCAGGGGTAAGGGTGATGTTCGTGTTTGCTGATCAGCTCGAACGTCGAAAGATATTCACAGGCTTATAAAAATTCACAAGATCAACCATGCAGAGATCACTGGCTGATTTGGAATACCTGTTTTACCAAAATATCAGGAAGATAATTTAGTCGGGTATATTTAACCTAATGCGTAGTGAGCGCAAACTACCTAGGATTAAACCTTTAGGAAATACCGAGAGTCCTTGGGACAATAGGCTACACGGCAGGGGGGCTTCGGATTGGTGGGGAAATCTCGAACGCTTTAAGGAGAATACATATGAAAAAAAATGTCTTCTGCTCCTTCTGATTTATTGCCTGGCCCCGATTTTAAATGATCACGTAATAAATGAGTCGGGACCCCCGCATTCCTCCCTCTACGCTTTGCTGGTCCCGTAAGAACCCAGAGGAGGGTGGTTACTCAAAGCTGTCGGGATAGCTGCCGAGAAGTTTGACGAGGGAGCAGTGCTTCTCAAGTTCCTCCAGGGCGGAGGACACCTGTTCGGTATCGCAGTGGCCAGCAAGATCGACGTAGAAAATATATTCCCAGTCCTTTTGTTTGGAGGGTCGGGACTCGATCTTGGACATGTTGATCTCGAATGAGTCGAAGGCCTTGAGGGCGGCTACGAGGGATCCGGGTCGATCGTGCACGGAGAAAAGGATGGAGGTGCGGTCGTTGCCGGTGGGGGGGCAGGTCTTTTCGCCGATGACGAGGAAGCGGGTGGTGTTGGTGGCCCGGTCCTGGATCGCTTCATCAAGAACCTCCAGGTCGGCCAGTTCGGCAGCGAGGCGCCCGCCCAGCGCGGCGGCACCCTCAGGGGCTTTTTCTCTGGCGAGATGGGCGGCCTTGGTGGTGGAAGAGACTTCTACAAGATCTGCATCGGGGAAGTTTCGCAGGATCCAGTTCTTACACTGCCCAAAGACCTGGGGATGAGAATAGAGAGTGCGAATCTTCTCCCGGGTGGTTGCAGCGAGCAGGTTATTGTCAATGCGAAGGAGAATCTGGGCGCAGATACGCAACGGTGAATCGACGAAGAGGTCGAGGGTGTGGGAGACCGCGCCCTCGGTGGAATTCTCAATGGGCACCACCCCGTAGTCGGTTCGGCGGCGGGCCACGTCGTCGAATACATCGGCGAAGCTGGAATGCGAGGTGTAGTTTACGGAATGCCCGAACTTCTTGATCGCGGCCTGGTGGGTCCAGGTGCCCTCTGGTCCCAGGTAGGCGATCTTGAGATCTTCCTCAAGGGCGAGGGCAGCGGACATGATTTCCCGGTAGATGGCGCGGATGGACCTTTCGGGGAGTCTCCCCTCGTTGATCTCGACGAGTTTCCGGAGCAGGGCGTCCTCGCGGTCAGGTGCATAAATCTGGAGGCCGTCACGCTTCTTGATGAGGCCGACTTCATGTACGAGATCAGCCCGCTGCGAGAGAAGATCGAGCAGTTGCTTATCGATCGCGTCGATGCGGTTGCGGATTTCGTCGAGGGACACCGGGAGTAGCTCTAGCGACTAATTCCGAAATTCTAAACCGAAAAGCGCAATCAGTGGGTTGTCCTTATTCTTCGGGAGCGGAAAAATCCGGGGGATGGCCATCGGCGGCGGGTTGGCCAGGTGGTTCAATCAGGGCGAGTTGTTTCTCGCCATCGGTTTCTTCGCCGGTTGCCGGATTCTCAGCATCTGCCTGCTCGGGAGGTGGTTCGGGGAGCTCTACCGCTCGTAGCTCGGTCGAATTGGGAAGTTCACTGATAGACTTGATGCCGAAGTGTTCAAAGAAGAAGTCGGTGGTGGCGTAGAGGAGCGGGCGACCGGGTAGTTCGGCACGCCCCTCGATCTTGATCAGTTCCCGATCAAGGAGTTTCTGCAGGATGCTGTCCGAAGATACGCCCCTCACGTGTTCAATTGCAGCCTTGGTCACAGGCTGGCGATAGGCCACGATGGCCAGGGTTTCCATGGCGGGCGGGCTCAAACGGCGTGGTTTGAGACCGGGAAAGAGCTGGCGGATGAATCCCCCATATTCAGGGCGGGTAAAGATTTTCCACCCCTTGGAACGCTCAATTATCGAAAAGGACCGTTTGCCCCGGTCATATTTCCTGTTGAGGGAGGCGATGGCTTCAATCACGGCCTCTTCGTCGATGGCAGAAAGTTCCCGCAGGTCGTCAGCGAGTTCAGCGGCCTTCCCGTAATCTTCTTCCTCGTCCCCTGTGCCGTCCTCTATTTCAGCGAGGCGGGCACGGACCAAGCGGGCCAATTCCGGGGAGGTGAGAGGTTCTTCAGAAGCGATGAGGAGGGATTCGATGACCGCGGAAAGATCCATAGGGTTCTGAAAGGGTAGGAGGGTGCGGGTCAAATTCAAGCGCAAGGACAGTCCGGGGATTGTGAATATCAAAGTGGTGTGGAGACACTTTCCACTTGCAGCGGTTGGTGAAAGCCAGTAGGCACTCCCGCTCTCCCGCCGTGGGATGGTTTCACCGGTGGGGCACACATCAGACTTTTCGTATTTTACAACCCCATGGCGGCGAAGAAAAAGGCAGTAAAGAAGGCAGCGAAGAAGGCGCCCGCGAAGAAGGCGCCCGCGAAGAAGGCGCCGGCGAAGAAGGCAGCGAAGAAGGCGCCCGCGAAGAAGCAAGCGAAGAAGCAGCCCGCGAAGAAGGAGGCGAAGCAGCAGCCGCCGAAGAAGCAGCCGAAGAACGAGACCGCGCAGAAGCA
>JAKVCR010000044.1 GCA_022448985.1 Roseibacillus sp.
CGGCATCGGAGGGCTCACGGTGGTCAACGCCATCCAGGAGCACCTCCCCAACGAGGATATCGTCTACGTCGGAGACACCGCCCGCGTCCCCTACGGATCCCGGAGCCCCGGCACCGTCATTGAATACGCGACTCAGATCGCAGCCCACCTTGAGCACCTCGGCGTGAAGGAGATTCTCATCGCCTGCAACACAGCGTCTGCAGTCGCCCTCGAGGCGGTGGCCGCCCGGACCTCCCTCCCGGTCTCCGGGGTGATCACACCCGGTGCCGAGGCCGCGCTGAAACTCAGTGGTTCCGCCCCCATCGGGGTCATCGCCACCCGGGCCACCATCACGAGCGACGCCTACCGAAATGCCATCCAAGATCTCAATCCCGCCGCCGAGGTGGTATCGGTTTCCACTCCCCTGCTGGTCCCCCTGATCGAGGAGGACTGCATGGATGAACCCTTCACCCCGGACATCCTGCAACACTACTTTGAGCCCACCCGGCTCCATGCCTGCGACACCCTGATCCTTGGCTGTACCCACTATCCTCTCCTCGCAGATCAGATTGCCAGGGTCTTCGGCAAGCCTGTCGTCGACACTCCCACTGCCACCGCGCTTACCCTGGCAGAGAGCCTGGACCAGAGAGGCGTCCGTAACGAATCAGACAAGGCAGGCTCTCTCTCCGTTCTCCTGACCGACGATGCCGATCGCTCCCTCGGCATCGTCTCACGTCGCCTGGGAGTGCGAGTCACGGAAACGAGGAGGATTGATCTCTCCGAACTCGCGGCACCGGAAACCAGACCGCCAGGATCACCCGGTTCATGAATCAACTTCTTGCCACCTGCAGGTGGTCTTCAAATAACCTGTTCAATTCATGAGAGTCCTCCTCCGTACCCTGGTCGGATTCCTGCTACCCCTCGCGGCAGTCGGCGGGGAGCGCAAACAGCCGGATATCGTGGTGATTCTGGCCGATGATGCCGGCTACTCGGATTTCGGCTGTTATGGCGGTGAGATCGAGACCCCGGCCCTGGATAAGCTTGCCGCCAAAGGCCTGCGCTTTTCCCAGTTTTACAATACCGGTCGCTGCTGTCCCTCCCGTGCGGCCTTGCTTACCGGCATTTATCAGCACCAGGCGGGAATGGGCCACATGGCGAGGGACCGGGGTATTCCCAGCTACAGCGGCACGATCCTTCCCCATGTGCCGACCCTGGCCGAGCACCTGAAGAAAGGAGGCTACCGCACGATGATGACCGGCAAATGGCACCTGGGAACAGACCCGGCGCAGTCGCCCGTTGCCCGCGGCTTTGACCGGTTTTACGGCACGCGCAACTTTATTGATTCCTACTTTACCGTTCTCAAACATTGCCCGGTTTTCCTGGATGACAGGGTAGTGCTCCCCGGCACCGAGACCCCCATCAACCACCTTCATCCGGATCAGGAATGGTACACCACGGACGTGTTCACGGACTATGCCCTGCATTTCATGGATGAATCGTTCAAGCAGCACTCCGATCAGCCCCTGTTTCTCTATCTCGCCTACAACGCACCCCATTTCCCACTCCACGCACGGGAGGAGGACACCAAGAAATACCGCGGCCGATTTCGGGATGTGGGCTGGGACAAACTTCGCCAGAAACGTCATGAACGGATGACGAAGATGGGATTGATCAAAAAGGACTGGGCCCTCTCGCCGCTCGATGTTCCCGGGTGGAAAACCTACGATCGCAAGCTGCGTGATGAACTCGACTTCAAGATGGCACTCTACTCCGCCATTATTGACCGGATGGATCAGAACATTGGCCGCGTGGTGGAAAAACTCAGGTCAGCAGGCCGGCTGGACAACACCCTGATCCTGTTCATGGTCGATAACGGGGTGCCCGGCACGGGCGTACACGATTGGCGCGGCCTCTTTGCAAAGAGCGGCAAGCATCCCGAAACGCGGGTGGACAATTACGCGGAGTGGGCGAGGCGGGGAGGGTGGTCCTCAAGTTCCGGCCGCGGCTGGGCCAACCTGAGTAACGCTCCCTTCCGGATGTACAAACGCTACACCCACGAGGGCGGGGTCGCCACCCCGCTGATCGTACACTGGCCGGACAAGGTCAAGGCCAGGGGGGAGCTTCGCCACGCACCCGGCCATCTCATCGATATCGCCCCGACCTGCCTTGCCGCAGCAGGCCTAACGGCCAAGGGCATGGAGGGGGAAAGTTTATTGCCTGTTTTTGCCAGGGACAGGAAACAGGAACGCACTCTCTTCTGGGAACACGAGGGCAACCGAGCAGTGCGCAGGGGCAGCTACAAGCTGGTGGCCCTGCATGATTCACCCTGGGAACTCTACGACATGGACAGGGACCGCAGTGAATTAAACGACCTCTCAAGGGTCATGCCCGGGAAAGTTCAGGAGTTGCAACGTGCTTACGAGGCCTGGGCCAGACGTGCAGGGGTAAAGCCTTGGAATGAGGTAAACGCGAAGAGGCCGAAGAAGAACTGATATTCGATTGTATCATTAGGCCTCATCCAGGGCAGCGCCCAGCGCTTCACATGCCCCGGTAATCTCTTCCGTCGTGCTGCACAGGGGCGGCATCATCACGATGGTGTCCCTGATCGGGCGGGTAAGCAGGCCGTGGGCGCGAGCTGCGAGACAAACACGCTCTCCCATGTGCTCCTCCCCCGGAAAGCGCTCCCCGCTTTCCTGCCGCAATTCGAGCCCGGCAATGAGCCCACAATAGCGCACTTCGTGAACGGAAGGGTGAACAATTGCTTTCAACCCCTGCACGAGGGCCTCCACCCGGGCAGGAAGGCCCTCCAGCACCCGTTCCTCCTCAAATACATCAAGGCTGGCCAGGGCTACCGCACAGCCAAGCTGGTTGGCGGTATAGCTGTGCCCATAGTAGAAGGTTCGGTCCCTGTCCCCTAGAAACGCCTCAAAGACCGGGCCGGTGGTCAGGGTCGCGGCAAGGGGCAGGTAGCCCCCGGTAAGGCCCTTGGCCAGGCAGAGGAAGTCCGGCAGAATCGATTCCTGCTGGCAGGCGAACATCGTCCCGGTTCGGCCGAATCCGGTCATCACCTCATCAAGGATCAGGTGCACCCCCTGTTCGTCACACCAGTCCCGAATCTCCGCCAGTTGCCCGACGGGCCAGGGCCGCATTTCGTTGACCCCCTGGATCAGGGGCTCCACCACCACCGCAGCCGTGCTCGCAATTTCCGCGGCGGACAGCGTGCGTAAATCCGCCAGTGAAGCCACCCTCGTGGCGGGAAAGCCGAAGCTGCGAAAACGGTCAAAAAAAAGAGAGACTCCTCCCAGCGATGCCGCGCCCATCGTATCTCCATGATAGGCATTCTCGAAGGAGATGAAACCGGTTCGTTCTGGCTCGCCGGATTGCTGGCGGTACTGGATTGCCATCTTGATAGCAACCTCCACCGCGGTGGACCCGTCATCCGAGAAGAAAACCCGCTCCAATGTGCCAGGGGGAAAGAAATCGACCAGCCGTTTTGCCAGTTCCGCGGCCCGGGGATTGGCGAACCCCAAAAACGAGGTGTGCGCGATCTCATCGAGCTGGGTCCTGAGGGCTGCATCGAGGCCGGGATGGCGGTGCCCGTGGATATTAGTCCAGATACTCGAGTTGCCATCGAAGTAACGCCGTCCTTCCGCATCGATCAACCACGGACCCTCCCCTCCGACGAGCACCACTTCCTCCCCCGCCATCCCCCACTCGGCGTGCTGGGTGAAAGGATGCCAGCAATGCTCCCGGTCCCACTCCCGCCAACTGTCCACGTCCCTTCTCACTCTCCTCCCCTGTCGCGACCTCCCTCCTCAGCTGAATCCGAACCTCCCTCGGCCAAATCCTCCAACTGCAGATCAATCCGTTCAATCAGCTTCCACGGACAGCGTCCCCGCTGGTATTTGCGCCAGAGGACCTCACGCAACTTCCCCCACTCGTCCCTGCTGATGGGATCATGGAGCTGCCAATCCTCTTCTCCCTTGAGCTGGGACTGCAGAGTCCACTTCGAGGAGTGGTGGGAGGCCCGGTAGAACCGGACTCCTTCCTCAGTGTGTTCCCGCCAGGAATGCCTCTGCATGTCCCCTTCCCATACGGACCTGCGCTCAAATCCCAAGAACAAACACAATTTGACTTTTTACCCGGGCCGCTTACAGATCCCGACAGAATGAGAGTGCTCAGGAGCGACGCCGCCAAGCTCGTGCTCTATCTCATTTCCTGCTTCCTCCTGGCCGCCCTCACGACCCCCTGGCTCTACAATGCCGGCACCACGCTCGGTGAGATCACCGAGGAGCGGAGCTTCAACCAGGTGATCGACTACGTCGGCGAGCATGCCCGGACGGCTGAATTGCCCAAGTACTTCAAGCGGTGCCTGCTCGCAGCTGCTCTCCTGCTGTTGCTTCCTCTCATCTTTGCCCTCAAACTGCGCAATGCGCCCGCTCCCCTGCGCGATTCTCCGTGGTCGGTCTATCTTCCCTCCCGCGTGGTGGCTCCATCAGGCGGGCAACCACTCCGCAACAGCAGATGGGGTCCGCTTCAGCTTCTGGTCGGGCTCATCCTGGCCGCCGGGCTCCTCTTCGGCATGGGATGGCTTCTGATTTCGATGGGATGGTTCTCCCTCAGGGATCCCATTCCCTGGTCCATGGCCTGGAAAAAATCGGTCGGTCCCGCCATCACCGCTTCGCTCCTGGAAGAGATCATCTTCCGGGGTGTATTCCTCGGTATCTGTCTGCGGACATTCCGCCCGGCCACTGCGATCATTGTCGTATCCCTCATCTTCTCGGGTCTCCACTTTCTTCAACCCCCCCGCGATGTGGCCGTCTTTGTGCAGGGAGAGACCGTTCCCGGGGGGGCCATGTACATCGACCCCAACAATCCCCTCTCCGGGTTCCAACTGCTTCAGGCCATAGGGATGCGCTTTCAAAATTTCGAGCTCGTTCTCTTCGAGTTCATCTCGCTGACCGTAATCGGCCTGATCCTGGCCTACTCACGCTACGCAACCGCCTCCCTCTGGCTCCCCATCGGCCTCCACACGGGCTGGATCTTCGCCTACATCTTCTTCAAGCGCATCGCCCACCGTGCTCCCGAGCTGGATGAAAACCTGCACTACCTCATCGGATCCAATCTCAAGGAAGGCCTTGTCCCCCTTGCCACCCTGTCGCTCACCGCTCTCCTGGTCGTGCTCTTTGTCCGAATCTTTCCCCGTCGGGATTCATCTCCCGTCAACGGGACGGCTCCTCCCGAGAGCTGACCGCGGGACCATTTCCATGCTCCCCATATAACCGGACGCTGCATGGGCTCCCCTATCCCGTATTGCCCTGGGAACTGACTTCCCCTCCTGAATAGTTCTTCCAAGATGTCCCTCGCTCGCTGGCTCGATTTCCTCTACCCGCCATCTTGCGGCCTGTGCCGGACCCCCCTCCGGGACGGACGCTACCTCTGCCCCCCCTGCCGGGATGGTCTTCCGCGGATCGAGAAACCCTATTGCATCCAATGTGGAGAACAGATCGAAGGAATCGTAGCTGACGATGTGCTCTGCAGTCAGTGCCGTGGACTGGAATTCGCCTTCGATTTTGCCCGGGCGGCTGCCAGCGCGCAGGGTCCGGCACGCGAACTCATGCATGCCTACAAGTACGGAAGGCAGGTCCACCTGCATCGTGAGCTCGCCCTTCTGGCCGAAGAAGTCTGGGACGATCCGCGGGTGTCCGCACAGTGCGATCCTCCCTGGATCCTCGTCCCCGTTCCGCTGCACTGGCGACGACAACGGTGGAGATGGTTCAATCAATCTCACGAAATCGCTCGAATCCTCGCCAAACGGCGCAAGCTGCGTTGTGAGCAGGCTCTCCGGCGCGTCCGTCATACCGACCAGCAGACCCTCCTCAATCGAACCGAACGTCTTGCCAACCTGCGCGGGGCCTTCCGCCTGAGCCGTCGCCAACGACGTGTCCAGAGCCTCCGGAACAAACCAGTTCTGCTTGTTGACGATGTGTTCACAACCGGCTCAACCGCAGAGGAATGTGCCCGGGTCCTTATAGAGGAAGGGGGCGCTGAAAAGGTGGTTGTCCTCACTGTCCTGCGGGGATAACATTTTGACGCTCCTTCACTCATAGATTTTCTTTCCGCGCCAGCAATTCCAAGCGAAGACCATCAGCAGTCTCGCGTGTTTCCTTCAAGACTTAGCGCTCCTCGCCATGGGCATCTTTAACAAGCCGAAGCTCCGTCGCGGCAGCAAAAAGAAGGACACCGTCCCCGACGATCTCTGGGCCAAGTGCCCGGACTGTGGTGAGTTGATCCACACGCTGGATCTCAAGCAGAACTATCAAGTCTGCACGCACTGCAACCACCACTTTCTCATGGACGTGCACGATCGCATCACCCTCCTGGCCGATCCCGACAGCTTCGAAGAAACCGAGGAGGACCTGGAATCCGCCAACCCGCTCGGGTTCGAAAAGTACGACGACAAGATCTCGCTTCTAAAGGAAAAGACCAAGATGAAGGAAGCGGTGGTCACAGGACGTGCCAGCATTGGCCGTCATCCCGCCATGCTGGCAGTCATGGACTTCAAGTTCTTCGCCGGGTCGATGGGCTCGGTGGTCGGTGAGAAGATCGCCCGCGCCATAGAACTCGCAACCAGGGAGAACCGCGCCCTCATCATCATCTCCTCCTCCTCCGGCGCACGCATGCAGGAAGGAATGCTTTCCCTCCTGCAGATGGCCAAGACCTGCGGCGCCATCGCCCGGCACAACAATGCTGGCCTGCCCTATCTGTCCGTCCTTACCCATCCCACTACCGGGGGCGTAACGGCCTCCTTTGCCACC
The DNA here is from genome assembly GCA_022448985.1 of Roseibacillus sp. Taxonomy (GTDB): domain Bacteria; phylum Verrucomicrobiota; class Verrucomicrobiia; order Verrucomicrobiales; family Akkermansiaceae; genus Roseibacillus_B. The sequence continues at coordinate 6,798 of JAKVCR010000044.1, forward strand.
ATTGGCGACATCAACCTTGCCGAGCCCAGGTGCATGATCGGATTTGCCGGGCCACGCGTGGTGAAGGAGACCACCCATCAGGACCTCCCTCCCGGCTTCCAGACTGCCGAGTTCATGCTTGAGCACGGCCTTATCGACTCCATCGTGGAGCGCCGTTTCCTGCGCGAGCGGCTGGTGCAATTGCTGGGCTACATGATGCCCGCCTAGAGGAGACCCTGCCTGGTGAACTACTCCGAGGCTCTCGACTGGCTCTACTCCACCCAGCTTTTCGGGATCAAGCTGGGCCTGGAGAATCCAAAGCGACTCCTGCGTGAATACCTCGCCTATCCCCCGCGCAGGACCAGGGTTATTCATGTGGCGGGAACCAATGGCAAAGGGTCGACCTGCGCGTTTATCGAGTCCGTGGCCCGCGCAACCGGAACACGGACGGGACTTTTCACTTCTCCCCACCTCGTCCGATACAGTGAACGCATCCGCGTCTCAGGCGCCGAGATCAGCGAGGATGAAATCGCTTCCCACCTCACCGCCCTGCGCGAGTTGGTGACGGAATGGGAACACCATCCCACCTTCTTCGAGCTGAGCCTTGCCCTTGCAATGAAATATTTCTCTGAGCGGGGCTGCGAGCTGGTCATCCTCGAAACCGGGATGGGCGGACGCCTCGACGCCACCACTGCCGTTCCCGCCGATGTGGCGGTGCTCACTCCCATCGCCCTCGATCATCAGCAATGGCTGGGAGAAACCCTCGGCGAAATCGCGGCCGAGAAGGCCTCCATCATCGTTCCCGGGAAGAAGGCCTTCTCCTCTCCTCAGCCTCCCGAGGCCCGCGTCATTATCGAACAGGTCGCTAACGAACGCCGGGCTCCCCTCGAGTTTATTGAGGAACCGCTCTACGGCTACGCCCTCGGCCTGGCCGGAGAGCACCAGCACGAGAACGCCGCCCTCGCTCTCGAGGCCCTCCACGCCTCGGGCATCACGCTCGGCTACGAAACAGTAAAAGCCGGACTGGGGTCCACCAGCTGGCCCGGCCGCTTTGAACGCCTCGATTCCAGTCCGGGGGATACATCCTCCGGCCTTGTCCTCGATATCGCCCACAACCCGGCAGCGGCCGCCGCCCTGGCCTCCAACTGGGTGCGCGAGTTTGGTGACCGCAAGGCCAACCTCATCTTCGGGGCGGTCGAATCCAAGGATGTTCCCGGTATCCTGAAAGCACTTCTTCCCATTGCGGCGCAGGTGCACTTCGTTCCCGTAAATTCACCCCGGGCCCTGCCACCCGCCGAACTGACTACCCTTCTGCCCGCAAATTCCCCCCCGGCCAAAATCCACCTGAACTTGCAATCCGCCTTCGATATTCCAGCTGACCTCCCCACCCTGGTCACCGGATCTGCCTTTCTCGTGGGGGAAGTGAAGTCCCTTCTGGATGACTCTTCCCACCGTTCGACTACCCAGTAGCGATCACGACATTCCGATTCACAGTGATCGCCCCGCAGTATAAAAAAGCGCACTCTGATCACCCATGCGCGACCCGATCCCGCTCGAGACTGAGAACGGCCTCTACCTGCCCGAACTGGAACTGTTCCTCGATTCACGTCATCCAAAAGAGAATGGCTTCGTATCCCACGCCCATGCTGATCACTTCGGTCGCCACGAAAATATCCTCTGTTCCGAGACCACTGCGCACCTCCTCAAGGCCCGCTACAACGTGGCCGCCGAGCGTCTCAATCCTCATCCCTTCCATGAACCCCTGGAAGTGGGCCCATTCCGCCTGCAACTCCTCCCCGCGGGCCACATCTATGGGTCCGCCATGCTCCATGTGACCCGCAAGAGCGACGGAGAGTCGCTCCTCTATACCGGGGATTTCAAGGTGCACCACAGTCTCACCGCCGAAGAACCCGTCTTCCGGAGAGCTGACACTCTCGTGATGGAAACCACCTTCGGTGCTCCCAAATGGGTCTTTCCCGGCGAGAACGAGATCACCGGGATGATCCTTAACTTCGTCAACAAGTGCCTGGAAGAAGGAGTTGTCCCTGCTCTCCTCGCCTACTCCCTGGGTAAAGCCCAGGAGGTCCAGGCTATTCTCACCCGGTCGGGGATCCCCGCGGTCTCACACCCCGCGGTAGCAAAAATGACCGCGGCCTGCCGGGAAGCTGGCTGCCAGCTGCCTGAACCGCTCACCTTTGAGGGCACCGTTCCAGCCGGACATGCTCTGATCTGTCCCCCCAATGTCATGCGTTCGAAAGAATATCAGGCCATTCCCAACCTCAGGACTGCAATCCTCTCGGGCTGGGCGCTGGACAAGAACGCAACCCACCGCTTCGGCGTGGATGCAGCCTTTCCGCTCTCTGACCACGCCGACTTCCCCGGGCTTCTCGATGCCGTCCGCCGCGTTAACCCCAGGCGCATCGTCACCATCCACGGCTATACGAAGGAATTCTCCTCCGAACTGCGCCGACAAAACTACGATGCCAGGTCCGTAGACGGTGGTGATCAGATGGAGTTTGATCTACCGCGCTAGTCTCCAGGGCCGGGAGCCGTAATCCCATTTACTCATTCTCTCCCCGGGGAACCACCTCGGAAGCGGGTGAGGATCCGGATCGGCTTCCGTCGAAGACTCCCCGTCCCGCGACATAACCCACGATCAGGCCCACCGCCACGCCAGCCAGCAACATCCAGATAGAATAGCGGGGAGCCATGGATTGAGTCTATCCCTCCATCACCAGGCGATGCAACTGCGCGGCAGGTGGATCCTATCCCGACCACCCTCCATCCAGTCCCCCTGGCGCTACGTTTACTCTACAATAAAATAAGGATTGAGAAGATTCTCCTTATTGTAGGACAGCGGCTTGCGGGTCTCTGCATTGAGGACCTGCTTGCCCGCAGCGGCAGCCACCGCCTGTGCGGCCCCCGTGTCCCACTCCATGGTGGGCCCAAAACGCGGGTAGACGTCAGCCGCTCCCTCCGCCACCAGACAAAGCTTCAGCGAGCTGCCCGCCGAGAGAAAGTCAACCTCCTTACCCTGTTCTCGGAGCTCCTGCACGAAGGCCTCCACCTCGGGAGTAAGGTGCGAACGACTGGCCACCACCTGCACCTGATCCTTCTCCAGGTAATGCGGACCACCCATGATGACCTGGGGATTCCCCCCCGTCTCTATCCGCCAGGATCCGGCATTCTCCACGCCAAGATAAAGAGTGTCGTTCACCGGTTGGTAGACCACTCCAAGAATCGGTTGGCCATTCTCCACCAGCGCAATGTTAACGGTGAACTCGTCGTTCTTCTTGATGAATTCCTTGGTCCCGTCAAGAGGGTCCACCAGCCAGAAACGCCGCCAGTCACGCCGTTCCCCGTATGCGATCTCCCTGTTTTCCTCGGAGATTACAGGCATTCCCGGGTACCTCGAATCCAGGAAGGCCATGATGACCTGATTGGCAGCCTTGTCGGCCTCGGTGAGCGGAGAGTCGTCCCCCTTGTATTCGACCTCAAAGTCGCGCCCATATACCTCCAGGATCTTCGCACCTGCCACCCGCGCCGCCTCCATCAGCGGCCCAATCGGCACCCCATGCGCTTCATCAATCACGATCTCTGATCTCCAATTGACTAATTCCCGCTCCGCAGGGCCCTAGTGTGCGCGACAGAACTCCTCGAAACGCGTGATGCCTTCGTTAAGCACATCGAGAGTAGTGCAATAACTCAGACGCACCGCGGCATCGTGCCCAAAAGCGATGCCCGGCACCGCTGCAACCTTGTAGCGGGTCAGGAGCTTGTCACAGAGATTCTGTGACTTGAGTCCGATCGGTTCGCAATTGACGAAGAAGTAGAAGGCGCCCCCGGGATTCTGCACGCTCACATTCGGAATCGCACTCAGGCGGGCATAAACGAACTGCCGACGCACGTCGTATTCATTGCGCATGTCCTCCACGAAGTCCTGCGGACCGCTCAGGGCGGCCAGTGCGCCGTACTGCGCAAAGGTGGTGGCGTTGGAAGTGGTATGACTTTGAATCTTGGAGATCGCCGCGGCCATCTCAGGCGGAGCAGCGGTATAACCCAACCGCCAACCAGTCATGGAATAGGCCTTGGCAAAGCCGTGGCAAATCACGGTAAGTCCCTTCAGTTCCTCGCTGATGGAGGCGATGCTCACATGTTTCTGCCCATCGTAGATGAGTTTCTCGTAAATCTCATCGGAAAGGATGACGATGTCCTCGTAGGAAGCCACCTCCCCGATGGCCCGGAGTTCCTCCTCGGTATAGACCGCTCCGGTGGGGTTGCCCGGGGAATTGATGATGACCATCTTGGTCCGTGGCGTCATCGCCTCCTCAAACTGCTCGGCGGTCATCTTCCAGCCATTCTCTTCGGTGGTTTCCACAACGACTGGCTCTGCCCCGCAGAGACGCACCATCTCGGGATAGCTCACCCAGTACGGTCCGGGAATAATCACCTCATCCCCCTCATCGCACATCGCCATGATGGCGTTCATGCAGGCCTGCTTGCCCCCCGAAGTGACACAGATCTGCTTGGGCTCATATTCCAGGCCGTTGTCGGCGAGGAGTTTCCCGGCAATGGCCTCACGCAACTCAGGGATACCGGCTGCCGGGGTATACTTGGTCTTACCATCCTGGAGAGCCTTGACCGCCGCCGCCTTGATGTGGTCGGGGGTATCCATTTCAGGCTCACCGCCAGCGAGGCCATAGACCTCATCGCCTTGTGCCCGCAGGGCCTTGGCCTGATTGGTGACTGCCAGAGTGAGGGAGGGAGTGACCCCTTGAACGCGTGAAGAAAGAGAATCTGGATCCATCTGAAAGAGTCTGTGCCTGGGCTGAGATTACCGCCGAGGAGGCGGAGTCACGGACGCTGGGCGAACACACTCCCCTCCGGAGCGGGGGCACTTCATAGCGCTGCTCCTCCCGGATGCAAGCGGAATTCAGGAATTCAGCCGCGGTTAAGGCGCTCGGCCATACTTCTCCTTGTGCAGGACACGGGCCTGCTTCTGCCAGCCATCACGCCGAACGCGATCCCGCAGCTTGAGTTCCTCGCTGATCGCCCTGACCTGAGGGGCCCGCCATTCCACAACCTGTCGATAGGTATAAATGCCAACTTCATGGAGCCGCCCGCAGATGACCTCCCCGACCCCCTGAAGCCTGGTCAGGTCGTCAATTTCGGCCGGAGCCTTGAGATAAATCCGCCCCAAGCGGGGGTCCTCGACCAAGTTCCTTTTCCCTCCGGACGGCAGCTTGACCACCGGATCAGGTGGAACCTCCAGGCGCAGTGGCTTTGTCACCCGCTTCGCGGGCCGTTTCATCGCGGTGAGTTCCGCCCGCAGTTCACTGGCAGCAGCGGCACTGCGCTTTCCTTTCTCTCTCTCAACCTCCAATTCCGCCCTCAGGGCCGTCTCCGTTTCGAGGCGGGCGTTCTCGGCAGCCTCCTCCACTTCTCTTCGTGTTTCGGCGACAGCCTCACGAATGGCCTCCTCGCGCCCAGCTCTGAGAGCTGCGGCCTCCTCGCCGAGGAGCCGCTGCGTTTCGACCGAGACCGCCGAAGCCGTTTCTACCGATTCGAATTTTCCCGCGAGTGACTTGTAGTCCCCCAGCGACTTGGCCAGGTCCACTTGCGTACGCCGGAGGCGTTCCTCGGCTGAAATCACCCGGCCCTGTAATTCAGACAGGGCTCCGAGCTTCTGTTCGGCCTCAACCAGCTCGCTGCGCAATCCATGCATCTCCCGCCGCAGTACGCGAGCCGCATCTTCCATCTGCTGCCGCTCACGTTGCTGATCTCCCAGTTCGTGCAGGAGACGGTCCTTCTCCGCCTTCATCTGCCTGACAACCACCTCTGCCTTGCTGTCACCCGAGAGGATGGCCATGTGCTGGTGGAGCTCTTTCTTTTCTTCGCGGAGGCGGTGCAGTTCGTCAGCCCACTTCATCTCGGCCGCCTTACGCCGTTCCAGTTCCTTATGCTCGTGTTCGTGCTCCTGGCGAGCCAGGTCAAAATCCATCCGGACTTGTTCCATCTCAGCACGAGCGGCCAGAACCTGCTCCTCCAGCACGTCCCTGGTTCCGGACAACTCTTCCAGTTCGCCGGTGGCCCTCGTGACAAGCTCCTCCAGCTGGCCCACCCTGGATTTGAGGCCATCCTTCTCCTCCTGCATCTCCATCAGTGAGCGTTCCGCCTCTCCCCGTGACTCACGCAGCCCGACAAGCTCTCTCTCGAGTTTTCCCTTCTCATCCAGCACCCCGTGGAGCTTGGACTCCGTTTTACTGGCGCCCGCCTGGGCTCTCACGAGAATGCGTTCCAGATCCGAGCGCTCTGCAGCCAGACGGGCCAGTTCACTCGATCCCTCTTCTTGTTCCTGGCGAATGTCCACCAACTGCTTTTCAAGATCAACACCCCTGCTGCGCAATTCCTCCAACCGCGCTGAAGCCTTTTGCTTTTCGTCATTCCGCAACCTGATTTCAGACTCCAGTTTCCCGGACAACTCCCTCCCTTTCTCCCCCAGGCGGGCCAGCTCCGCCTCCTTCTCGTCACGCTCGCGTGTCACTCCCTCCATCCGCTTTGCAAGCGCTTCCCGCCCCTCCTGGACCTCTGCAAGCTCTCTCGTGAGCTGTTCACATCTTTCCTTCTGGCCCTCCGACTCCCTGCTGAGGTGGTCCGCCATTTCCTGATGCTGGATCCTGAGTTTCTTCAACTCCTCAGCACCTTGATCGTGCTCCTCTTTAACTCCTGCAAGTTTCTCTTCCAGTCCCACCCGTTCCCCTCGCAGTTGCTCCAAGTCCCCCTCCAGCCTCGCCCTCTCTTTTGTCCGCCCCTTTTCCATGGTCTCCAGGTCCGCCATCAGGGCTACACGTTCCTTCTGCAGGGAAGACAGCTCCCGAACCTTCCCATCGCGTTCCCCTTCGAGCGCCTTGAATGACTTCTCGAGTTCGTCCCTTGCCTTCTGCACGACAGAAAGATCCTTTTCCAACCGTTCCCCCTCCTGCTGACGGCCCTTGACCTCGGCCTGCAGCCTGCGATCCAGTTCATCGCGCTCCTGCCCCAGGATCGCCAGCTCAGCCACCTTCTCGTCGCGCTCCTTCGTGATCGCACTGAGTTTTTTCTCCACTCCATCCCTCGCATTGCGAAGTTCCCCAATCTCCTTTCCCGTTTTCCGGGCCTCGGATCCCTTTTCAGCGAGCTCGGATTCCAGCTTCGTCCGGGACGCGGCCAGTTCATCTACTTCTGAAATCTTTCTCTGCAGTCGCCGATCAAGGTCTCCCACCTTCTTCTCAAGACCGCTCACCACGCGTCTGGTGGTCTTCTCCTGGGCCCCCAGCTTCTTTTGCAGATCACGCTCGGTGGCCACCAGCTTCTTCTCCAGCGTCCGCTTCTCGATCTTGAATTTCTTACGCTCCGACTTGATGTCCGACGCCCGCGATCCGGAAGTCCTGGCCGCCACCTCCTGCACCCCATCGACCTCACCCTTGGCTCCGGCCCTGATGGGCCTCTTCTCTTCCTCCGCCGAAGAGTCCCCGGAGGCCAGCTTCCTTTCCAGTTCCTCCTTCGCCAGGCTGAGTTTAACCAGGTCCCCGGAAAGACTCTCTTTCTCCTTGGCCGATTCGGCCAGACTGGCCTCGGCCTTCTCCCGCTCCTTGCGGGCAGCCTTCAGGATCTTCTCCAGTTCCTCATTGTCCCGACGCAAGGCCGCCATCTTCCCATCCAGATCCGGGGAAGACGGTACGGTTCCACCCTCCGCTGCAGCCTCCTGATACAGCTTGAACTGTTCCCGCTCCTTGCTCAGCGCAATCTCGACCTCCTGAGTCACCCGCTCAGCCTCCTGAAGGCGCCGCCGCGATTCCATCGAACCTGCCCGATGCTTACCCCAGGCAATCCAGCCATAGGCGATTCCCAGTAGTCCCGCTGGCACCACCAGAAGCAGGCTGTAGAGGCCATAATTGACCAGGAAGTAAGTAATCGCGTCCATCCGGATATTCTGTCCTGAGCTCTCCCTCTACTTCACTACGATCTCAACCTGATTGTCGCGGTCTCCCTCCGGAGCCACACTGAAGGGAACGATCTCGATTTGACCAACCGGCACACCATGATCCACCAGAATCTTCACTACAACCTCTGCCCGGATGCGAGCCAACTGGCTGTTCACAGTCGCGTTCCCATCACGCGCCGGATGCCCTCCTACCGCATAGCGGGCCCTTTCCCCCGCCGTGATAATGGCCCGGGCTGCCAGGATGACCTTGTCCCGGTCCGCGCTCAGGAGCTGCCCGCTGCCCGGCCGGAAGGTCACCACATTTGAGTCCAGCTTCCGCCGTAATTGTTCAAGGACCACCTCATCGCTCAGCGAATACGGCTGGTAGCCTGGAAAGTGATATGGCGACGACCGGAGGCTGAAATCATCGAAAACCATATCCTTGGGGACAACCCCGCTCGCCTTGGAGAGCCAGTCGCTCCGTAGTCCAGCGGTGGCATCACCACGCATGATCAGACTGCCCTTGTGCAGCTCCACACTGCGATCACCCGGCTCGCGGAAATAGTAGATGAGAAAGTCCTCCCAGTCCCGGAGCCCCCCGGGGTCTCCCACTATCTCACGCCGCTCCAACCCATCGTCCCATCCCTCCGTCATCTCCAGGGGCTCGGGAAGCCGAACCGCCAGACCCTCGGTCACTACCCCCGTTGCGGCAAACCGCCCTCCCCTCCTCTCGACGCGCAACCATCCAGGGGGGCGAAGCCGTTCTCCCTTCCTTGTCACCCGCACACCCGATAAGGCATCAACCCGGGCGACCACCCGCGCGCGATGTTCATCAGATTCGACCCTCCCGGAGATCACGGCATCAAGATAATCAAGATGCACCGCCGGGGTAACTACTCCTTCCTCCTCCAGGATTTCCTTCACCTGAGCCTCCAACCCCGGCTTGAGATGCTCAAGAAAATGCTGCTTATGGAAGTAGCCGATGCTGGGGATCAGCAGCAAGATCGCCAACACCACGAACCTTTTCACGGCGTGCATGCTCGACGAGGGACAGGCTGGCGACAAAAGAAAAATTCGGGATCCACCTGCAACTCCATCGAAAGAGCCCTGATCCCACCCAGAAGCCTGCCCTCAAATCCCTCCGAGGCAGATTCCAGGCCTATGCAAGCCCTCCCTTCGCAGAGATCCACTTCCCCTTCTTCTTCACGACTTCAAAATCCAGGCCTGCTGTCCGGCCAGCTTCTTCGGTTTCCGCCCACTGTTCGCGGAGGACCCCGGAAAGTATAAAAACGCATCCCGGTCCGAGAGCCCGGCGGATCTTGCCGAAAGAGACCTGCAGAACATCGGCAAAGAGATTGGCCGCCACTACTTCATACTGCTGTTCGGTACTCCACTCCCGTATGTCTACCTCCTTCACCTGCACCCCGTTCGCCTCATTCCGCTCCACATTATGACGTGCCACCTCGACCGCCTGAGGATCAAAATCAAGCGCCTCACACTCCTCTGCCCCAAGCAGATTCGCTGCAATGGCAAGCACTCCGCTCCCGCAGCCGAGATCCAGCATCCGCCAGTGTCGTCCCTTCCGCGCTCTGGCCTCGTCGGCCAGAAATCGCAGGCACGCGGCAGTGGTGGGATGATCCCCGGTACCAAACGCCATTTCTGGTGGAATACTCACCACCACGCGGCCCTCGTGGAGCTCCAGCAGTTCACGCAGACCCGGGGGGGTCACTTCTGCAGTTACAAGGAGACTTCCGCGGATCTTGATGGGCGGCCCGGGATCGGCCGAAAGAGCCACCCAGTTTTTATCCGCCACTTCCTTGACCAACCCGCCAAACTGAGCCGCGATCTCCAAAGCCTGCACTTCCTCCTCACAATAGACATCGACCCGCACCGACTTGCCTCCCTTGAGCCAGGTCATAACCGCATTCCGATTCCCGTGGAAACGCTCTTCCCAGGCGTCCTCCCACTTTGCAGCCGACAATTTCGACCAAACCCACATACGGCTTTGAGCCAATCAAATATGACGGAGATGGAGAACAAAAAATCCACGGTCCCTGAAACACCGCCGTCTAACTGGTCTTCTGTGTCAACTGGCACAAGGCACCTACGAGCTTATCCTGCTCCCCCTCGAAGTGGTACCCGATGAGGGACGCTCGATGTTCATCTGCAATGGCCCAGACATTGAGGGTCTTGCTTGCTCCGAAGAAGGAAAGAACCCGCAGGGGATGGTCGCAGGAATACGAGTAATGCGAGCGCCCCTCACGGATCGGCATCACCTGCAGGATGCGATCGTCATCAACCAGCCCCAAGGCAGGCGGACAACGGTTCCGTTTCTCTGCCAGCGCCTCTTCGTAGCAGACCAGTTCGCTTTCCCAGTCAAAGGACTGCAGCAAATCGAGACATTGCCCCACAGTCGGATCCGGGACCGATGCCATGCTACAGTCATGCCGCTGAATCCATGCCTCCATTCAGGCCCTTCTCTCGTTCCTCTCCGCCAATGTCCAGCCTGGAAGCAGGGAGAGAATTGACCCGGGAAAGGCCCTCTCCATTATTGCAAGGAATTCCCTTTTCCAACCCGTCCCTTCATCGCTGCCGCTGGCTCAGGATCGGAGGGCGTTCATTGACTGGTAATTCTAATTCTGAAGCTTGTGGGGAGGCCGCATTAAAGGTAATTAAAGGAAGCATTTTTTTGCACTTATAGAACTATTTGATAACTTTATCAGGACGGGTTCACCGATGAGGCGACTTTTGTTTTTTTTGAGTTCGATGGCATGCCTGGGCCCGCCCGGGGTGGCTCAGGAATCTGAATACTGGGCTTTCCGTTCTCTGGAACCGATAAAGATTCCAGCTAAGGGTAGCCAGTGGGCCCGGAATTCTATTGATCATTTCGTGTTGGCCGGGGCCCGGGAGAAGGGCATTGCGCCAAACGCTCCGGCTGATCGCCAAACGTTGATCCGTCGGGTTTACTTTGACCTGATCGGCCTTGCCCCCACGCGTGCGGAAGTGGCGGATTTTGTCGGGAGCAAATCGCCTGATGCTTATTCAGAAATCATTACGCGGCTCCTTGCCAGCCCTCATTACGGCGAACGCTGGGGACGGCACTGGCTTGATGTCGCACGTTTTGGTGAAAGTCACGGTTATGAAAGTGATAACGAGCGGCCGACGGCCTGGACGTATCGTGATGCGGTTATTCGCGCGCTCAATGAGGACATGCCTTTTGATCAGTTCGCCCGCTGGCAGGTTGCTGGTGATGCCTTGCAGGGTGATGATCCCCTGGCCCTGGCGCTTACCGGATTTGTCACGTCAGGATCAACCGTGACTAATGTCGATGGTGTTGACAAGGAGAGGGCAACCTATGACAAGATGGATGACATCGTCTCGTCCACGGGTTCGGCTTTCCTCGGGTTGACCATAGGGTGTGCCAGGTGCCATGACCACAAGTACGACCCGATTTCCCAACGCGATTATTACCGGCTTGTCGGATTTTTCCTGCCGGGCAAGGCCGGAGATCGCAAGGTGGCCATCGGTAGTGCCGGTTCCGAGGTCAAGGCCCTCACCTGGAATGGCGGGAACAAGCGCAACAACCCGTTTCTGAAGCGTGGTGACGTTGATCAGAAAGAAGGTGATGTTGGATTTGGCGTGCTAACGGCCCTGAGCCCAGGGGACGGAGACCTTGAGGGCTGGATCAATTCGAATGACAACAAGGTCGGGGACGGCAGGCCCGGCCTGGCCCGATGGCTGACGGATGTTACGGACGGGGCAGGAGCCCTGTTGGCAAGGGTGATCGTTAACCGTCTCTGGCAACATCACTTTGGCGTTGGTCTCGTGAAGACCAGCAACAACTTTGGCGGTGTTGGGGATAAACCTGCTCACCCTGAACTGCTGGATTGGTTAGCTGGTGAACTTGTCAGGGGGGGCTGGCGGCTAAAGCCGATACACCACCTCATCATGAGTAGTTCGGTCTATATGCAGAACACGCAGTGGGATCAGAAGAGGCATGAGATTGACCCGGATAACAGCCTGCTGTGGCGCCGCCAACCTCGACGCCTTGAAGCCGAGATCCTGCGCGACTCGATCATGAACACGGCGGGAACACTTAATCGCAAGCTTTACGGGCCGAGTATCAAGCCCTGGGTCTCCAGTGACGCGATCAAGACTGGGTCGACGAACAAGTGGCCAACCAATGTAAAGGATGGCCCGGAGACCTGGCGTCGCAGTATTTATGTGTTCATGCGTCGTTCCATGCGCGTGCCGTTTTTTGAGACCTTTGATGTTCCTGATGCGATGCAAAGTCGCGGTGTGCGCGAGCAGACCACGGTTGCCACGCAGGCTTTGCTCCTGCTGAACAACAAGTTCGTGCGTGACCAAGCTGGGCATTTTGCGGCCCGGGTTGTTACTGCGGCAAAGGATCCCGCTTCCCCGGACGGCGAGAAGAACCTGCAGGCGATCGTCGAGGAGGCCTATTGGCTGGCTTTTTCCCGTGCCCCGACCACGGAGGAACTGGATCTAGGAGTTGATCTTCTTTCTCAGGAGGGCCAGAATGTAGAGAACTTCTGCCATATTCTCCTTACCCTCAATGAATTTGCCTATGTTGACTGAGATGGAAAGCAGCAGGGGCCTGATGACGCGTCGGGATCTCCTTGCCCGTGCAGGGTGTGGATTTGGCTCGCTGGCCCTCGCCGGGCTGATGTCTGAACAAGACTTGCTGGCTGGCCCGGGTGCAGCGGCTGGAGAGTCGAAGCTGCCGTTATCATCAAGGTCCCCACATTTTACCTGTCGTGCCAAGAGTGTCATTTTCCTCTTCATGTATGGTGGGCCGAGCCATGTGGATCTTTTCGACTACAAACCGGACCTGGCGAAACACGCGGGAAAAAAGGTTGGTGAAGTCGTCGACACCAAGGGAGCTCGCAGCGGTGGCGGACTGTTCCCTTCTCCTTACAAGTTTGCGCGCCATGGGCAGAGCGGTCACTGGGTATCCGACCGTTATCCGCACCTCTCCAGCGTGATCGACCACACCGCGATGCTGCGCGGCGTATACGGGCATTCGATAAGCCATGCGCCGGCACTCTTCGAACTCAATACCGGAATGATCCGCACTGGTTTTCCAAGCCTGGGCTCGTGGGTAACCTACGGACTCGGCAGCGACAACCAGGACCTGCCCGGATTTGTGGTAATGTATGATTACCGCGGCGGCCCGATCGGGGGGGCCCCGAACTGGGGATCTGGCTTTCTTCCCGGCGCCTTCCAGGGAACCCCGGTGCGCTCAAAAGGCACCCCGATCCTCAACCTCAACAGGCCGGAAAAACTAGGCACCCCCCAGCAGCGGCAACTGCTTGACTATGCAGGCACGCTCAATCGCCGGCACATGGCGGATTATCCTGCTGATAATGCGCTCGAGGCTCGTATTGAGTCCTTTGAGCTTGCCTACCGGATGCAGTCGGCGGCTCCCGAGGCACTTGATATCTCCCAGGAGAATGACGCGACCAAGAAACTTTACGGCATCGAACCCGGCAACCCCGGAGAGTATTTCGGCAGCCAGTGCCTGATGGCCAGGCGCCTTGTTGAGCGTGGTGTGCGCTTTGTACAACTCTATTCAGGTGGTGGGCATGGAGACAACAACTGGGATGCCCATGGCAACATCACCGGTAACCATAACAAGCACTGCGCAGCGACGGATCAACCCATGGCGGGATTGCTCCGGGATCTGGAACAGCGGGGGCTCCTTGATGAGACCCTGGTAGTGTGGGGCGGGGAATTCGGGCGCACACCGCACAAGCAGGGAGGCAGTGGCCGTGATCATCACCCTTTCGGTTTCACCATGTGGATGGCCGGCGGTGGTATCAAAGGGGGAACAAACTACGGCGAAACCGACGAGATCGGCTATCATGCCGCGGTTGACCGCACATCCGTCCATGACGTGCATGCCACAATTCTTCACCTGATGGGAATCGACCATAAACGGCTTACCTATCATTTCAGCGGGCGTGATTTCCGTTTGACGGATGTCGCAGGGAAAGTGATCAACAAGATCATTACCTGATCAGCACGGTGACGATGGGCAGTCGCCGTATGGAGGACGGCCTGTAAATGAGTCCTCGCCATCTGCGGTTATCAAATAACCCCCAGCTCCCGGCCTGTTCTGGCAAAGGCCTCCACCGCGCGATCGAGGTGCTCCCGGGTGTGGGCCGCCGAAACCTGCGTGCGGATGCGCGCCGTATCCTGAGGAACCACGGGGTAAAAGAACCCAATGGCATAGACCCCGTGTTCCAGGAGTTTCTCCGCAAAGCGTTGCGAAAGGGCGGCATCCCCCAGCATGATGGGCGTAATGGGGTGATCTGCACCCGCAATCTGGAAGCCCGTCCGGGCCATGGCCTCACGAAAGTAGGTGGTGTTCTCCTTCACGCGGTCAGCCAGCTCGGTGGAGGACGCCAGCAACTCAAAAACCTTGAGCGAAGCCGCCACGATGGATGGGGCAATACTGTTGGAGAACAGGTAGGGGCGCGAACGTTGGCGCAGCAAATCGATGATCTCCCTGCGCCCGGAGGTATAGCCCCCGGAAGCACCCCCAAGGGCCTTGCCCAGGGTGGAAGTGGTAAGGTCGATCCTGCCGAATAGGCCGCAATGCTCATGTGTGCCACGCCCCCTTGAACCAAGAAATCCGGTGGCGTGACAGTCGTCGAAATGCACGAGCGCATCGTACCTGGCGGCCAGTTCGTGAATACCCTCGAGCTGCGCGATCACGCCATCCATGGAGAATACCCCGTCGGATGTGATCAACTTCTGACGGGCACCCGCAGCATCCGCCTCCTGCAACCTTGCTTCCAGGTCGCTCAGGTCGTTGTTGTCATAACGATAACGCCGCGCCTTGCAGAGCCGGACTCCATCAATGATGGAAGCGTGATTGAGGCTATCCGAAATGACAGCGTCCTCGGCGGTGAGAAGCGTCTCAAAGAGTCCGCCGTTAGCGTCAAAACACGACGGATAGAGGATCGTATCTTCCGTACCGAGGAATGCGGTAATGGTCTCCTCCAGCTCGCGATGCACGCTCTGGCTGCCACAGATAAAGCGCACCGATGCCGTCCCGAAACCCCACCGCTTCAGGGCCGCACGTGCCGCCTCCACAACCTCGGGATGGTCCGCCAGACCCAGATAATTGTTGGCGCACATGTTGAGAACTTCGCTCCCGTCCTGCAGCGTAATAAGGGCACTTTGCGGCGAGCCGATGAAACGCTCCTGCTTGTAGAGTCCAGCCTGCTTGATCTCCCCAAGAGTGCGGCGGAGCTGGGACTGAAGGCCGGCGGAGAACACGGCTGGATTAGAACGGCTAATGCAGCCAAATGAACGCGAATTCTCGCTGATTTATCCCCTTCTCCCCATTTGCACGACAAGAACCGTGCCAAAAGCCCGCCCCTTCGCAGGCCGACCCTGCGATCCGTCCACATCCCCGCGAACGGGAAGGCCGATCAGACTATGCCGGAGCGGAATCCAAGCCAAACACGGTATGGACCACGCGGGCCGCATCTTCAATCCGCGTCTCATCTACGGTGACCGAAATCTTGATCTCGGAAGTGCTGATCATCCCGATATTGATTCCTCCCTCGCCCAAGGCCTTGAACATCTGGGCTGCTACCCCGGAGTGTGATCGCATCCCGATACCAACCACTGAGAGTTTTGCAATGCCCGCCTCGGTCTCGAGGTTGGCATCTCCGCCCAGTTCAGAGAGGACGGGCTTGAGCGCAGCCTGGGCCCGTCCGAGGTCATTGGTGTGCATCGTGAACGAATGGCGGGCATAGCCATCGTGCGCTATATTGGAGACAATCATGTCGATGTTGATCTCATCATCTCCCAGGACACCGAGAATGCGGGCGGACATCCCGGGCTCGTCGGGGATGCCGGTGATGGTCACGCGGGCTTGGGAGCGCTCGATGGAGACTCCTCGAATGACGACAGCTTCCATGGCTTCGTGTTCTTCTGTCACAATAGTACCGGGGTTGTTGTTAAGGGAGGAACGGACTTCAAATTTTACTCCATACTTCTTGGCAAATTCGACCGAGCGCGACTGCATTACCTTGGTGCCGAGAGAGGCGAGTTCGAGAAGCTCGTCGTAGGAAATCTCGGGGAGCTTGCGCGCATCCTGCACCACGCGTGGATCGGCGGTGTAGACCCCATCGACATCGGTGAGAATCTGACACAGGTCGGCATCAACCGATGAGGCAAAGGCGATCGCGGAGAGATCCGATCCCCCGCGCCCGAGCGTCTGGATCAGGCCTTCTTCGTTCACCCCCTGGAATCCTGCTACGATGACCACCTTGCCCTCTTTCAGGTAGCGTCGGCTGAGAGTGGAGTCGATGGCCTCAATCCTCGCCCTCGTGTGAGACCCGGAAGTTTTCAATCCCGCCTGGCGGCCGGTGATAGAGACCGCTTCCACTCCGATCTGGTTGAGAGCCATGGTCACCAGGGCGATGGACTGCTGCTCCCCAGTCGAGAGCAGGACATCCATTTCCCGATCAGACGGCTCGTCGCAGAGCTCCTGCGCCATGGCGATGAGCTTGTCGGTCACTCCTCCCATGGCCGATACCACCACCGCAACTTCGTGCCCTTCCTCAAGCAGGGACTTGATGCGCCTGGCTACATTACGGATTCGATCAAAGGAACCGACCGAAGTGCCGCCATATTTCTGGACGATGAGCATGAGAAACAGGAAAAGCCCCGCCTGCGCCAATCAGTCCCGTCACCAGCGGACGAGAACGAGATATCGCGGGCTAAAGCGCAGACGGGTTAGCGGTCTCCGGCAGCAAGGGCAAGCTTCAGTTCCCGATTTAACCTTCCGGACATCCTCAACACCATCCCCGGAAAGCCTACGGGCACTCGGGAGGGTGAATCCCGCCAACGGTCGACTCCCTCTCTTCCGCCCATGGATCCTGAGATCGATAGAGGCCAGATCACCTACTTCGCCAATGGCACGATCGGCGTCTCCCAACCGGCCATGTCGGCAGGCTTGGTTCCCGATTTACGCCGACCCCCGCCCCTGCCCCAGGTTGGATTAAAGGGGCCAACGAAGCTGACCTCGGCAGCGGGAACAATTTGATCCTCCAACCCCACTGCCCAGAAGCAGCCATTTATGAGGAGCCTGCGGTAACCTTCGCTGAGAATGTCATTGGAAGCCCCGTAGGTGCTGGTGAATACCCTCCCATCCTTTCCCGACTTGCCCCGATAGCTCCGTGTCCAGGCACCAGGGACAGGAGGCATTTTCTCATTAGCCGGCGAGTCCGGGGTCATTCCCTGTAACGGCTGAGCCATGGCAAGAACCGTGCTGGGCGCAAGAGGGGCTGCTTTGTACCCGCCACACTGGGCCCACATGTCCTTTACCCCGCGCAGGATGGGATGGTCCTTCTGGGCCGGAACGATATCAAGGCGGGTGCTCTGACGATGGTTGCCCCCGTAATGACCGGCCCACTTTTCGCCCAGGACCTGGCGGCCCCAACCGCCCTTGTAATCCTCCCCACCAAAACCGTTGCTGTACTTGGCCCACTTGCTATCACCGGGGATGCGGAACCCATGGGTAGCAGTGCGCAGGCCAACAATGGGCCCCCCCCGGTCCAGGTAATCAACGAAGTGCTGCATCTGCTCGTCGGGCCAGTTCTGGAAACGGGTAAAGACCACCATGAGATCTGCTGACCTGAGAGAATCCAGGCCCGGGACATTGGAGTGTCCCGGAACAATCTCACCCTTGTCGTTCACTCCGAAGAGAACAGTACATTTGAAGCCATGGTGCCTGGCCAGGATGCGGGCGAGCGCAGGAAGGGTTTCTTCCGATTTGTACTCGTGGTCGCTGGCGATGAATACGAGGTGCTTGCCCTTCCCGGGCCCACTGGCACCTTCGTAGACAAGTGGCCCGGCTGAAACAGGACAAGCCAGCAGGACAGGGAGAGTGGCAGACAGGAGGAGACGGGCTATCTTCATGAGTCAAAACTAGAATCCGGCATGCAGCTCCCGCAAGCTCTCTCCGCCTCATGAAATGGTGAGTTGTCCACTGCTACAGCCCCATTTGCCTCCATCATCGGGACATTTGAGGTATGGATAGGCGTAATTGTAGGCTTGCAAGTAGGTTATGCAGGAGTTGGGCTATCTCAAGTCACACCTCCGCATCCGCCTTCCATGAACAATCGTCGCAAATCCAATCCGGCCCTCCGCTCCGGGAAGTCACGCATGATGGAGATTCTCATTGGGGCGGCCGTACTGGTCATAGCCATCGGCATTGGCACAACCATGATAAAGTCTGGAGGGGTCAAGCGGAACAAGGCCGAAGCCCTCAAGAAGATGAGAACCATCGGGGAGGCCCTGACAGGCTATCTCAACGACAACAATGGCGAATTTCCCCTTGAGGATGCCACTGGCAAGGATGACTGGCTCAACGCCGCCAAGCCAGAGTCCGAAACGGTCTGGTACAATGCCCTCCCGAAGCAGATGGGTGCTACCCCGGTAAGCGAACTGGGGGATAACCCCGCACCACAGTTCTACCAGGAGAGCTACCCGCTCTTTCTCTCCGGCGCGGACTACCCCCCTAACAAAAAGGAAGGCAGACCTTACTTTGCCTTTGGATTCAACAGTAGCCTGCAGTCCAAAGCCGAGGACGGCTCCGAGAGGCCGGCCAATCTCGCCGGCATCCAGCACCAGGACCGAACCGTTGCCTTCCTTGAGCGCGGGGTAAAGAAGGCCGAGGAGACGACCAAGCTGCAGAGCAATTTTGATGGAGGGCCCAAGGCCAAGGCCAAGAATTTCGTAGGACGCTACAAGGGCAAGGGGCACCTCCTGTTCGTCGATGGCCACGTTGAGGAGTTCACCTTCCAGGATCTAACAGATGGCATGGGGCAGGCCGAAAACGGCAAGTCCAATGTCTACTGGACCGGAGATCCCGACAAGCGTCCCAACTAGGGATCGGAGCAGCAGAAGACGCGCAGGTGGTCCGCAGGACGGGGGCCCGCCTAAAGTGTCTCAATACGGAACACCACGGGGCGCTCCGTCACGCAGTCCAGAGCCTCTATCTTCTTCAGTGCTCCCTTGAGGGTTCCAAAAGGACAGGTATGCAGGAGAAACACCATGTCGACGAACTCCGCATCAGGCTGATCGGGATCAACCGGAGAATGCGTTCCGCTGATGCCAATCCCCGCCTCCGCCAGCAGAGAAGCGATATCGGCCACTACACCGGGACGATCTGTCACCGGAAAGCGCACGTAGTAAGCAGTTTCGGTCTCGTCAATGGGCTTGAGGGTTCCCGTCTCCCGGTAGGGCAGAAACCCACGATGACCCGATCCCCTGCCCTGGCGCAGTAATCGCCCTGCTTCCACCAGATCGGCTACTACCGAAGAAGAGGTGGGATCCTGCCCCGCACCCCGACCATAGAACAGCGCATCGCCAATCGCGTCTCCTCGCACTGCCACCGCATTGAACACGTCATTGACTGAGGCAAGGATGTGCGATTTTGGAATAAACGAAGGCTGGGTCCGGATCTCAATGGACCCGTCTCCGTGTTCGCGCACAATGCAGAGAAGCTTCACCACGTAGCCAAGGTCCTTGGCGAAACGGATGTCGAGTGGACGGACATACTCAATTCCGCGGACGTAGACCTCTTCCGGATCTATGAGGAACCCATGGGCGATCGTTCCCAGCAAAATCGCCTTGTGGGCAGCGTCCCATCCATTGACATCAAGAGTTTCGTCAACCTCTGCGTATCCCAGCTCCTTGGCTTCCTTAAGCGCAGCAGGATAATCGAGCTCAGCCTCCGTCATGCGCATGAGGATGTAGTTGGACGTGCCGTTGATGATCCCCGTTATCGAACTGACACGATTACCCACCAACGATTCCTGCAAGGCCTTGATAATGGGAATTCCTCCGGCCACCGCAGCTTCGAAATGGATAGGAGTGTCATGTTCGCGAGAGAGCGCAAACAGGTCCCCGCCCCGCTCTGCCAGGAGCGCCTTGTTACCGGTGACCACTGGTTTGCCGGCCACAAGCGCCGCGGCTACCAGTTCGTATGCCACGTCCGTTCCGCCGATCAACTCCACCACCACATCCACGGAGGGATCTTCAACCACCGACTGCCAGTCGGTTGTAAAGAGCTCCGCTGGCGCAGTGACCTCCCGCTCCTTCCCGGGGTCCCGCACAACAATTCGACGGATCTCAAACCGCAGCGCACCCCTGGCACGATCGGCAATCAGACCCCCGTTACGCGCCAGCATATTCCAGACGCCGGATCCAACCGTCCCGAACCCCGCCAGACCAATGCCGATCGTGTCGCAGCTTGCGCTCACAGGGAAGCGATAGCGGATGGAGCGAGAAGCGCAAAGGCCCAAAGGCGCAAAGATCAATCGAATCCCTGCCAGGGAGGAAGATCGGCAGGAACACGGCAACGCCCTGGTATCAGGCTCCACACTCCCGCCCGTCGGGGTTGCGGGGAACCCATTGAAGAACTTCGGCCAACCACACCTGGGAAGGCCCAGTTGCGGCTGGAGGGGCCTCAAAGTGGCCTGTTCTGGACGCCTTTTCATGCCTCCTGCGGGAAATTTCGAGGTTTCCAGGCCAGATATTCGCGTTTGTCTGAATTGAGACTGCGCTCCGTGACGTTATAATAAACAGAACGCATGAGTATCGATTCGCGTTACACTTGGGATTCCGCCCGCACGGGAGGAACCCGCTACCGGGGCCCCCGTCGCCGGAAATTCGGCTCCTGGATCCTGCTTGCGGTGGGCGCCGCAGTGGTCCTCCATGCGATTGGGCTCTGGGCCCTTGGCCGCTTTAATCTCCTGCTGGAACTTGCCGACTTCGAGTGGACCTCCCAGACCTTTCAGGTGAGCAAGATCGAGGAGCTGCCCGAAGAGGTTGTGGCCCCCGAGACCGAGAGCGAGGAGGCCGAACCGCCGGAGGAGGCGGAAGATCTCCTCACCGAAATCGAGGAGCTCATCCCCGAGCTCGACGACACTGAGATCGATATCATCCCTGACCTGGAAAAGCCCAAGGTGTCCCTTGAGCCACTCAAGCCAGCAAAGATCGGGGAAGAAGACGGCCAACTCCTTGAACCGCTCAAGGCTCCGGAAGTGCAGGCCAACCTCGAAGAAATCGGACGCAACGAACCGCTATTCACCGAAGTCCCCGAAGGACGGGTGATCATTGAGGAGGGCAGCATCTCCGCCGATGTCCCCGATCCCGATTCCTTCCTGAAGGACGCCGCGGTTCGTGGCGCGAACGGACTGGAAGAAAATGGCCTGATGAAGGGTTACACCGAATTGGGCCGCTACCTCAACTTCGATGTCGACCAGCTCGACAAGGGGCGAGCCGCTCTTCCCAGTGATCTCCTTTTCGAATTCAACAAGGCCGAACTCAAGCAGAATGCCAAGCTCGGTCTCATGAAGCTCGGCATGCTTATTGATCGCAATCCTGAAATGTATTGCATCCTGGAAGGACATTCCGATCTCTTCGGGACTGATTCCTATAACCTTGGGCTCTCAAGGAAGCGCGCGCAGGCCGTGAAGAGCTGGCTGGTGAGTTCCCTGGGCCTCGATAGCACCCACATCATCGTCCGGGCCTACGGTCACTCCAAGCCAAAGGTCCTGGAGGGCGATCAGGACCAGCAGGCCATTAACCGTCGCGTCGATATTCTCATGCGGAAGCAGATCCCACCCGAGGAAGTCATCCCCGTCCGGGTCACCCCAAAGGCCCCCCCTCCTGCCCCCATCCCGCCAAAGGCCCTGCCCGTACCCGAGGAGGTGCCGTCCCCACCACCAGCGCCAGCCCAGCCAGGGCCGGAAGAACCACCACCCCGCGCCGTCCCGGTAGAGGAGAACGTCCCTCCACGTGCCGTTCCAATTCCTGAAGGCATCTCCCCGGTCCGCCCGCCCGAGCAGATCGGGGATACCCCATAAACGGACATCTTCAACAGGCTCCCCGCCCTACTGTTCCTGGGGTTCCTGGGGAACGTCCGGCTCCGGCTCTACCACCGCTGCCTCTTCGGAAACCCCTTCCGGTTCAATCTGCGGCTCCGGCACGTTGCCGAGCACGATACGCCCGTCGTTGGCCAGCATGTCGGCCAGGGCATCCCATCCCCCGGGCCGCTGGAGATTGAAGAGATGTAGATAAAGGGAGACGATCCTGGGGTTGAAGTCGGCATAGAGCCCGTCAACCGTCTCCGTGAGCTTGGCGGCATCCATCTCGGCTGGGAGTTCGCCCTCCACCGAGCCCTCGCCATTGTGCCCGATCCCCATTCCATCGCAGAACCTGATAAGGAGGGGCTGCTGGAATTTCATGAACCAGACCTGCAGAAGATGCTCACCTACCATATCACTACCACGCAGCATCAGCGTCTTGTGCATCCAGGCAATCTGCTCCACTACCGGCTTCTTCTGAATAAAGACGGGCCGCAATTTCCGCGACTGGGCCAGGCTCGTCAGCGCGCTCTTATAGACCTCCCGGTCCTCGTCGCGGAACGTGGTGAAGAGTTCCGTCACGACGGCGGGATCGATTTCCTTGAAGAGTTCGTGCGGTTTCACGTGATTGCTGGGTCGGTTATCCGCTCTCAAGTGGCAAGGGTCAAGACCCGGGGACGGGCGGTTGGAGGGAACCCCGTCAGGCAGGTCAAATTCCCTCCCGGCCACTACCTGAAGCAGTCAACGCGAGATAGGACTCGATCTCCGCCCCCGGGACGTTGGCCCGCATGAGGGATTCTCCCACCAGAATGGCGTTAGCGCCGGCATCAAGTACTCGCTGGGCATCGTCCACACTCTTGATTCCGGACTCCGAAATGACGGTCACATGATCCGGCACCTCTTCAACCAGCTGCCTGGTAGTGGCAAGATCGGTCTGGAAGGTCTTCAGATTGCGGTTGTTGATCCCGACCAGATCTGCCCCGAGATCGAGGGCTCGCTCCATCTCGGGCAGGTCGTGCACCTCCACGAGGACATCAAGCTGCAGGTCGCAGGCAGTGTGGTAGAGCCTGTGCAGATCCTCGTCACTGAGACAGGCAACTATAAGCAGGATGGCATCCGCCCCGGCGATGACCGCCTCATAGATCTGCGCCTCGTGAACAATGAAATCCTTACGCAGGAGCGGAACAGGCGACTCCTTCGAAATCTCCGTGAGATAAGCCAGCGAACCCTCGAAGTACTTCTTGTCAGTGAGAATCGACATGCAGGACGCACCACCATCGACATACATGCGGGCCTGCCGGAGAGGATCGAAGTTCGGATCGATCACACCGGCGGATGGAGAGGCCTTCTTCACTTCCGCAATCACGCCGAGCCGTTCGGATCCCCGATCAAGAGCAGTTCGGAATCCTCTGAACTCATTTCGCTGGAGGGCCTGTGCCTTCAACTTCGCGGCGAGTGGAACGAGGGGCTCCACCTCAGTGCGTTTGTGGGCAACGATTTCCTCAAGCTTGTTCATGCGACGGAAAGGGTTTAACCGGGAATCCGTCCCGATGGATACGAGATTTTTCACCACAAGGATCCGGAATACCCTTCACCCAGCGCGAAAAAGGGCTTGCGGGCCTGAACCGGGGGTGTATCTAAACGCCCCACGGATGCGGGTGTAGCTCAGTGGTAGAGCGTCACCTTGCCAAGGTGAATGTCGACGGTTCGAATCCGTTCACCCGCTCCATCCAACCAGCCGGGACAGGGAAACCTCTCCCGGCTGACTTGTTTCCGGGATCGGGACACGAAAAAACGCGGCCCCAGAGATGGAAGGGTCAAAACAAACGGTGGGAGCTTGCCTCCAACCCCCCCATGTTCTGATACTGCAACCCTCCGCCCCGAACCCCATGAGCCGCTCCCTTTCCCTCCTGAGCACCCTTCTTTCCGGCGCTGCCCTCTTCTTCTCGTCCCTTCCCTCCGATGGCGCTCTTCCGCGCATCGACCTTTTCGTTCCCAGCGAACCCTCTGTCGCATCCGGCACAAGCGTAAACCTGGGATGGATCGTCGTGGATGCCGAGTCCCTCAGTCTTGACGGAGTGGATGTCACCGGCATGACCACCGTGGCCGTCAGCCCCCTCATCTCCACCACCTATACCCTCACGGCCACCAACACGGAGGGATCAGTGGAGGCCGATCTGGAAATAAACGTCTTCAATGCCCCTCGCGTGATCGGAGCGGAAGCACGCTTCGTCGAGGTGATCAAAAACAACCTCTTCGCTCAGGTGGCAGGTGTCGAAAATACCCGCCTCCACCTCTCCGAAATCGAGGTCTTCCGCATCGGGGTCACTCCCGATGAGGCGGATCCGGATGGCACCAGCAGCAATGACCTGGTGCAGATCGGTACACCTGCGGTGGTGCCTTCCCGCACCACGGCCCTTCTCGACCATGGGGATGCCGACAACGTGTTCGATGGAGATCTCGAGCGGAGCAGTGCGGTCTGGTCTACCAGGCATGTCGCCGGAACAACCGCCCGCTACATGCTCGACCTTGGCGCAACGCATTCGATCGGGTTCGTTCGCCTCTTCGGCCGCGAAGACGCCTGCTGCCTCGACCGCCTTGAGAATGTCACCGTCAATCTCTACGCCGACGACAGCGGCAGCCCGGGAGCACTCGTCAACAGCGCCACCTTTGCCGGCACTGCCCCGGCGGGAGAAGCCGGCTTCGCGGAACTGGATCTCTCCCTGCCCGATCCCAGCATCAGCAGTTTCACAAGCGACCAGAGCTCAACCCCACCCGGCGGCCCGGTCACCCTCTCCTGGACGGTGAATTCCGAAGTCACCTCGGTGAGGATCGACCAGGGCGTGGGCGGCGTCACCGCGCAGACTGTGAATGGCGAGGGGAACATCACCCTCGATCCCGGACCGGACTCCACCACCGTCTACACCCTGACCGCGGAGTGGCCCGGAGGCACAAGCCAGGCCAGCCTCGCGGTGGAAGTCTCGTCCCTTCCCCTCATCTATGACTTCACCGCCGACCAGAACCTGATTGTAACGGGAACTTCGGTCTCCCTCAGTTGGAATGTCGTCAACGCCACCACCCTCACCCTCGATGGCATGGACGTCACAGGAAGGCAGGGAGTGGATTTCTCTCCCGGCGAAACTGCTACCTACACGCTGACCGCCAGCAACGCCCGCGGCAGCGAATCGCGGAACATCCGTATCGCCGTGGTCGCCCCCGGGGAACCGCTCATCACCGAGTTCATGGCCGACAACAAAAGTGTCCTCCTCAATGCAGACAACGAATACTCCGACTGGATTGAGATCTACAACCCCACCGGGCAATCCGCCTCACTGGACGGCTACTACCTCACCGACGATCCAGACAACTTGACGATGTGGCGCTTCCCCGGTGTCACCCTCGCCCCGGGCGACTATCTCCTCGTTTTCGCATCCGGCAAAAACCGGGCAATCCCGGGCAACGAATTGCATACGAATTTCAATCTCGACCGCGATGGTGAATACCTTGCTCTCATCAGCCCGGATGGGGTCACTGTTCTCAATGAATTCGCCCCCTATCCCTCCCAGCGCCCGGACGTCTCCTATGGATTCGACGCCGAGTCCCTGCAGGAGGGCTACTTTACCACCGCCAGCCCGGGAACAACCAACCAGTCGACCTTTACCGGCTTCGTGGCCGACACCGCCTTCTCCATCGATCGTGGGTTCTTCGACGATCCCATTGAAGTGGCCATCACGAGCAGCACAGAGGGGTCCGTCATCCGCTACACCGTCGATGGCTCCAGGCCGACCAACCGCACCGGACTGGCCTACACCGGCCCGATCCGGATCGAATCTACCACCGTCCTGCGCGCCGCCGCATTCAAGGCGGGCCTCGTTGCCACCAACGTGGACACCCAGACCTACATTTTCCCCGCCGATGTCGTGGCCCTGCCCACCATGAATCGCATCGTGACGGCGCACCCGGTCTATGGCCCCCAGATGCATGATGCCCTCAAGGCAGTGCCCTCCATCTCGCTTGTCTTTCCCGGAGATGTGGACCGCACCGAAAAACAGGCTTCGGTGGAGTTCATCAACTTCGAAGCGGGCAGCACTCAGATGGACATCGGGATGGAGCGTTACGGCAACTACCATACCAACTTTGCCAAGCGTAGCATCCGGATGAACTTCCGCTCCGAGTACGGACCGGCCAAGCTACGCTTTCCCATTTTTGATGGACACGACTACGAGACGATCCCCCCGGCCGACCAGTTCGACAGCATCGATCTACGTTCCGGTAATCACGACATGCAGAGCCGGGGTGCCTACATGTCCAACCGCTTCACGGATGACACCATGCTCGACATGGGCAACATTGCCCCCCACGGGCGGTTCGTCCACGTCTACCTGAACGGCCAGTACTGGGGTCAGTACCACCTTCGTGAGCGTTGGAATGCCGCCATGTTTTCCGAGTATTTCGGTGGGGCCAGGGAAGACTACGAAGCCATCAATGCCAACAACACTGGCGGCGATTTCCTCTCCGGCACAGTCTATAACGGAAGCGGTCGATTCTGGAACCGGGCAAGGACCCTCGTCAACCAGCCCAATCCCTTCGCCACAACCCGCCGCTACATCGATATCCCCAACATCATCGACTTCATGATCCTGTGGGCCAGCGGGAGCAGCGAGTCCGAGTTTCGCGCTGCCGGGGCGATTCCGCGGAACGTTCCCTTCAAGTTCTTTATCAAGGACGCCGACGGCTGGTTGCGGGGGCCCTCGAACTCTGTCACTCATCAGGGTCCTCTCGACCTCATGTCCCGTCTCCGCCAGGAGGCCCACCCTGATTATGAGATCCTGCTGGCCGACCGCATCCACAAGCATTTCTTCAATAACGGAGCCCTCACGGCTGGGGCAGCCATCAGCCGCCTGCAGAAACGGGTAGACGAAATCGAGGTCAGCTTTCTTGCCGAGTCTGCCCGCTGGAACATGCAGAGCCCCACTTCCTGGCGAAGCTATCAGACCAACCTCATGCGTAGCACGCTGCGCCGTCTTTCCCGTGACATGGTTGCGAAGTACAGAGCTGCCGGACTCTACCCCAGTATCACCGCTCCCACATTCTCGCCTAATGCCGGAGATCTCCCCGAGCGCCGGGTCCGTATCAGCGCCCCCTCCGGTGAAATATACTATACCACCGACGGAACCGATCCGCGGGCTCCCGGGGGGGCCATTTCAGGCACCGCCCAGCTCCATGACAGCACCGTAACCCTCGACAGGATTGCCACCCTGCGTGCCCGCGTCCTTGAAAACGGCGAGTGGTCTGCCCTCAACGAGGCGCTCTTCGTCCCCGGACAGAATTACGAGGATCTCGTGGTGTCGGAATTGATGTACAATCCCGGCCCAGCCTCCGCCGCAGAGATCGCCGTCGGTCACGACGACAGCGAGGACTTCGAGTTCCTTGAACTGTTCAATGCCGGCAACACCACCCTGAACCTCGAAGGGGTGCGCTTCATCGAGGGTATCGAGTTCGACTTCAGCACCGGCAGCATCCCAGCACTGGAGGCCGGACAACGTCTTCTTCTCGTGGAGGACCGCGCCGCCTTTGAGTTCCGCTATGGGACCGGCCGTCCAATAGCCGGACAATATTCGGGCCAGTTGCGGGACGAGGGTGAAACGATCCAGCTCGCCGGCCCGCTCGACGAACCCATTCAACTCTTCACCTACGACAACCACGCCCCCTGGCCAATGGGTGCGGCAGGCCGCGGGTCCTCCCTCGTCCTGATCAATCCCGCCTCCCTGCCGGATCACAACCGCGCCTCCAACTGGCAGGCCGGAGCCCTGGGCGGTACTCCCGGTTTGCAGAATGATCCTCCCCTCTCCTACCAGGTCTGGGCCGCTCAGCGGGGCATAACCGACCCCGACGGAGATCCCGACGCCGACGGTTTCAGCAGTTTGCTTGAGTTCAACCTCCTCGGGAATCCCCTCCAACCCACTCCCATGGACCAGGCAATCCGCGTAGAGGTGACCGCCCTGGACCTGGGCGCGGGACCGCAGGACTATCTTACCCTCACGATCCGTCACCGCGTAACCACCAGTGAAATCTCCCTCATCCCCGAACTCTCTGAAGATCTCGTTAATTGGGAAAATACCCCGGGTGCGGTCCTGCACTCCCGCACCTTTCACAGGGACAACTCGGCCACCACAATCTACCGGAGCCCCAATCCCCTTACCGACAAGACCAAAGGCTACCTTCGAGTGCGCTTCCAACTCCCCTGAGCAGAGCGACCTGCCCTCATCCATCCAGGAGGATCCTCAATCCTGTTCCCTTCCCGGGACGCGGGGACGTTATAAAGTCCAAGATGAGAGTTATCAGGGCTTCCGTTATTGTTTACCATGACCGGACGCTTTCGCGTTGATTTGCGACGTATCACGGCCTAGATCCCCTCCCCCTGACAGATAACCAGTAACCCCTGCCAAAGTTGCCCACGCAAGTCGGTCTTATCTCCCTTGGCTGCGCCAAGAACCTGATCGATTCCGAGATCATGATCGGACACCTCCAGAAGGAGGGGATGATCATGACGCCGGAACCGGATCTCGCCGATGTCCTCATCGTGAACACCTGTTCCTTTATCGATGTGGCCAAGGAAGAGTCCGTGCAGACAATCGTAGAGGCCGTCAACTCGCGACAGGAGGATCCCGCCCGTGAGAAGCAGAAGATCATCGTGGCAGGCTGCCTCTCACAACGCTTCAACGTCTCCAAGAACGAAGATGAACGCCTCCCCGGCCTCCTCCCGGAAGTGGACGCCTTCATCGGACTCGACCAGGTCACCCAGGTCGCTCCCATCGTGAGAAAGGTTCTTGACCGTCCGCTGGGTGACGAGTCCCTCGACGCCGTCACCGCCAAGCCGCGCTTCATTCCGGATTACACCACGCCTCGCTTCCGCCTCACCCCCGGCCACATGGCCTACGTCAAGATCGCGGAAGGCTGCAACCATACCTGTTCCTTCTGCATTATTCCCACCATCCGTGGACAACATCGCTCCCGGACCCAGGAATCGGTGGTCCGCGAGGCAGAGAGCCTCGTGCAGGCGGGGGTGAAGGAACTCAACCTCATCTCCCAGGACACTACCTACTTCGGAATGGACCGCTGGGAGGGCCGCGGCCGACGGGCCAAGCCGACCTCAGGCGTTGATTCCTCCCGCGGGGAATCGCTTGCCTCCCTGCTGCGGGATCTCAACGGGATCGAAGGCGACTTCTGGGTACGGCTCCTCTACACCCACCCCGCCCACTGGTCCGACGAGTTGATCGAAACCATCGCCACCTGTGAAAAGGTCGCCAACTACGTCGACATCCCGCTCCAGCATATCAGTGATCACATGCTGGACACCATGAACCGGAAGACCGATGGCCGCTACATCCGCGACCTGCTGGGGAGAATGCGGCAGGGAATACCGGATCTCGCCATCCGCACCACCTTTATCACCGGCTTCCCTGGCGAAACCAGTGAAGACCATGACGAGTTGCTTGAATTCATCCGCAGCTTTCAGTTCGAACGTTGTGGAATCTTCTCCTATTCACGCGAGGAAGGCACCCGGGCCCACGAGTTCGGGTCCCACCTCCACCACATGACCATCAAGGCCCGCCACCGCGCCCTGACCAGTGCCATCGACCTGGTCGCAGGATCCGTGAATGAGAAGCAGGTGGGACAAACCCGCAAGGTCCTGGTGGAGGAAGAGGGAATTGCCCGCTCGGAATGGGATGCTCCCGACATCGACGGGCGGATCTTTGTCCCCACTGACCTGCCCGTAGGAGAATTCGCAGAGGTCCGCATCACAGATCATCGCGGTTATGATCTCATTGCCGCCATGGCCTGAGCGGCCCCTGATCATGTCCAAGCCCGAATTGATCCGTCAGATCCGTTCCTCGCTCGAGGAACAGCTCGCAATCACGCTGGCGGCCGCGGAAGACGCCAGGGAGAATGCAACTGGCGACGAAACCAAGTCGGATGGGAAGTACGACACCCGGGCAATTGAAGCTTCCTACCTCGCCAGCGCCCAGGCCGAGCAGGCGGGGAAACTTGCCGACTCTGTTCGACTCCTGACTGTTTTCAATCCGGCTCCCTTTGATGAAGGCGAGGAGATCGGAGCTGGCGCCCTCGTCGAAACCGAACACGATGGCAACATCATATTCTATCTCCTCGCCCCGGCAGCTGGTGGCTGCACCGTCACGTATAATGGCTTTGACTGCACCGTCCTGACCCCGGATTCACCGCTTTACCAGGAGCTCCTGGGATCTCACGCAGGAGAAGTCCTGGAGCATTCCTCGGTCATGGTCCTGGGAGTGAGCTGAGGAACTGATCCTCTTGAATCCGTCCCACCGCTGTGATCCAGTCCTGAATTCCTCTTGCTTCTAGGCAGGATCTCTCTTGGCTATTTCCATGCACGGCCTCCTGACCCTGCGAATCATAGTTCTGGCAACGGTGCTGCCGGCAATCCCGCTCAGCGCACAGGACGGCAAGACGCTCTTCACCCAGCACTGCGCAGCCTGCCACCTCCCCGACCGCCAGTTGGTGGGCCCCTCGCTGGTCGAGGTCTCGAAGCTCTACTCGGCCAAGATCGACGAGTTCCTTGCCTGGTGCAAAAAGCCGATCCAGAAGCGCAAGGGTGTGATCCAGATGCCGCCCATGGGTCATGTCGGCGACCCCAACCTGAAATTGATCCACGCGCACATCCTGGAAGCGTCCAAAGGACTGAAGGAGATCAAGGTGCGCGGGCTCGATCCTTTCTACGCCTCGCCTTCCATGCGCAAGCGCCCACAGGTCCAGCGCCTCTTCATGCCGGAGGCCGGACCCGCTGCCATCGCGGTGGCCGTGAATGACGAGCTGCATTATTGCTGGGACGCGGGCGAGTGCCGCCTGCGCTACATCTGGAAGGGCGATTTCATCGACGGTTGGGCGGTCTGGAGAGGAAACGGCAACGGCCTCGCCAAGATCCAAGGCGAGGTCCTCCTGCGGGAGGAAAAGAATCCGGTTCCCTATCTGGACCTGGTGGACTCCGCCCGGCCCCGGCCCAAGTTCCTCGGATACTCCCTCGTGGAGGGACTGCCCACCTTCCGCTGGCGAGCGGGGAAGATCGAAGTGACCGAGACCATCCGTCCCACCTCAGATGGCAAAGCCCTCACCCGCAGCTTCGCGGTAACGGGCGAGATCCCCTCCGCCCTCAAGTTCAAGTCCTCCGACAAGATGTCAGTCTCCACCGAATCCGCGGTCCTGGACGGAAACGGACGCCTTACCGTCACGCTGACCCCAAAACCATGATGCGTCCCGTTTTCATCCTGGCCCTCGCCTCCTGCCTCGCCTCCGCCGATGTCTGGACGGACACCTTCCGCATCGACAAGGTCGCCATCCCAGCCGGAATCGACCCGCAGATTGGCGGCATTGATACAACCCCGTCCGGAAAACTCGCCATGTGCTTCCACCGGGGGGAGATCATGATCCATGACCCCGCAACCGGCTCCTGGAAGCGCTTTGCGGAAGGCCTCCACGAACCCCTCGGGCTGCTCGCGGAAAGCGAATCCAGCTTCCTGGTCATGCAGCGCCCCGAACTGACCCGGGTCGCAGACACCAACGGCGACGGGAAGGCTGACCTCTACGAAACCGTCTTCGATGGTTTCGGGATGACCGGAAATTACCATGAGTTCGCCTTTGGCCTCGCCCGTGACCGGGAAGGCTTTCTCTATCTCGCTCTCGGAACCGCTTCCAACGGAGCAGGCATTCGGCAGGAAATCCGCGGGCCCTGGAGCGAGATCGGACTGGCCCGTGAGCATATGCTGAATGGACCTGGCTGGGGAAGATCCAAGGGGCGGGCGGGCCGCATGTACTCCCGCGTACCCTACCGGGGATGGGTCCTGAAGGTTTCTCCCGACGGCAGCAAGTGGCAGCCCTTTGCCAGCGGATTCCGCTCCCCGGAAGGACTGGGCTTCGACAAGGATGGCCGCCTCTACGTCACCGACAACCAGGGTGACTGGCTCGGAACCAGCAAGGTCTTCCATGTCCGCGAAGGACAATTCCACGGTCACCCGGCCTCCCTGGTCTGGAAGAAAGGCTGGGACCGCGAGCCTCTCAAGATCCCGGTGGCCGAGCTTGAGAAGATGCGCACGCCGGCCATGGGGCTACTGCCGCAGGGGGAACTGGCCAATTCCCCCACCGAGCCACGCATGATCCCCAAGGGCGTCTTCGGCCCCCTGGGTGAGCAGATGCTCATCGGCGAAATGAATCATCCCACCCTGGTACGCTTCCTGCCCGATCCCGTGGGCGATATCTCCCAGGGCGCGGCCATTCCCTTCCTGCGCACGGGACCGCTCGGCCGGGGAAACCACCGCATGACTTTTACCCCCGATGGGTCCCTCTGGATCGCCAAGACCCATCTCTCCTGGGCCGGCGCTAATGGGCTTGTCAGGGTCCGCCTGAAGGAGGACGCCGGGGAATTCCTTGCCATTGACCGCGTGAAACTACTCGACCGGGGCTTCGCCCTCGGCTTCACCCAGCCTGTCGAGGCCGCCAGCCTGGGGAAAATCAAAGTCCGCCGCCATACCTATAAGTATCATCAGGGCTATGGATCCCCAAAGGTGGACGACAGGGAAATTCCCTGCACCGTCACCGAGGTTTCAACGACCACCCGCACCTGCGTGGTGAAGGTCGGCGAATTGAACGAAGGCTACCTGTATACGATCAGCCTGCCGGGTGTCACCTCCACCCAAGGTAAACCGCTCCTGGGGGACAGGGTCTATTATACGCTGCAAAAGAAACGGTAACGCTCCGTTCCTGAACGGCACACGGAACGTGTCTTTCGCATTCCCCCCAGTCCGCAATGCCGTTCCATGAGCCATCAGATAAGTGCTGGAATTTCCGCACTTCCCGGGATAGAATTTCCGGGTGCGGAAGATCCTCGTCCGGTTCACCCTCGCCCTTCTGCTCGTCAGTGCCTGTTGCGCTGGCTGGGTTTACCGTACCCAGATCGTCAGCCTCGTGGAGGGCCTCATCGGTTCGTCCACCGCATCCGGCCCGACTCCCGACCCTAAGACCTATTCTGTTCTCTCAGGGGACCTCGAAGAACATCGCAAACGCCTGGGCCGGAACTACCTCCGAACCACCAACAAAACTGAGCGCACGGAAATCCTGGCGCAGGCCCGCGAGCTACTCGAATTGAGCCTTCCCCGCCTGATGCGCTGCTGGCTGGGCACACCCTGGGACTTCAATGGCACCGCCCACGAACCAGGGGCCGGCAAAGTGGCCTGTGGATACTTCGTCTCCTCCGTCCTTCAGGACGCGGGTTTTCGTGTTGAGTGGGCCCCTCTCGCCCAGCAGGCGTCACAAAACATCCTGGGCACCTTTCTTCCCCCCGAGGACATGAGAATCCGGGTCGGCACTGACTACGAGCAGTTTCTCTCCGAAGTCGTATCCCGCGGGAACGGAGTCTATATCGTGGGTCTCGACAGCCACGTCGCCTTCCTCGTGGTCACCGACGGAGGTGAGATCCGCTTCATCCATTCCTCCGGAGCGAGCCCTTACTGCGTGGTCGAGGAATCCCGCGAGGACGCCCGCGTCCTGCGCAGTTCCAACTACCGCGTGACCGGCAACCTCACTGCCAGCAAGGAGGTGATCCGCGACTGGCTTCTTGGGACCAAGTTCAAGACCCGGAAACTCTGATCCGAACGGCATGTTCCCCACGAGGGATGCTCATTCAGCCGATCCGGGATCTTTCCCGAGCAGGGCCAGGCAGTCCGACCGCGCCCCCGGCAATCCTCCGAAGGCCCTCTCCAGGGCTGCTCCCGCATTCAACCCTTCGTTCCCTACTCCCAGCAGTTCCGCCAGCTGCCGCTCGTAGTGGAGAAGCGTCCGACGGTCCGCGGGCGTATTCACGAGATAGGAGAGGGCACGCCGCAACAAGTCGAAGAGCTCCGGAACAGGGTGCTCACGCTCTACGACCTTTTCCAGGAGCTGCCCGAAGTAGGCTGCCAGCATGGTGTCGGCATAGCTCCGACGCAACTCGGTGCGGAACTCCACAACCGCCACCTCCTTCAGGATGTGCAATTCGCTCTTCCGGCTGGGTAGCCACACCAGGTCCGCTTCCACAAACAGGTCGAGCTTGCCTGCAAAGGGGCTCTTTGCCCGCCGGGCTCCCTTCGCCACCGTCTTCAACAGGCCCGCCTCCTCGGTACACCAGTGCACGATCAGGCTGGTGTCGCCCAGCCTGGTGAGCCGGATTACGATCCCACGCGCCTTGTCCATCACCCAAGTGCTAAATGACCCCGGGACCGGAGCACCATAACCCGGCCAGCAGGGTGGCTCCATCCTGCATCCGTGCCAAACCCTGTCCCCTTGCACATCTCATTGCCCAACCTCCCGGGACTACCTCTCCCTGTCAAGACCGCGCTGGAAGGGGAAGATTACGCAACGGTTTCGATGGCCCCCGCCCACCATCTCTGCTAGGGCATCGTTCTTCCGCTACGATGT
Source organism: Roseibacillus sp. (assembly GCA_022448985.1). Lineage (GTDB taxonomy): Bacteria > Verrucomicrobiota > Verrucomicrobiia > Verrucomicrobiales > Akkermansiaceae > Roseibacillus_B. The sequence goes on from JAKVCR010000044.1 coordinate 41,145, forward strand.
CTGCGCTTGTCTCTCTGCTTGGAATGGCCGTTCTCCTGGGCATCGCATTGCTTGCTTCCTCCAATCGGCGGGCCATTCGCTTTCGTACCGTCCTCGGCGCCTTCCTCGTCCAGGTGGGGCTCGGCGCCTTCGTCCTCTTTACTCCCTGGGGCCAGATGGTCCTGGGTGCCCTCTCGAAGCTCGTCCGGGCCATCATCGCGAGCGGAGACAAAGGCATCGCCTTCCTCTTCGGCTCACTCGCCGAGCAGGAATCGATGGGTTTCATCTTCGTGGTCAAGGTTCTCCCCGTCATCATCTTCTTCGCCTCCCTGATCGCGGTGCTCTACCACCTCAGGGTCATGCCGCTCATCATCCGGACCCTTGGCGGAGCCCTCCGTAAGGCCCTCGGGACCAGCCGGGCGGAATCCCTTTCCGCCACCGCCAACATTTTCGTAGGACAGACCGAGGCCCCGCTCGTGGTGCGGCCCTACATCCCCCGGATGACTCAGTCCGAACTCTTCGCCATCATGGTGGGTGGACTGGCTTCCATTGCCGGGTCCGTCCTGGCCGCCTATGCTGGCATGGGAGTGAAACTCGAATATCTCCTCGCCGCTTCCTTCATGGCTGCGCCAGGCGGCTTGCTTTTTGCAAAGATCCTTCTCCCCGAGACCGAGATACCCGAAGAAAATCTGCCCGAGGACGATGAGGAGGACAAACCCGTCAATGTTCTCGATGCCGCCGCCCAGGGAGCCTCCGCGGGCCTGAAACTTGCCCTCAATGTAGGGGCCATGCTGCTCGCCTTCATTGCGCTGATCGCACTTCTCAATCTCGGCCTGGGAACTGTGGGTGGGTGGTTTGGACATTCCGATCTCACCCTCGAGCAGATTCTGGGCGCTATCTTTGCCCCTCTCGCCTGGATTCTTGGCGTTCCCTGGGATGAGGCCAGCCGGGCCGGGAGCTTCATCGGCCAGAAGATCGTCCTCAATGAATTCGTCGCCTACACGGCCCTCCTCAATGACGGATCCCTCTCCCAACTCTCCGAGGGCATCGTCACCTTCGCGCTCTGTGGCTTCGCGAATCTTTCCTCCATCGCCATCCTGCTCGGCGGACTGGGTGGGATGGCCCCCTCCCGACGCAAGGACATCGCCCGGCTGGGACTGAAGGCTGTCTTTGCCGCCTCCCTCGCTAACTTCATGAGCGCCGCCATCGCAGGGCTCTTTCTTGCCCTGAGCCTGTAAGCAGCACCAAGCCCATGCCCGAGCCCAAGTCATCTTCCAGAAAACCAATGATCGAGATCCTCATCGCCCTCGCCGTCGGCATGGTCGTCGGCATCCTCTTCAGCGCCTGCAAGCTCCCCCTTCCCGCACCACCTGCCATTGCCGGGGTAGTCGGTATCGTGGGAATCTACCTCGGGGCCCAGGCCTGGCCGCTGATCGCAAAACTGTTTTCCTGAGGAGCTGGCCGCGCCGGGACCTGCCGTGATGAACTACCTTCCCCAGGAAATCATTCGCCGTAAGCGGGATGGCCATTCCCTCAGCCGGGAGGAGATCGATTTCTTCGTGGAGGGACTGACCAGTTCCACAATCAGCGAGGGTCAGACCGCAGCCCTCGCCATGGCCATCTACTTCCAGGGTCTCAGCCGGGAGGAGTGCGTGGCTCTCACCCTCGCCATGCGTGATTCGGGAGAGGTCATGGAATGGCTGGGCGAGAATCTCGACGGCCCCGTCATCGACAAGCATTCCACCGGTGGGGTGGGAGACCTCGTCTCCCTCGTGCTCGGACCTCTCCTCTCTGCCTGCGGGGCATACGTCCCCATGATTTCCGGCCGGGGGCTGGGCCATACCGGCGGCACCCTCGATAAACTGGAGGCGATCCCGGGATACAACACCGCTCCCGGTAACTCCCTCTTCCGTAAAACCGTGCGCACCGCCGGGGTGGCCATCATCGGCCAGACCGGCCTGCTCGCGCCAGCCGATGGGCGGCTCTATGCCATCCGTGACGTCACCGCCACCGTGGAGTCCATCGGCCTCATCACGGCTTCCATCCTCTCCAAAAAACTCGCGGCTGGCCTCGATGCTCTTGTGATGGACGTCAAGGTGGGCAACGGGGCATTCATGCCCACCACGGAGGCATCGCGGGAACTGGCCCGGAGCATCGCGGAGGTTGCCACTGGAGCTGGCACGCCTACCACCGCCCTGCTCACCGACATGAACCAGTGCCTCGCCAACAGCGCAGGCAACGCGATCGAGGTGCGGGAAGCGATCGAGTTTCTCACCACCAGCATACGCAACGACCGGCTCGAAACTGTCGTCCTCGCGCTCGGTGCGGAAGTTCTCCAGACCAGTGGCCTGTCGACCTCCGAGAACGAGGCCTTTAGTGCCCTGCGCCAAGCCCTTGACTCAGGCCAGGCAGCCGAACAGTTCGCCCGAATGGTCTGCGCGCTGGGAGGACCCGGGGATCTCCTTGAACATCCAGAATCCCACCTCCCCCTGGGTCCAGTCGTACTGGAAGCTAGGCCCACACAAGGCGGCACCGTAACCGCAGTAGACACCCGCGAACTGGGCCTGGTTATTGTCCGCCTTGGCGGCGGACGAACCGATCCCGGACAGGCAATCGACCATCGGGTGGGACTGGGCGAGGTAGCTTCCCTCGGTGAGGAAGTGGGAAGCGAACGACCCCTCGCGGTCATTCATGCCGCCTCGGAGGAAGCCGCCCAGCGGGCAGCTCGCGAAGTATGTGCCGCTTTCACGGTGGCGGACGGAACACCAGTGGAGGCAGTTCCGGTCATTCACGAACGAGTCGCGACCGGATGAAAAGAGTCTGCCTCCTCGTCATGGATTCCTTCGGCATCGGGAGCGCTCCCGATGCAGCCTCCTTCGGAGGGGACGGCTTCTCTGACGAGGGCGCCAACACCCTCGGCCATATCGCTGGAACCCTTGCCCTTGCCGGCACGCCCCTGCAGCTTCCTAATCTCGCCCGGCTGGGACTGGTGCACGCGTTCCGGGCCAGGAACGGTAACCCGCCCGCCGGCATGCTCCCTCCGGACCAGGTCGACGGCTCCTGGGCTTTCGCCCGGGAAATCAGTCCGGGCAAGGATACCACTAGCGGACACTGGGAAATTGCCGCCGTCCCCGTTCCCTTCGACTGGTCCTACTTCCCGAAGGAAATCCCATGCTTTCCCCCGGACCTGCTAGCCGGGATCGAGGATCGCAGCGGGGTGGAGGGCTCCCTCGGCAACTGCCATGCCTCGGGCACCGAGATCATCGCCCGACTGGGTGAGGAGCACCTCACGACTGGCAAGCCCATCTACTACACCTCCGCTGACAGCGTTTTCCAGGTTGCTGCTCACGAGGAACACTTCGGGCTCGCCCGGCTACTGGAGCTATGCCGCTGCACCCGTAGTCTGCTCGACGAAAGTGACCTCATGATCGGAAGGGTCATCGCCCGGCCCTTCCTCGGGTCCGGTCCCGGAAATTTCAAACGGACCGGCAACCGCCACGATTTTGCAGTTCCTCCCCCCACGCCCACCGTTCTCCAGAAGCTCTGCGAGGCAGGCGGATCGGTCCTCGGGGTGGGTAAAATCGGCGACATCTACGCCCACACCGGCATAAGCGAGGAAATCCGGACCAGTGGTCACGCCGCGCTCTGGCAGGAAACCCTGTCCGCCGTCCAGCGGGCGGGCGACCGCTCCCTCGTAATGACCAACTTCGTCGATTTTGATACCCTCCATGGCCACCGGCGCGATGTTCTGGGCTACGGCCAAGCCCTGCAGGAATTCGATGCCGCCCTTCCCGCCCTCCTCGCGACTCTTGAACCGGACGATCTCCTCATCATCACGGCGGATCACGGAAACGACCCCACCTGGCCCGGGACCGACCACACCCGCGAGGATGTCCCCATCCTCCTCTACGGCAAAGCGTTCCCCGCCGGGAACTATCTCGGGGCAAGGGAAACCTTTGCAGACATCGGTCAGACCATCGCAGACTATTTTTCGTTGCCCGCCATGGAGAAAGGAACTTCCCTCCTGGGCTAGGCCCATCCTCCCCAAGCATCCACCACTTTCAACCATGCCCACGCCCACCCCTCACATTGAAGCCGTTCCCGGCGACTTTGCCGAGACTGTCCTCATGCCCGGCGACCCCCTGCGCGCCCGCCACATTGCGGAAAACTTCCTGGAAGGCGTCCGTCAGGTCAACGGCGTGCGAGGCATGCTGGCCTTCACCGGCAACTACCGGGGAACCGCGATCTCAGTCATGGGGAGCGGGATGGGCATTCCCTCCATCTCCATCTACGCCAAGGAACTGTGGACCGAGTACGGAGTGGAGAACATCATCCGGGTGGGGAGCTGCGGCACTTCGCATCATGAGGTCAAGCTGCGGGACATCCTGATCGGGACAGGAGCGTGTACGGACTCCAAGGTCAACCGCAGCCGCTTCCGGGACCACGACTTTGCCGCCATCGCGGATTTTGGCCTCATCCGGCGGGCGGTGGCGGCCGCCGAGCAACTCAAGATCCCGATTCGAACGGGAAACCTCTTCTCGGCCGACCTCTTTTACTCCCCGGACCCCGGCATGTTCGACATCATGGAGAGAATGGGCGTGCTGGGCATTGAGATGGAAGCGGCGGGGCTTTACGGCTGTGCCGCCGAGTGCGGGAAGCGGGCCCTCACCATCTGCACGGTCTCCGACCATATCCGGACCGGCGAGGCCACCACCTCCGAGGAGCGGCAAACAAGCTTCAACGACATGGTCCGGGTCGCCTTGGAATCGCAGGTGTAGAGCCATCCAGGCCCCCTCCCGTCCTTGTTGGTTTCAACTCTTCAAATGGTGTTCCGTGGTTTTATTACACCCGGGGCACCAAGGCCTGCCCCTGCGGCGGGGTAGCGACTTGAAGGAAGCAACCGACATGGTTGTGCCCAATTAAAGCACCCCGGCCAACTTCTTCACCCGCTGGAGCAGAACCTTCCCCCGACGGTCTCCCTCCGAGGTCATCACAAACGCCCCTCCTTCACTGACCTTCAGGACGCAATGGACGCGGTGGGTGCCAAACTCAACCTCGTTCAAGGCCACCTCGGCCCGGAGGGAAACCCCGGGGCCAAACCACTCCCCGAACCGCTCCTGCCCGATCGCATCTCCCCTCCGCAGGAATGCGAACCTGCCCCCCTCTCCACTTCCTGGCAGGGGCTGAAAGCCATCGGCCTGGAAAACGGTCATGATCGCTTTCTCGATATTGTAGCGGGGAGCGAACTCAATCTTACGGGAGAGCCCGCTGCCGGGTGCCGATCCGATTGCTCCCCCAGTCGATCCACAAGCCGCAAGGAACAGGAGGAAGGCCGGGACAAGACAGGAAAACAGGAGGCGCCGGACGGGGACATTCATGGCCGGAAGTGTGCCCCACCTGTGCCCGGAAGCAAGCAGCCCGGGAGGCCGTTGGGGCCTCCCGGGCCCAAGAGCGCCTTGACTCAGGCCGTGACGTGTCCTACCTCCGCCCTCATGCCCGAATCTTCATTCAGCGACGACCTCCAGGCGCTCGACACCACGGCCCTCAAGAGCCGCTTGTCGGAACTCCGGAGGTATCTTTGACGTCCCTCAACTGGAGAAAACCATCGCCGGCATTGAGAAGAAGATGGAGGCCCCGGATTTCTGGAACGACCAGAACACCGCCCAGCAGACCGTCAGGGAGGCCAGCCGCCTCAAGGGCAAGCTGCATCCCTTTCTCAAGCTCGAAGAACGGCTCGAGAACGTGGAAGCCGGGATTGAACTGGCTCGCGAATTCGACGATGCCGACTCGGCCAGGGAGGCCGCCGCCGAATTCAAGACCCTTAATGACGACATTGACTCCTTCGAGCTGGTGACCCTGCTCGATGGATCCACCGATCCCAACAACGCCTACCTGTCCATTCAGGCGGGAGCCGGAGGCACGGAGGCCTTTGACTGGGCCCAGATGCTGCAACGGATGTACATGCGCTGGGCAGAGAGCCGGGGTTTCAAGGTTACTATCACCGACGAACAGGAAGGAGAGGGTGCTGGAATCTCAAGTGCATCCCTCAAGATCGAGGGCGAGTATGCCTACGGCTACCTGAAGAACGAACGCGGGGTGCATCGGTTGGTGCGTATTTCTCCCTTCGACGCAGCCGGCAAGCGTCACACTTCATTCGTCGCCATCGACTGCACCCCGGAGATTTCCAACGACATCAATATCGAGATACCCGAGAGCGACGTCGAGGTGCAAACCACGCGCTCGGGCGGAAAGGGAGGGCAGAATGTCAACAAGGTGGAAACCGCGGTCATCCTGAAACACAAGCCCTCGAGCATCATCATTCGTTGCACCCAGGAGCGTTCCCAGCTGCGTAACCGCGAACTGGCCTGGGAACTCCTCAAGGCCAAACTCTACCAGATTGAGGAGGACAAGCAGAAAGCAGAAGCGGACCGAACCTACGGGGAAAAGGGTGAAATCGGATTCGGCAGCCAGATTCGCTCGTATGTCTTCCAACCCTACCAGATGGTCAAGGATCTCCGCACAGGCCACGAAACTGGAAACATCCAGGCCGTCATGGACGGGGACCTCGATGGCTTCATCGAGGCCATGCTCCGCGGCAGGGAAAGGTCCTGATTTCGGGGCGATTGATGGTTGGCACCCCGAAAAATTTTGTTAGTCTCGGGGTCCGATGAAACGATTTTGCTGCCTCCTGATGGTTCTCGCCTGCCCTGCCCTTGCAGATGTGGAATGGCGAAGCTTTGAGAATGCGGACAAGACCAAGTCCTTCCAGGGGCGCCTGGTCGGATACGATCCCGCCCGGAAAAAGGTCACCGTGCAGAAAAAAACCACCTTACGCCCGGTCACCTTCAACGTGGCCCTGCTTTCCGACGAACACCGCAAGTTCGTGGAAAAGCGCGCCGTGGAGCTGGAAGCAGCCGGCGGCCTGCGTATGATGTTCTACCAGACGATCGATAAAACCGGAACCAGCCGCAGCGGGAATACCCGGACGAGCAGCTATAACGGCGGCTATAAGATCGAAATAAGAAACTTCCTGCGGAGAGCCATTCAGGATGTGTCGGTGGACTACATCGTCATCTACCGAAAGGACTCGACAAAAGGTAATGGAACAAGAGCTGTGAAGAGAGGGTCCAAGGATCTTACCGCGCTGATCCCAAACTACGACGAGAACATTGTCATCGATGGCATTCCACTCACAAGCTACTACAAGGCTGGCTCCGTCACTGTCAGCGGTGCAGCAGGCTCCACATGATGTCGAGGAGGTGGCGCGGTCAGCGCCACGAGATCACAGCGCAGCCGCGATGCCCTCATCGGATGCATTGCCCAGATCAAGGTTGGCGGCAAGGTGGTGAAAACCGAGGCGTCCAGTGCCGATGTCCTTCGCCAGTACAGCGATGCCTTCGGAGGATCTGAGTCCAGGTAGGCTGCCGACTCCCCAGAGTCTCCCGCCTGTGTAAACCCTCCGGGGCCAAGCGATCCGCTGCCCGGATATGGGCGAGACGGAGTTCCCCTAGCGAAAGGGAACATCCTGTCCGACTGCAACCAGCTTACCCCAGAGCTGCTGGGGGGATTCGCCGGGAGTAGTCATGACGAAGTGGGGGGCATGCTCCCGGTCCAATCCCAATTCCTCGACGAAGTCGAAAAAGAGATCCCGAAGTGCATCACGCACAACAGGATCGGAGTTCGCTGGCAGGAGAAAGAGTAGAGAGCGGTGGCCGTCCTCGTGAGAGTTGCTCAGGAGGGTCTGGCGCGGGAGCACTTCAAGAAGATCGCGAAATGACTCGGTGGGATCGACCCCTTCGGCAAAGTCAAAGGGGACGCGCACCAGGGTGGAGGGCACCGCATACTTGGTATGGGTTGTCACCGCCGCTTCCATGGCAGCATAGAATTCCGACTGACTGATGGAGCGGTGACGAGCTTCGTCATGAAGAGGACGGGAAAGGGGAGCCCCCCTCCGGTCACATATCGACTTCATCACATCAAAGGTGCTTGGCTTGATGTGGTTGCAAGGGAGATCCTGCACGATCAGCACATGAGTCGCTACCCTGTCGACATCGTTAATTGGATAGGCCGCAAGATACCCGGGCCTGCGTGACGGAGGACTCTGCAGAAGGGTCTTCTGAACCAGGAAACAGTTCCGAGCCAGTGCCTCCGCCACGATCTGGTGATCATCCCGCAGCAGGTACTCAGGAAAGTGCTCGCCATCTCCAAGGGAAGCAACCCGCACAAGAGCGGCAGACCCCGAACCTGGAGGCACCTCGTAAAGTGCCGCACTGCCTACGTGATTAATCCGGGCCAGGGTGCCGAGAAGATCTGACGGGACCAACTCATGCCCAGTTTCCACCAACTTCTCCAGTTCCTCATCCATGGGATCCGTCTCAACCCCATGGAGTTCGAGCCTTTGCTGGAGATCCTGCCGGGAAAGCATGAGCAACTTGCGCTCGGCATGTACCAGACGGTTTTCCCTCCTGAGGTGCTCGCTTTCTTCCTTCAGCCCCGACCCTCGGCGATGCAGGCCCTTTAAGAGCTGGCCAAGGAAGCCCCCGAGGAGGGGGAAGGCAATCAGGGTGTAACGGTGCTCCGAGAGGCTGATCCCCTGACCGGCCACATGCCTTCCCGCCACAAGGAGCAGAACGGTGAGCAACCCTGCCCCAAATCCGGCGCTGAAGCCGTAACGGATCCCGAAGAACACAGGGAGGATGAGGAAGGGAGTCGGATTAGCGGCAAACCAACCAGCGTCCCCGGGAACGACCACGTAGTTTACCACTGCAAGCAGCGCGAAGAGTGCTCCGAACTGGAGAATAAGAAACCGAACAGGATGTGGGCCGGGGCAGGACCCGGAGCAATGAACAAAGGGCAAAGTCTGAACAGACATGGATGAAGCAGAGGGCAAGGGTGTGACAGCGCCTCGCTTGAGGGGACACTGTGCGTGAGGTCCTTCAGATAACCGGACTACCTCAGTGCATCCAAAAGGAAATTTAGAAATGAAATTAAGACATGCTTATATTTAGAGTAATTTCCTCTGTCCCAGGTTACGGAAATCTTCCTAATATTTTATTTTCTCAAATTAAATACGAGATCCCTCGTAGAATCCAAAAATCACCGCCTAATAAGGCAAATGAAGCCGGTGAGGCAATGCAGTCCACGCAAGAGATAAAACCCCGGCGCAGCCCTTGGCTTCTCTTGAAAGAACGGAAAACCCTCTTAGTCGCGCAGCGGCGAAAATAAGGAAAACTTTGATCAGGCCATCGGCCTAGAAGTTCAGTTCTCTTTATCAAACATCACTGCCGTGAGCCCGGAACCACTTCCAGGATAACCTTCATGCCCTTGCGCAAGACCGTGATTTTCACTTTTTCCCCCACCTTGAGAGACTCCAGCACATAAGTGTAGTCGTAGATATTCTTAATGTCCTTGCCCGCCACATTGACCACCACATCGCCACCCTTGATGCCACCCTTGTCGGCCGGACCACCCTTGGTGGCCCCGGACAGTTTGACCCCCACGAGATCCCCCTGGGAATAGTCGGGCACGGTTCCCAGATAGGCCCGCAGGTTGGCCCGTCTCCCCTGCCCCTCGGGGCGTTCCACCTTGACGTAGTCGGGCGCCTCTCCAGCAACGGCCAGCCCACGGGCAACAAGGGCCATGAACTGCGTGACACGCTCGGTGCCAGGGTAATTGATCTTGTCGACCGTATCCCTGGGGGTGTGGTAATCATCGTGAGCACCAGTGAATGCGTTCAGTATCGGCACTTCACGCAGGTAAAAGGATGTTGCATCGGTAGGCAGGTAGGCATCGCTCTGCGTCTTGATGGGTAATCCGACAGGAACGTTGCGTTGTTCGATAACCCTGGGCCAGATTGAACTGGATCCGGTGCCCTGGAGAACGAGGGACTTGTCCAGACGCCCCACCATGTCCATGTTAAGATTGGCGGCAAAGACCTCATTCAGCTTGGCATCCTCATCGCCCTTCAACTTCCGGGCGACCTCCTTGACGAAACGGGAAGAGCCGATCAATCCGATTTCTTCGCCAGACCAGGCCGCGAAGAGGACATCACGCTTGAGAGCAAGTTTCCCCTCCTTCTGCTGGGCGGAGAGATACTGGGCGATCTCAAGCAACGCCGCCACGCCTGAGGCGTTGTCATCAGCGCCATAATGAATCTCCTTCGCTTCTTTTCCGGCAGCCCGCGAACCTCCTCCATGAGCACCCAGATGATCGACATGGGCTCCGAGAATAAGCGCCGGGCGCCTGTGGGCTTCCGGATCCACAGCAGCCAAACGTCCCACCACATTGCGACCGTTTCGCTTCTGCTGGACAATGTCGATCCGGGCCTCAAGGGCTGCCTTGGGAATCTTTATGCCCATCATCATCTCTCCCTTGTCGAGAGCGGTCTGAATCTCCTTAAGATTCTCGCCGGTTGCCGCAAACAGTTTCTCCCCGATCTCCTTGCGTAGCGAAAGCGCTGCGATACCGGAGCCCGCCATCGAGGCGTCATAGCTCAGTCCCGCCAATTCCTCCCGCACCTTGGTATTCGGACCAGCCACGAAGATAATTCCCCTCGCGCCCTTTTGACGGGCCGTCATGGCCTTGTAGCGCATGCTGGAATAGCGGGCGAACTGACGCCGGCGCTCCGCACTCACATTCTCAGGCATGAAACGCAGAACCAGCACCCACTTGTCTTTGACCGCCAGATGATAATAGCTGGAATACATCGCTGTCTTGGAGCCATCGGCTCCCACCTGCCCTTTCGGAATCTCAATCCCGTAACCTGCAAAAACGATTTCCTCGGCCTTGATCGCTCCAAGCTGGGAAAAGGAAAGCGGACGCCAGTCCTTGTCCACCTCCAGGTCCAATTCCTCATTGCCCATCTTCATGACGAGCTTGTTCCCCTTTCCAAGATCCACTCCCGCCGTGAAATCGAAGGGGTGAAAGTAGTCGTCGGCCAGAAAGGGTTTCAATCCGAACTCTTCAAACGCCCGTGCCACGTAGGCGGTCGCCTTTCGCTCCCCCGGCGTGCCCGTCATGCGCCCCTCCAGTTCAGGGCCCGCCAGGTATTCGAGGTGGTGGCGGAGGTCTCCCTGGTCAACCTTGGCAGTTGTGGCCGCCAACCCCTTGAGAGCCTTGGAAGAAAGTTCCACCTTGGAACTCTCCCCGCTTCGCGGTGACGTTCCCCGGGCGGGCGCAGCCGCGAGATGTTCAAGAGCCGCATTGTGATTCCAGTCCGCGAGAAAAATCTGTGAACCCTTCTGGCCTGACCGTTTGCTGGTCCAGGCCAAACGCTTCCCATCAGGGGAAAACGCTGGCAGCCCGTCAAATCCGTCCGTCCAGGTCACCCGCACCGGTTCCTTGGCTCCAGCAGCGTCGACCAGATAGAGTTCAAAGTTAGCGAAGCCGTTCAAGTTCGTTGCGAAGATGAGATACTCTCCGCTGGGATGAAAATAAGGAGCCCACGACATCGCGCCCAAAGCCGTAAGCTGCTTCTCGCCGCCCCCATCAACACTCATGGTGTAGATCTCGGACCTATCCCCCTCCCGATTGAAACGGCGCCAACAGATCTTCGTCCCATCCACATTAAAGAACGGCCCGCCATCGTACCCGGGCTCCGCAGTGAGGCGTTTTACGTTGGAGCCATCTGCGTCCATGATGAAAAGGTCCATCAGGAAAGACGGATTGAGCTTGAACCACTCCCGGTCCTCTTCGCTCAACCTGGCAGGTTCAGAGTAGCCGAGGCGGTTAGATCCAAAGACCACCTTGCGCCCGTCTGGCGAATAGGCCCCTTCCGCGTCGTATCCTGGCGCTCTGGTCAGGTTGCGGAACTTCTTCGTGCCCAGATCATACTCGTATATCTCGTAAAAGGGGTCGTAGTCCCAGGAGTAGCGCTTCTCCTTGCCCTCCGCACGACGCTTCAGTTCTTCCTCCTGTTTCTTTCTCGCGTCGGGGTCGCTGTGTGTGGAGGCGAACATGACCTTCTTCCCCCCGGGATGAATCCATGCACAGGTCGTCTTGCCATGACCAGGGGAGATGCGCTCGGTATCACCCGTCTCCAGATCAAGCAGATAGATCTGGAAGAATGGATTGTCCTTCTCCCTTTCACTCTGAAAAATCAACTTGGTTCCATCAGCACTGAAATAACCCTCTCCAGCCCGCTTCCCTGCAAAGGTCAATTGCCGGGTAGAGGAGAGAAGGCGCGCTTCATTCTCCGCCGCATCGTCACCAAGGACTGCGACAGGTAAAATGAGGGCGAGGGAAATATGGAGGGCGAGAACTCTCATAGCGTGGAATCCTAATAGAATCAGGCGCCTTATACGTCAAATACACGCTCAGAATTGCTTTTCGTCCCAAAATTCCCCACTGAGAGGTGCTCGCCATGCGCATTGATATCGTCACCCTCTTCCCCGAAATCGCCCTCGCCCCCCTCAACGAGAGCATTATCAAGCGGGCCCAGGGGGCGGGAATCGTGGAAATTCACTCCCACGATCTGCGGTCCTGGGCGCGGGACAAGCACCGCAAGACCGATGACTACCTCTGCGGGGGGGGTCAGGGCATGCTGCTCAAACCCGAGCCTCTCTTTGCCGCGGTTAAAGACCTGCGCCGGGAAACGACCCTGGTGATCCTGACGACTCCACAGGGAAGACCCTTCAAGCAGGAAGATGCCCGCCGGCTCACGACCTGCGATCACCTCCTTTTCCTCTGTGGCCACTACGAGGGCGTGGACCACCGGATTATCGAGGAGCTGGTCGACGAGGAGATCAGCATTGGTGACTATGTGCTGACCAATGGGGCTCTCGCCAGTGCGGTAATCTGCGATGCCGTGGTTCGCCTCCTGCCCGGTGCCCTTGGGGACGAACGGTCGCCCGAGGAAGAGTCCTTCTCAAACCCAAACCTGTTAGAGGCCCCCGCCTATACAAAGCCTGTCGATTTCAGAGGGCTCAAGGTTCCGGAGGTTCTCCTTTCGGGCCACCACGGCGAGATCGAGAAATGGAAACGGGAGCGTGCTCTCGAACGGACCCGCAGGAATCGTCCCGACCTGCTTGAGCCGCCACCTGCAACAGAGCAGGAGTGACCAGAGCATGAGGCCCTTCCCCCAGACTCCGCAACGCGGCGTTTCTCTCTCGCCACTGCTCGCCGACCGCTGATAGAAACGAGCATGCACAGCATGACGGGATTTGGCCGCGGAAGCCATGCCACTGAGCAAATCGTAATCCGTGTGGAGGCCTCCTCGGTGAACCGCAAGCAGGGCGAGGTCCACTTCTTCATGCCCCGTAATCTCGCTGAACTGGAATCTCGTCTGCGCAAACACGTCCTCAGCCGCATCACCCGTGGCCGAATCAACATCAACGTTAATCTCGAACACCCAGATGGCGCGGACGGCAGCATCCGGGTCGACATGGGAAAGGCGCGGGCTCTGAAAACCGCCTTCGCCAAGTTATCCGAAGGGCTCGAACAGGAGCTCACCCCCGAAAGCACCGACTATCTCCGCGCTCCCGATATCTTCGTCTTTGGAGAGGACTACCGGGTGGAAGAGATCTGGTCCGCCCTGCAACCGGCTCTTGATGAGGCCCTCGAAAGCCTCGTCGAGATGCGGGCGGAGGAGGGCGCCGACCTCCAGGCCGAACTCGAACGTATCCTTGCCACGCTCGAGAAATTCACTCACGAGATCGAGGAACACGCTCCTTCGGTCGTCACCGCCCATCGCGAGAACCTCCTGCGCCGCCTCCGTGACGCTGACCTGGATCTCGACCCTGACGACGAGCGGGTCCTCAAGGAAATCGCGCTCTTTGCTGACCGCTGCGAGATAACAGAAGAACTCACCCGGCTGCGCTCCCACTTCCGGAAGTTTCACAGCTACATCGAAAGTGCCGGAGTGGTGGGCCGATCCATGGATTTTCTCTGCCAGGAGATCAACCGTGAGTTTAACACCATCGGATCCAAGGCCAACGATGCCACCCTTGCCCAGACTGTCGTGAACGCCAAAACGGAACTCGAAAAGATCCGCGAGCAAGTCCAGAACATCGAATGAACTGGTCTCCATTTGAAAACAGCCCTCCCATCTTCCGGGCAATGGAAGCCAGGAAATAAAGAACTGCTTGTTCCTGCAGAGGGTGGAGTCATGGCATAACGGCTGCGGACTCTCCGCCCCTGCCAGCCAGCTTTCCCATTCACGGCTTGCAACCCGCAGGCAGGAAAGCGTATTCCGGGAGTGCGCCTCCACCTCCCCGTGATGCAGCTTCCCTCCCCCCGGCATCTTCCTCCCCTTGATGAGCGCTTCCTCTCCGCTGCGCTGTGGAACAGGGCATACCGGAAGCTGGTGGAAGCGGACCCCGGGAGCCGCGACCTGCATCTCGCCCTTGCCCGTAAGGACGGTACCACCTTCCATCAGCGCCTGCGCATTCTGCCCCATGAAGGCGGAAACGTGGACCTCAACCTCAGATACATTGAGCGCACGGTTAAATTCCTTCTCTGGATGAAGGGCGGAAGCCGTCTCTACGTGGCGGGCAACGACGAAGTGGCGACCATTCTGTCCGGCATCTACTCGGAAAACGGCGCCCGCTCCTTTGACCGGGACATCGTGGGTGATGGGATCTTCGGTGAACCCATTACCGTTACTGCCTGCCAGCCGGGGAATCTGCCCCCTGCCTCGGAAGCAAATGTGGAACTCGGTCGCAATCTCGATGGCTGCCGAATCGGATTTGATCTGGGCGGGTCCGACCGCAAGGCCGCCGCCCTCATTGACGGAGAAGTGGTCTTCTCCGAAGAAATCTCCTGGGACCCCTACTTCCAGTCTGATCCGCAGTATCATCTCGAAGGGATCAGGGACAGCCTGCAACGCGCTGCGGCACACCTCCCCCGGGTCGATGCCATTGGCGGATCGGCAGCCGGGGATTACATAAACAACGAAGTCCGGGTCGCCTCTCTCTTCCGCGGGATCAAGGATCCGGCTGTCTTTGAGACGGAAGTGCGCCCCATTTTCAGCAAGCTGCAGGAGGAGTGGGGTGGAATTCCCTTTGTGGTCATCAACGACGGGGAGGTGACCGCCCTGGCCGGATCCTTGAGCATGAACGCCAACGCCGTGCTCGGCATCTCAATGGGCACCTCCCTGGCAGCCGGTTACTGTACTCCCGGAGGGCGTATCACGCCCTGGATCAACGAACTTGCCTTTGCTCCCATCGACTATCGCGACGATGCGCCTGAAGACGAATGGTCTGGCGACATCGGGTGCGGAGTACAGTACTTTTCCCAGCAGGGGGTCGCACGTTTAGCTCCCAAAGCCGGCTTCCAGTTCGGCAAAATGGCATTCCCTGAGCAACTGGTGGAGGTGCAGACGGCAATGGCCCGGGGGCATGAGGGCGCCCGCCGGATTTATGAGACAATCGGAGTGTGCTTCGGTTACACTATTGCGCACTACGCGGAGTTCTACGAAATCGAGAACCTCCTCATCCTGGGCCGGGTTACCTCTGGGGCGGGCGGCGAACTCATCCTCGAAAAAGCCGCCGAGGTGCTGCAGGATGAATTCCCCGGATTGAGCGAACAGATCACCATGACCACCCCGGACGAACAGATGAAGCGCCACGGCCAGGCGGTGGCTGCGGCCAGCCTGCCGACCCTCGCTCCCTAAGATTTCCCCGATCCAGATGAAATTCTCTAATCCCAGTGCCTCTATTTTCATCCCTTGCGATCAGACCATGGAGATCGCGCTTCCCCGGATCACCCACCTGGGGATCGGGGCCCACCAGGACGATCTCGAGTTCATGGCCTTTCACGGCATCGAAGCCTGCTACCGACAGAACGACAAGTGGTTCGGAGGGGTGACCTGTACCAACGGCGCCGGGAGTTCCCGCACCGGTCTCTACAAGGACTACTCCGACGATGAGATGTGCGAGGTGCGGCGCCGCGAGCAGGAGCAGGCGGCAGTGGTCGGAGAGTACGCTGCCATGGTTCAACTCGATTACCCGAGCAGCTCAATGAAGGACCCCTCCAACCCTTCTCCTGTCGCGGACCTCACTGCCCTCCTGAGGGCGACCCGGCCAGACATAGTCTACACCCACAATCTGGCCGACAAGCACGCCACCCATGTCGCAGTCACCGCGGCCGTGCTGAAGGCACTTCGGGCCCTCCCACCCGAGGAACAGCCGAAACAGGTTCTCGGTTGCGAAGTCTGGCGTGGTCTGGACTGGATGCTGGATGCCGATAAATTCCTGCTCGACGTCAGCGGCCGCCCCAACCTGTCCGCCGCAATCGGTGGGATATTCGATTCCCAGATTGCAGGTGGCAAACGCTACGATCTCGCCGTGCAGGGACGACGCCTGGCCAATGCCACCTTCTTCGACTCCCACGCGGTCGACGAGGTGGAGCAACTCTGGTTCGCCATGGACCTCACCCCGCTGGTCAATGACCCCACGCTCGATCCTGTCGAGTTTGCCGCGGCCTTTATCCAACGTTTCGAGGAGGATGTCCGCAGCTCCCTGAAAAACTATTTCTGACCGGCAGTCGACCGGAGCGGCAACAACCCGGAAAAGAAATCAACGAATCAAGAGCCCCTTACCCCATTCGGGTCCCCGCCCCCGGCCAAAGAGAAGGCAAAGGTCCTTTGACACTTGCTCAAAATCCGCCATTTTGATTTCTCGCTTCTCCTTAACCCCCTTGCGGTCAATGCGATTACCCGCCGCTTCTTATCCTGCCCCTGTCCCTGCGATTACCTGTGCCCTGGCACTGGCGACCGGGCCCTTGCTTGCAAGCGGTCTCGAAAATGGCGAGATCCAGGCCAACGCGCAGTTTCTCTCGGGCGGGTCCGCAGTGGGAGCCGAACAGGAACTCGCCATGGAGGTGCGTTCACCCGGGACCGATCAGTTTCCGCCCCTTCCCAATTCGGCACCAGCCCTCGCCCGGATTGATGCCACCATGGCGGCCATCACCCACCTGACGACCGCAGGATCGACCAGTGATCTCAACCAGTTCAACTCAGCGGCCCAGAGCCTGGTCGAATACGTTGATAACCTCGTCGTCGATGCGGAGGGGATCGCAGTGGGAACGGATTTGATTGTGACCGTAGCCTGGGAGGTCTCCGGGCAGACCGAGTTTAACGCGCCTGATCGTATCCGGACGCGGAGCAGGCTTCTCCTCGATGCGGTCGGGATCGACCTTGACCCGGACCCCAACGCCCCGGACCCCCCCCGCCAGCAATGGGCCCGCGACTTCTCCAACTACGACGAGAATGTTCCCGGTGAATTTGGACAGGTCAGTTTCGACTTTCTCGTCCAGGCAGGGACTCCCAGTCCTGGGAATATACGCCTCCGCAGCGCTACCGGGTCCCTGGTCGGTGGTCCGGGATCCACCTTCACCGGAACCTACAACTGCCTCGCCAGGAGTGAACTGACGGCTACCCTGGTGGGGGCCATCGATGTCAAAACAAAGACGGGACAAACGCTTTATCGCTGGGCCACCAATGCCCACTCCGGGCTTGATTATGGTTTCCGTGACGATGAGCCGCCAACGGCCCCACCGCTTACGACAGGGAATTCCCCGGCTGGCAGTGAATTCACGGCACTGTCCTGGAACTCCAGAAAAAACCATCACTATTTTGTCGAGGTGACCAAGGACGGCACAAACTGGACCTTCCTCACCGAGGTCGCCGGCACCGGACAACTCGTCGACATCAATGTGATCAGGGATTCGCGGGTTACAGAATACCGCCTCCAGGAATTTTTTGGAGGCGGCTCAACGGGTCACACCGTGCGACCGCCAACCCTGCATGTCTTCCGGAAGGAGGACAATGGATTGAACGTCCGCCTCGCCTGGAACACTCACCCGAGGGAAATCTACCAGCTCAATGAAGTACTGCCTGACGGCCTCTTCTCCCCGGTCTTCGCTGCGATTGGAGACGGAAGTGCGGTCTGGTTCGACTTTCCGCCCACGGAGTCCGGCCGCGTATTCAGGATAAGCGCCATTCAAAACTGAACTGCGCCCCCGGTCTACCCGGGCCCTCCCTCACCCCAGTCGCTGGGCCACCTGCTTGGCGAAGTAGCTCAGAATCACATCCGCACCAGCACGCTTGATGCCGGTGAGGCTCTCCATCACCACCGCTTTTTCTTCCAGCCAGCCCGCGGCACAGGCGGACTTGATCATGAGGTATTCACCGCTCACCTGGTAGGCCGCCACCGGGAGGGTGGTCTCGTCCCGGAGGGCTGCAATAACATCGAGATAGGGACCAGCCGGTTTCACCATTACCATGTCCGCCCCTTCCTCTTCATCCAGAAGCAACTCGCGGACGGCCTCCCTCACATTGGCGGGCTCCATCTGGTAGGTTTTCTTGTCGCCGTCCTTGGGAGCCGAATCGAGCGCTCCACGAAAAGGGCCGTAATAGGCCGAGGCGTACTTGGCAGTGTAGCCCAGGATGGAAACCCCTTCAAAGGACGCACCATCCAGAGCAGTGCGAATGGCGGCCACCCTCCCATCCATCATGTCACTGGGTCCCACCATGTCGGCACCCGCTTCGGCATGGCAGAGAGCCTGCCGACAGAGCACTTCCACCGTCTGGTCATTGAGAACCTCAAGGGATCCATCCTCCCCGCGCCTCACAAGACCGTCCTGGCCATCTGAATTGTAGGGATCGAGGGCCACATCTGTAATAACCACCAGGGAAGGATGAGCCGCCTTGAGAGCCTGAACCGCGCGTGGCACCAAACCTTCCGGATTGGCACACTCCTCCGCTTCCGGGGTCTTCAGCCCTTCGGCAATAACAGGAAACAGTATCACTGCCGGGATTCCTAATGCGTGGGCCTTCCCCGCCTCCTGCACGAGGCCATCCAGGGACCAGCGTCGGCAGCCCGGCATGGACGCAATCTCTGCATCCCCCCTGTCTTCATGCAGGAAGAGCGGATAAATGAAGTCGCTGGGGGTAAGCACGGTTTCTCTCACCATGGCTCGGATAGCGGGGGACTTGCGATTGCGCCGGGGGCGATGGAACAGGTTCATGGGAATCTCCTAGAGTGGTTTTAGTTCGTATCCATTCTGGCCGTCTTTCACGGTCCAGCCCAGTTTCTTGAGCTCGTCGCGGACCGCATCGGCTCCGGCCCAGTCCCTGGCGATCCGGGCTTCCTGCCGCTTCTCGGCCAGGGCGACAACCTCGGGGGGCGCCTCCGGATCCTCCAGATCCGGCAGCAGCAACCCCAAGGCCGCCAGAATAGCATGAAACCCCAGCCAGTTCACCCCCGGATCACCTTCGGTGGCGGCCGTCCGCAGCCCCGTGAAGAGTTGGCCCAGTCCTTCCGGAGTATTCAGGTCGTCATTGAGGGCCGCCAGGGCCGGGGTAAAAACCCCGTGATCCTCCAACCTGCAGAGCTCCTTATAGGAAGGAGCCGCTTGACCTTCCCGGCCGGCTGCTTGTGCAAGGCGGGCCTCGGCCCGCACGAGCTTGCTCAGGGCTTCCCGAGCCGCATGCAACCCATCGAGGGTAAAATTGAGCTGCTTCCGATGGTGCGCACTGATGAGCACGTAACGCACCTCCATCGGGGTTGCCCCCGGGTCGCTCCCCAGGTCCTCCAGGGTGTAAAGGTTGTTGAGCGACTTGGACATCTTCTCCCCATCAACCATCAGGAACCGCGGGTGGAACCAGATGCGGGCAAAGTCCCCTCCACAGGCGCACCGCGACTGGGCGATCTCGTTTTCATGGTGGGGAAACTTGAGATCTTCGCCCCCGCTATGAAGATCAAAACTCTCTCCGAGATACTTGAAGCTCATCGCCGAGCACTCCAGATGCCAGCCAGGCCGCCCTTCGCCCCATGGGCTCTCCCAGTAATTATCCCCGTCTTCCGGTCGCCGTCCTTTCCAAAGGACGAAATCGGATACGCTGTCCTTCTCATACTCGTCGGCGTTAGCCCTTCGATCCTGCGTCTTCCCCAGTTCGAGTTCCTGCTGGTCAAGTCGAGCCAGCTTTCCGTAGTCCCCGAAGGAAGCGATCCGGAAGTAGACTGAGCCATCCCCGGAAGGATAAGCGTGTCCCTTCTCAATCAGGGTCTCAATCATGGCGATCTGCTCCGGTATGTGCTTCACCGCACTGGGTTCCACATGGGGCTCCAGGCAGTTAAGGGCCTCACAGTCCCTGTGAAACCGGGCCGTCCATTTTTCGGTGAATTCAGTCAGCGCCATTCCGGCAGCCTGCGAATCGCGAATGGTCTTATCGTCCACGTCCGTGATGTTACGCACGTGCTTGGTTCTCATCCCGCTCACCTCCATTACCCTCCGGAGAACGTCATTCAGAACAAAAGTCCGGAAATTTCCGATATGCGCCGGCCCGTAGACGGTGGGCCCACAGCAATAAAACCCGAAGGTTCGGCCGTCGGCTGGCTCTATTTCACGCGTCTCACGCGTCATGGTGTCGAACAAGCGCACGCCGTGCTCTAACGGCGGGACACGCCCTTCGCAAGCCTCAGCTTGCCTGCCTTCGGCAGGCCCCGGCTGCGCGGGGGATTGTCCTCCTCCCATGACCCGGCAGCACAAAGAGATTCGCAACCGATCAGGAACAGGCAGGACCCCCTCGAAGACAAGAATTCGCCACCTTGCGGTGGTATCCTGCCCCACCCTGGTCCACATTCAGGAGTGGCCCCGCAAAAGAAAGCGATGTTCACCCCCCAGCAGAAGCGGGCCCTCCTCATCGGCTTTGGGCTCATTCTGGTAGTCGCGACCATCCTTGTCCTCATCTGGCTTGGCATGTTCCTGCCTGGTTTCGCCGGGGAAGTGTTCCGGAAAATGGCGGGGATGATGTGGACGCCGGGAGTCCTCGACTTTTCCCTCTTCCTCCTTGGAATCATCCTGATCTTCTCGCTCAACATGTTCATCCGGGCCCGAAAAGGCGATGAGTATGTCTATCTGGAGCAGGTCGAGGATCCCCCGACAGATCTCCCCGAAGAGGCCCGTTCCGCCATCTTCCACGAAGCCCCCGACCCGGAGAGTCTCAGGCCCAGCCTCGCCGCCATTGAAGGGGCTCTTGAACTCAATGACCTCTCAGAGGCTACCAGTCTTCTCTTCGAGTTACCCTCGGACCAACTTGAGGAGCCGGACGTGCTTGCGCTCAGGATCGCGCTTGCACACCGCAAGGGGCATCATCGAAAAGCCGACGATCTGCTGGAGCAGCTCCGGGTCAAGTCGCCTCAGCATCCCCTGTGCGAGAACTCGCGTGGGACGTCTCCCGCTGATTGAGCTTTTCTCCACATCGACGACAGAACTTCGCATCGAGGAGATGACCATGCACCCCACAGGAGGGACATGCGTCGGTGGTCTCGTCCTGACGGTTCATGGCGGCATTGAAAGTTTCGCCAATGACAATCCCGGTCGGCACCGCAATGATACAATATCCGAGCAGCACACAGAAGGCGGCCAGCGCTTTGCCCGCTACCGTGAGCAGGGGCATATCCCCATATCCCAGGGTGGTAACCGTCACAATGGCCCAGTAGACGCTGACAGGAATGTTCTCAAACTTGCTCCCTGGCTGCCCTGATTCAAGGAGATAGGCCACCGTCCCCATGATGGTAGCGAGGAGCAGCATGGCAAAGAAGAACACCGTGATCTTGGTCCGACTGGCCAGCAATCCCCGCATGATGACACTCCCTCCCCGCACATGGCCAACCATCTTGAGGACCCGGAACATACGCAGGAGCCGTAGAATCCGGATGACCAGAAGTGATTGGCTCCCTACCACGAAAATGGCGAGGAAGGTCGGGATCCAGGAGAGAAAGTCGATAATCCCGAAAAAGCTGAAAATGTAGCGGGCAGGGCGCCGTACAATCCAGATACGCAGGAAATACTCACTCATGAAAAGAGCGGTAAAGAACCACTCTGCCCCCTTGAGCACAGGCCCCCAGCGGACCGACACCGAATCAATACTCTCCAGCATGACGGCCACCACGCTGAGGCCAATGGCCCACAACAGTATCACATCAAAGGCCTTGCCCGCCCTCGTTTCCGCCTCAAAGACAATTTTCCAGAGGCGCTCGCGGGTTTCGCTGCGCGTGGGTGGAGTCGGCTCCTCGGCCATCTGGCCGATTCTAGCAGGTTCCCCCTTGGCTTGGAACCCACATTCCGGAGGGGTCCCTATCCCACGAAAATCGGATCCTCCCAGTTGGAAAAAGGGCGAATTGACTACTCCCCGCCCTCAATCATCACGGCCCAGCACATCGCGCATCTGCTCTACCGAGCGACGGTTATACTCGTCGTCGCTGATGATGGGCGGTTCCGGAAATACCCGACGACGAAAGTCGGTGTGCCCATCCGTCGGCTTGTCGACCGGCCCAACCTTGCTTTCACGGGCTCCGCCTGCCTTGTAGCCAGCCGCCTCCACCCTGCGGCCTTGAAACCGTGAGCGGCGGGCAAGATGAGAAGGGCTCGTTACCTGAAAACGGGACGGGGTTTTGAAATGGGCCCCATCTGTCTTTCCCGGGTAACTCCCGGTCGGGGCCTTCCGATGGCCTTTCCACCGGGGCGATTGGTAGTTTCCGGCCTGGTAGACGGCCTTTCCCACTCCACCACCAAAGGAAATGTTCCGTTTGCCTTCGTAATGGCTGCGAACCGGCCCGACAAAGTTACCCTGCTTGTCTTTCTTCAGTGAGCGGGCGTCAAAGGCGAAGCGTTCTTCAAGGGCCTTGAATCCTTCCCCCTCCCCAAGCGCAATCACCTGCTTATCGCGATTACGGGCCTTCACCGTCGTAGTGGTGCTGGCGGCATTGATCCCATCCGTCCCCGAACACGAGCTGCACACCAGACCGCTGATCGGGAATGCTCCCAACAAGAGAATACGAAAGAGAATCCGCAAAGGACGGGCAACGTGGAGGCATCAACATTCCTTGTCAATGACACAGGCGGGTAGCTCCTCTCTTTCTGAATCCGAAATTTGATCTCTTCGCTGTAAATTCATATAAAGGGTCCATGCAACCTTCCCTCTTCAGCCAGACCCCGGAGGACCTCGCGGTGCTCCTGGAAGGCCTGGGGGAACCCTCCTACCGGGCAACACAGATCCTGGAGTGGCTCTGGCAGAAACGCAGTGCTTCAATTGAGGAGATGAGCAACCTGCCCGCCCGGTTGCGCGATCACCTGAAGGAGAATTTCACCCTGCGTTCTCTCACTCCCGCCCGGTCGCAGGGCTCATTGGACAGCACCCGCAAGTTCCTCTTCCGTCTGCACGACGGACGCTACGTGGAGTGTGTCCTCATTCCCGCCTCCCCCGCACTCTATGGCGAACGCTCCGACCGGCGCACCCTCTGTGTGTCATCCCAGGTCGGTTGTGCCTTTGGCTGCAAGTTCTGCGCTTCAGGGCTGGACGGCTTCACCCGCGATCTCACCGCGGACGAAATCGCCGGGCAGGTTCTTCTCGCCGAGGAATTGAGCGGCGAGAAGGTCAATAACATCGTCTTCATGGGAATGGGGGAGCCTCTTGCCAACCTCTCACAGCTTCTCAAGGCCCTGGAATTGATCACCGCCCCGTGGGGGCTTGGAATCGGCGCTCGTCGTCTCACTGTCTCAACTTCCGGTCTGGTCCCGCAGATCCGCAAGCTGGCAGATCACCCGCAACAGATCCGCCTGGCCATCTCCCTCCATGGTGCCAGCGACGAAGTACGCGACCGGATCATGCCGATCAATCGCAAGTGGCCCGTGTCAGAGCTATTCAAGGCCCTGCGCTACTGGACGGAGCGCAAAAAACAGACCATCACCCTCGAATATATCCTGATCGATGACGTCAACGCCGACCTTGCCCAAGCGACTTTGCTGGCACAGCGCGCAAAATCAGTCCAGGCCAAGGTGAACCTGATCCCCTACAACACGGTGGAAGGCCTTCCCTGGAAACGACCGGACGAGCCAAGATGCCGTGCCTTCCGGGACGCCCTGGTGAAAAGCGGAATCCCCGCCACCCTGCGCCTCGAAAAGGGGCACGATATTGATGCCGCCTGCGGACAGCTCCGGCTCAAGGAAGAAAGGGCCGAAAGGAAGGACGTAACCTAAAACGGGATAACCTCGTCGTCGTCCAAATCGTCGGCCGCAGGGGACGCTCCCTGCGACTGGGCGGACGGTTCCGACTGTTGTTGTTGCGGCGGGGCGGCGCCCTGGGGTTGGCCACCTCCTCCCCGGCCATCCGGAAGGAACTGCATGTTTTCGCCCACCACCTTGAGTTTGCTGCGTTTCTGCCCCGTGTTCTTGTCTTCCCAGGTGTCCATCTGGAGACGCCCCTCAATATAGACTGGGCGCCCCTTCGCGAGATATTGCTGGGCCAGTTCCGCCTGCCGGGCCCAAAGGGTCACATCGATGAAGGTTGTTTCCTCCTGCCGCTCTCCCTGGTCATTGGTCCGCACCCGGTTGACCGCCATTCCAAGCTCTGCGACCGCTGTTCCCTTGGGCGTATATCGAAGCTCAGGATCCCGGGTCAGGTTTCCGATGAGCATCACCTTGTTTAAATTTGCCATATCCCGCACCGTAGCGCTGGACGGCCTGCTACCAAGGAAAATATAAATGGGGGAGGAGGCAGGAAAGGCCTCGCCGCTTCCCCCGGGTGGGTAGGATCACAAGTGGTTCAACCCGCTCCTGGCAGAAACAGTGGAAAACAAAAACGACACGCCCAAGCGTGTCGTCACCCCAAAAAAATCCCTTCCGGAATACCGTTGCCAGACCTCTTCCGGGCAGCCTAATCGAGGCGCTGGTAGTGCTGAAGGTGGACGAGGGTATTCAGCTTGAGCTTGCTCTGGATGTTCTGCATCTGCTGGGTATCGGCTTCGAAAACGTAGTTCACATAGTGCCCCCCATCAAGGTGTCGGGCGTTGTGAGCGAACTTCCGGCGGCCGATCTGCTTGATCTCATCAAGCTTGGCCCCTTCCGCTTCCATCTCCTTGGCGACGGCTCCCACGAGTTCGTCGACACTATCTTCCTTCCCCTTCGTGTTCAGAACAATCAGGCCTTCGTATTTCCTGTTCATCCTCTGGTCTCTTGGGTTGCGATTCTGGATCGGGTTTTGTTTTCGGCGCCTTGGGCCGGACATTGAAACGGTTGGCGGCTTTACTGACACCCTCCGCGAGAGCAACCTGAACAGCATCAACAGCGCTGGCAAGCGCCTTTTCTGCCACATCCCGCTCCTCCTCCCGGAAGCGGCCAAGCACATGCCCCGTAAGCCGGGAGCCGGGAGCACCTCCAATCCCGATCTTGAGGCGGGGAAAATCCTGGGAACCTAAATCGGTAATGAGACTCTCGATTCCGTTATGTCCCCCGGAACCTCCATTCATGCGAAAGCGCTGCTGGCCGAGGGGAAGGGCGACATCATCGTAGACCACGAGAATTTCCTCCGGGGGGATCTTGTAGAAGCGTGCGGCGGCGGCCACCGCACGACCGCTCAGGTTCATGTAGGTCTGTGGCTTGAGGAAAAAGAGCCCCTCCGCGGTCCGGCACACTTCGGATTGCCATTTCTTCTCCCGCTGGAAAACCAGACCAGCAGCGGCAGCAAGGCGTCCGAGGATCTCAAAGCCCACATTGTGCCTGGTCCCGGCATAGTCCTTCCCGGGATTCCCCAGACCCACCAAAAGTCGCGGAATATCCGACACGCACCCTTCATAACGATTCCAAACGGGAATTGCGCCACGAAAATTCTTCCAGGAGGCCGGGAAGGCTTCCCGGGGGCAACAAAAAACCCGGGGGAGGTCCCCGGGTTTCGTGTTTTAAACAGATGATCGGTGGAACAGGATGCCGGATTAGTCCGAGCTCTCTTCGCTGGTCTCTCCACCTTCCTGTGCGGCGCCCTCCTCGGATTCTTCCCCTTCTTCACCCTCACCCAGTTCGTCCTCACCGGTCGCCTCGTCGCTGAGAGCAATCCGGGTCTTGGCCGCCAAGGCTACCACCACGTCCTCACCAAGGGTGGGCGAAACCCCTTCCGGCCACTGCATTCCCCCGACGTGGAGAGCATCCCCGACGTCAAGATCACTTACGTCCCCTTCGATCGTCTCGGGAAGATCCTTGGGCAGACACTTGATCTCGATTGTGTAGAGCAGCTGCTCGAGTTGCCCTCCCAGTTTCACGCCCAACGCCTCCCCGATCAGGACGACAGGTATCTGCGCCGTGATCTCGGTGGCTTCATTGATCGCCAGGAAATCGGCATGGAGGATGTTGCCGCTCAGGGGATCATGCTGAAGATCCTTCACAAAGGCCAGTTGCTGGTCTCCACCCTCCAGTTTCAAGTCCACCAGAACATTGGCGGAAGCGCTGGCGGCAATCATATCCCGGAATTCCTTGGCACTGATCTTGACGTTCCGGCTTTCCGAACCACCGCCATAAACCACCGAGGGGATAAATCCTTCCCGGCGCATCCGCTTGAGCATGCCGGTGCCGGTGCGCTTGCGATCCTCTGCCTTGAGTGTGTGCGTCTTTGCCATGGGTCCGTGGGATTTCTATAATGGGGCGGCGGGCTCGGGCACACGCCGCAGGGGGGCGGCTAGCTACACGGATCCGCCGTCGATGTCAAAGAGAGAACTGACGGATTTCCCGTTATGGATTCGCTGGATGGCCTCGCCCAGGAGCCCCGCAACGGTGAGCGTGCTCACCTTGGGCCGACAGGCCTCGGGAGGCAGAGGGGTCGAGTCGGTGGTGATCACCTCGTCGATATCGGAACTCATGATGCGTTCACACCCGAGATCCCCCAGCACGGCATGGGAAACGCCGGCGTAGATCCGGCCCGCCCCGTTGTTCTTGAGAGTCTCCGCAGCAGCACAAAGGGTCCCGGCCGTTTCGGTCATGTCATCCACGATAATGGCGTCCCGTCCCCCCACTTCTCCGATGAGTTTCATGGGCTCCACCACGGTGGCGGAGATACGTTGCTTGGCCACGATGGCTAATTCGGCCCCGAGGGCATCTGCGTAACTACGGGCTATCTTGACCCCCCCGACATCCGGAGAGACTACCGTGATCTCACGGTCTGAGCCATTGCGCTGTGCGCGCAGGTGTTTGAGAAGGACGGGCTTGGCATAGAGATGGTCGACCGGAATATCGAAGAAGCCCTGCACCTGGGCGGCGTGCAGGTCCATGGTGAGAACGCGGTCAACTCCGGCTGCCTCGATGAGATTGGCCACCAGCTTGGCCGTGATGGGCGCGCGGGGCTTGTCCTTCCGGTCCTGGCGGGCGTAGCCAAAGAAGGGGATAACGGCAGTGATTCGCTCGGCACTGGCCCGACGAACAGCGTCCACCATGATGAGGAGCTC
Organism: Roseibacillus sp.; assembly: GCA_022448985.1. Classification (GTDB taxonomy): domain Bacteria; phylum Verrucomicrobiota; class Verrucomicrobiia; order Verrucomicrobiales; family Akkermansiaceae; genus Roseibacillus_B. Next base: position 68,336 of record JAKVCR010000044.1, read on the forward strand.
CATCAGGTTCTGGTTGGTGGGCGGGCAGGTGGGCTGGATGAGAAAGACATCCTGCCGACGGACGTTTTCATTGATCCGCACGTAGGTTTCACCATCCGGAAAACTAGTGACTTCGGCGTCGGCCAGGCTGGTTCCGATCTGGTCGGCGATCCCCTGGGCAAGAGTGGGGTGGGCGTTCCCGGTAAGAAGTTTCATGGCAGGTAGTGGCCGGGGACTGGTTATTAATTTCTGGCCAGAAGGGCGAGGAGAATCGACGGCAACCCTTCTTGATCTTCTCCGGGATCTCCCATTTTGCCACGCCCTACTTGCTCCCCTTCCCCATCATCACGGCCGGAACGGTCTTGAGGAGGATCTTGAAGTCGAGCCCAAGAGACCAGTTGTCGATGTATTCGAGATCCAGTCGGACCCACTCCTCAAAGCTTGTGATCTTGTTGCGACCGCTCACCTGCCAGAGGCAGGTGATTCCCGGCTTCACGCTGAGACGACGCCGGTGTTCGGACTTGGCAAACTGCTCGACCTCGTAGAGGGGAAGCGGCCGGGGACCAACCAAGCTCATGTCCCCCCGGATTACGTTGAGAAGTTGGGGCAGCTCATCGATGCTGGTGCGTCGCAGGAAATTCCCGAAACCAAAGACCCTTGGATCGTTCTCCAGCTTAAATACCGGACCGGTCATCTCGTTACCCTCCGATTCCTTGATCTCGGCGAGTTGGGATTCCGCATCCGGATGCATGGTCCGGAATTTCCACATGTTGAAAGGCTTGCCATAACGACCAGCCCGTTTCTGGCGAAAGAATACGGGACCCTTGGGGCTCCCAATCTTGATAAACAACGCTACCCACCACCAGATAAGCACGATCGATACGCTCAGCACGATTGCAGATAACACGAAATCAATCATGCCTTTCACCCAGAGTGTCCAGGACAACTCCGGGGTGGAGCGCAGGACCAGCATGGGCTTGCCCCCCATGCTATCGAAGTCAGGACGGGCTACCTGGGTCTGGATGAAGTCAGCCGAGATCCAGGCTTCCACGCCCTGCACCTCGCAGATCTCCACCAATTCGGCCAGTTCGCCGAACTCGGTCCGCCTCGGTGCAAAAATCACCCGGGCAACGGACTCGCGCTTGAGGAGATTGGTGAACTTCTCCGGGGTTCCCTCGGAGGGTTGGTAGCGGGCCACTACCTTGTATTCAGCCAAGACATCGGGAGAAAGACTCGCTTCGAATTCCTCGATGGACTCCTCCGATCCGGCGTAAATAACCGCCTCCTTGGCATCTTCCGCCCGCACCGAGTGCAATACGATGCTGCGTACCAGACCCTCACGCAACAGGACAAGACAAACTGCAATGGGGACCGCTGCACCAAGGGTCAGTCGAGGCGTGTCTCCCAGCTTGAGAAAGACCACCAGAGCACCAACGGCCACGCCCACGATGATGAGGGACTTGAACATCTGGACCAGGGAATCCCGGATGCGCTTGCGAAGGGGATGGCGATAAAACCCAAAAGCTTCGAGCGCAATGGGTGTCAGCGGAATGATGACAAAAAGCAACGGCATCATCTCCGTGAGGCCAATCTCGACCGGATTCTCTCCTCCTTTCCAGATCCTCCACTTGATGAGGATCTTGAGGAGATCATCGCGCACGGCAGCACTGATCACAAAGGCCAGATACACAAGGCCGGCATCGGCAAACTGCAATGCCTGCACCGAGAGGGCTTCTTTACGTCCTTGGGCCATCAGCGGGTTGTAGGATCATCCGGTCTGGGAAACCGATTGAGGATGTCGGGCGGAAACTCAGGCCGGATTTTCCCCTCCTGCAAGAATTTAATGTGTTCATCCAGGATTCTCCGCGGGCGGCGCCGGAGGGTTGTGGGCCGGCCTCCCCCGTCGTAGACCCAGGGCTTGGAATGCTTCATGTATTCCCGGGCAAGGAGGAAGCAGCCCAAAGCCTCTTCCGGTCGGCGGCTGTACCAGAGATGTTTGCCACGCAGGGCGAGGTGACGAGAGAGCCCGGCATAGGCTCCGAACTTGCGTTCCCGGCGTCTGGTAACCCGAATGGCTTCCACATGCACCCCGGCCGCCTCGTCGAACTCTCCGAGCAGATCAAGCACGAGACCCAGTTCGACCAGGCTCCGCGGGTCCTCCGGGTGACGCTTGAGGGCTAGTTCCAGTCCCCAGCGGGCTTCCTCCAGGCGAAAGACGATTTCAGGGCGGTCCGCCTCCGGGGTCTGTGTGTAGGCACTCAGCTGCAGGCGACCGTACATCTCAGCCGCAAGGTAATGCGGCGAATCCTCCACCAGTGTCCGCAGCTGGGGCAATTCCCCGGGGTCCACGGCGTAGTTGGCCTGCCGTTGCCCTTCCCACTTCATCCATCCACCAGCATGCACGCTCTCCTTGATTACTGCAACCACGGCAAGAAGGGCCGTCATTATTAACAGGCCCGCGTGCATGCCTCTGGCCAGGAGAGAACGGCTCGGAGATGCTGCAGGCATGACAAGTCCGATCGCAAGGGAGGCCATCATGAGAACAGGCAGGAGGTGGGTCTGGAAATCAAAGGCTGCATGAAGCATTCCTCCCACTAATCCCGCGACACCCCCCACCTGCAGGCCGCGCTGGAGGGGAGGAGGGTCGGCGCCACTCCGGGGCGAAGGAAGCACTACGGCCAGAACAATCACGACGAGAAACCCCAGAATGAGAATCAGGCCGACCAATCCATAGTCGCAGAGCACCTGGAGATATTCGTTGTGGGCGAGCTCGGGATCGTTGACCCAACTGGGAATATCAGTGTCCCAGTGCTGAATGGAAAGATAACGATAACTCTGGCTCCCATTTCCAAACAGGGGGTTTTCCTGCCAGATTTCGAAGGCCACGCCGGCCAGGCCCAGCCGCGAACTTGAGCCCAGCAGGTTGCCAAGATCGGATCCCTGGCCCCGCTGTTCACTCAGGGCAGAGGTGGCCAGGCCAACCGCCCCCACGGCTCCGATGGCAAGGACGGCAAGAGCGCCCCAGGCCACCAACCGGGCCCCCGCCTTGCGGCGTCGGGCCCTTATGAGAACAACGAGCGCACAGGCACACCCCAGGCCGCCAACAGTAGCCGCAAACCCGGCCCGCGACTTGGTTAACCAAGCGAGCAGGAGCCCTGTCGCTGCCAGGAGCAGGAAGGGCGTCCGGCTCTTCCAAAAACTCCCTGCCTGGAAATGTCTGGGCAAGCAGAACGCTACCCCGAGGAAAAGCGGCACCATGATGGCGAGGAGCCCCGCCAGATTGTTCCACTGCCAGAAAAGCCCGCTCACCCCTCCCCCACTCTGACGCATCCGCCGGAAGAGCGTGAAGTCGGGATTGAGAAACTGCTGGTATAAACCCGCGAGAACCTGTGCCCCGAAGACGGCGACGAGACCGGAGAGAAGAATGATCCGCTCACGCCGGGTGACCACACACGTGGATACCGTGACAATGGTCAACCACGCCATACTGATGAGATGCAGGTCATGGCGGCCCAGATCCCATACCGGCGAGAAAAGGGCCCGCAAGATAAAGTAAAGCAGTGCCGGCACAGCCACCAGCAGCATGGGTGTCTGCATGGAACGCCCGGTGCGGATCGTTTCGGCCAGTCCCAGAAGAGCTCCGGCCACGACCAACGGCATGGCCACCGCGCTCCGGTGGAGTTCCAGCCCTCCCGCATAAAGAATGGCCACCAGCCACCCCGCCAGGAGGAAGAGCAGCGCGGAAGGCGCCACCCAGTCCGCACGGGCGGATTGGTCTTGGGCAGGTTGGTTGCTCATGGCGTTAAATTCGAAATCGGCAGAGGGGAAACATTCACCCGACAGCTGTAAACCAGCCCACCAATACAAGCCAGACAGTCAGCGAAATGACGAGCCCGGGGCTCCGCAGAAGGAGACGTTCGGGAGTTTCCACAACCGTGGAGCGCCAGGCCAGCCGCAGGTAGCTCATGAGCCCGGTCAGGGCGGGGAGGGCGGTAAACACGAAGGGAATACGGTCGGGACGGTTCAGACAATACGCCAGGTAAATTGCTCCGGCAAGAAGGGCACTGCAGCCGGTCAGAACGTCAAGGAGGTCGGCAGTGTATCCGCGCAGGGCTCGCCGGGTGATCCCCATTTCACGATGGGTTTTCTCGAGGAGAAGCCACTCACCCTTGCGTTTTCCAAAGCCTAGCAGGAGGGCAAGGAAATATGTGCAGCTCAGGAGCCAGGCAGTGGGATGGGCAGTATGGTCAAAGCTCTGCAGCGCGTAGGCCCCGGCCGCCACCCGCGCCACGAAGCCGACCGCCAGGACGAGCACATCGAGAAGCGGCAGTCCACGAAGGTAGTACGAGTAGATCCAGGAAAGCAGATAGTAGCCTGCCAGGACCCACATCACGGTGCCCGCTCCATAAACCCACCAGGCAAATCCCAGCGAACCACCAGCCAGCAGGACAACCGCCAGCCACGCCTGGCGCACGGAAATCTGTCCACTTGCGATGGGCCGCCTGCGTTTACGGGGATGAAGCTGGTCTTCTGCACGGTTCGCGATGTCGTTAGCGAGATAAACCGCGCTGGAAATCAGGCAGAAGCAAAGAGCGATGGGCAGTACGGCCATCCAAGCCTCAACTTCCAGCGCGGACCCGTGAAAGAAAAGGGCGGCGAGGCAGAATCCACTCTTGATCCAGTGCTGCGTACGCAGGGCCACCAGCCACTTCCGGACTGTGGCAGCGATCACATTCACTGTCGTTTTCTCTGACATCTATGCGAATCCAGGATGATTTTGCCCACTCCGTGCAGCTCGCCCGGGTTGGTCACCGCCCCGCTCCGGAACCTGCGTACTTCCGCACATCCATGAAGGCAGGCAGGGTCCCATATCCTACCCAGAACTCCTCCAGGTCAGCACCGTGTTTCATACGGAGGTCCTCCCAGTTATCAGCAGTGAGAGGCAGAGCCCACCAAGGATCCTGATCGTAAGGGCTCTCCAGTTTCACCAGTTCTCCGGCCTGCCGAATGCTGCGCCCCAACTCCTCAAGCGATTTACGATTCCGCCCCGCAACCACACCCCGGTGTCCCTCCAATTCGTCGGTATTCCAGTTGCCCTTGTGCCATTGACTGAGTCGGAAATCATTACCGTTGAAATACTTATGAAGGGAGAGCTTTATGCTAACCCCGGTATCAAGGGGGCCTCCCCCTGGCTTCCCGGGAGTCCATAAAAGGATTCGCTCTCCATGAGCCTCCCCCACCACCTGCAAACGCCCGCGTTTGAGAAGCGAGAGGAGGGAATTCCGGTTTGGACCTTCGGTCGCATTCACACCCCGCTGCCGTTTCCCCAAGGTGCGTTCGTCGAACAGGACGAAATCGGCATCTTCTATGCGGCGGGCCTGATCTACCCCGAAGAGGGCGAGATGGAACGTCCCATAAGACACGAGCCCGCTGCTGAGAACGACTCCCTTACCCCGGGGAATACTTGCAGGACTCACCATGCTCCAAGCCGCCCAAACCCGCTGATTGTGATCGACGGCCTCTTCTGCGCCGCCGGCCAGCCGGCCAAAGAACCATCCGTAGCCTCCCATCGGCCAGAACCCGTCAGTCGAAGGGAAGAGGGTTGCTGCAGAGGTCACCGGAGTGCCCTTACGCCAGCCTGCCATGCGCGCCCCCACGATCCAGGGCCCAAGGGTCCCGAGAAGAGTGAGGACAATCGCAAGCTGTCCGAGACGCCGCCGCCCGATCACGTTCCAAACCTCGTACCCGCGTTCAAAAAAGATGGTCAGGAGGACTGCGAGGGCCGGGAGGAAAAGATGACGCGGGGTGTAGAGCACGCATCCGTAAAAGATGAGAGGAAGCAGAACGGCAGCGGCGAGGAGGTAGTGGCAGAGCGCCCGCCTGCCTGCAAGAGTCGCTGCAAATACAAGCAGGAGAAGGAGAAGGGCCCCGATCCCTCCCCCGATGAAGGCGACAAAGGTGGGCAGGACGAAGAAAGGAGTGGGCAGGACCGCGAAGCCGTCACTGAGGAGAAACCCCAGGACAATTGCAAAAACGGTACCAATCACCATGGCCTGCACCCGCCGATCGTGGACCAGTTCCCGTAATGAGCTCCCACGGACCGTGAAGAGAGCCAACAGAGGCATCAGGAGGAGGGCATCCTGACGCGCTGCGGCAGCTGCCCACGCAAGAAGACCCACCAGAAAAACCCGTCCCGAAGAGGGCTGTCCCGCACCTTCCCCGGCACCTCCGTCCTCCATAGGGGGCCGCAACATTACCACGAGCACCAGAAGGAAGGATGCCGAAATCATATTGGGCGAGAGAAACATTCCCGAAAAGGACAGCACGGGGGTAAAGAGCGCGCCGTAGAGAACCGCGACCTGCACTCCGGACCACTTCCGCTGCGATCCCACCACGGAGAGCAGAGCGAGAGCGAAGAGAGTAACCGCGAGCAGGTTTCCCTCCCGCACGATGGCCATGGACCCATCTGCCGACAGACTACGCAACTTGAGCCAGGCTGCCGTCACCCAGTAGGAGAAGTACTGCTTGTCGTAGTTGTAACTGTCATTGCCCGAGAGAGCCTTGTCGCCCACTGCAAGCTGCACCGCACCCTCAAGCAGGGAAGCCTGGTCGCTCTCCCGCATGACGGGACCGACTGCCCAGATTTCCAGACAGATCCAGGCCACGGTCACGACCGATGCCGCAAGGCGCATCTTTCCGGAACGTGTCATTCCGATTCAGGGGTGATGGGATTGAGCACAGCGAAGTACTGAAGCTTCCTGCCGAAGAGAGCATTCAGTACCGGCGGATACAGGTCGAGGGAAGTGCGCTCCTCCTGCAAAGAAAGGGAACACTGCCTGAAGAGATCATGCCAGCCACCCGCAGTCGGGTAACGGTAAAGGCAGCGCACGCCATAGCCGACATTGGCAGCCCAGTCGATGAGGGAAATCCTCGGCCAGGACAAGAAGGTTCCGGTCTTGTGGTCCTTGACGATAACGCGCTTGCGCGCCACGCGTCCGGCCTCCTGCAACAGGCGCTCGGGCTTCTCCTCGTGATGAAGAACGTCCGCCAGCAGGACGTTGTCGATGGAATCGTCTTCGTAGGGTATGGTCTCCCCATCGTAGGGCTCGACCGGGATGGCACAGCCTTCCCGCGTATTGGTTTCCAAGCCGCGAACCTCCAGACCGTATTCACGGGCAAGACCATCTCCAAGGGTTCCTGCCCCACAACCTATATCGAGTAGTGACTCGCCCCGGGGAAGGCAATCCCCCAGGACCTTGAGCAGGACCTCCAGTCGCCGCTCGTAAACCGGGGCGTGTAACGTCCGTAGAAGGGCCTTCATTCAGCCTCGGCAGCTCCCAGCGATTTCTGAAACAAGGGAGCATTTTGCTGGATGAAGGAAAAGGCACGCCTCCGGGCCTCGGCATCGGCGACTGCGATTTCCGCGGGAGTCTTACGCCCCTTCAAGTCAGCATATACCAATACACTGGGATATCCCCAGCGATTGTTGACGTTCCTGAACATGTTATCCAGGACCGTATAGAGAATACGTTCAAAGTCGGAGGGCGTCGACCGCTTGGCCCCGATCCACCAGTAGACGTAGTGGGCCCGCACATTGCGAATGGTGCCATCCTTCTCGTTCACCTTGCGCAGCAGGGTGAAGTCCATGACTTTCAGGTCCTCTCCGGCAACGGAGAGAGTAACGGTTTCCTTCCCGGCAATCCGCCATCCCTGCGCGCGCAGGCAGACTTCAGGACGGTGCAGGCTCCGGCGATCCATCCCGCTCAGGATGAGACTGACCGAGATCCCCGCTTCGGCAGCCTCGACCTCATTCGAAGCCGTCAAGGCCGTCGGGACATACAGCATCTTCAGGATCCCGGTATCCTCGGGCAGCCATTTCTTTTCCTCCTTGGAGACTGGCCGCTCGAAGCCCAGGTGACCGGGAACTTCCTCCCTGCCTGGCAGCCTCAGGACCATTCCTGACGCCGAATTCTCTGCCGCGTTGGGAAAAAGCATGCAGAACCCGACCGTGGCGGAGACCAGCAGCAGCGCTACCACGCTCCGGACAATGGTATGTTTCGTCGTGATCATTCCCTTGGGAAGTTCTCTGTTTTTTCATCGGAGCCTGCCTCTTCCTCCATCCCCACTACACGGGAGCGGACGCGCTTCCGCCTCAACGACTTGAATCCGCGATTAAGTACCTCCACGAGAACCAGCATGCAAATGAGAGCTACAATAAAGACCGCAATACCTGCCCCCGTGTGGAAGGCGGACGGATGGTCATCCGTGCCGATCGCGAAGTCCTTGGAGACCCAGACGGTGCCGTAGTAGAGCAGGAGCATCCGGACGAAGTTCCCGAAGATCGCAAAGGGCACGGCCGAGGCAGCCAAAATTAAACGGTGCCAGCCTTTCTTAAGAGAAATGTAGCCGTAGAGAAGACTCACCATCCCGAGGGCGAAGAGAGAGCGTAACCCCGAGCATGCCACTGCAATGCCCAACGAAAAGCGGTCTCCGGCCGGCACCCCTTCCGCCGGCGGTGAATAGAGGGAGGTCCCCGAACGGATAACATCAACCCCGGTGACCTTGAGATAGACTTCCGTCAATTTCGTCATCAGGAGCTGCAGGGGGCTTGCAATCGGCTCGACAAGAAAAACCAGGGGCCAGGTCAACCCGAAGAGAATCCACAACCAGAAGGCCCGCTTGAAGAATTCT
>JAKVCR010000045.1 GCA_022448985.1 Roseibacillus sp.
CTTCCGCCGGGCCCGCCACGTGGTGAGCGAGATCACCCGGACCGTGGAAGCCGCCGAGGAATTGCGCCGGGACAACTATGCTGCCCTCGGGCCTCTCATGGCGGCCTCCCACCAGTCTCTCCGGGACGACTTCGAGGTGTCTTGCGGGGAACTTGACCTCCTGGTCGATATCGCCAGTGAGATCGGCTTCGAAGGCGGTGTCCTCGGTTCCCGCATGACGGGAGGCGGCTTCGGGGGCTCCACCGTCACGCTCTGCCGGAGCAAACAACTCCACGAGATCGCGACCCGCCTCTCCGTGGACTACGAAGAGGAGACTGGTCGAACCCCCCAGCTCTTTTCCACCCGCCCAACCCAGGGCGCCAGACTCCTGTAGCGGAACAGCTTCCCTTTCCGGGCTGCCTCCATAGGTTCCCCGATTGACAGCAGCCTCCTTCATCCGGAGGCTTACCGACCTGAACATGATCCTGCGCACGCTCCTGATCCTGGTCCTTCTTTCCGCCACCAAAGCCGATGCCGCGAAGACCTACGCCTTTACCCTCGACGGCCAGCGCATTCACCCCACCATCTACCCCGTTCAGGGAAAAAGACTGGGAGCACCTGCTGCCGGCGATGTCACCACCGTACAGGACTTCCCGCTCGTCCTCCGCCAACCCGGTCACTACTCCTTCCGCTCCGACCCGGACAGGAAGCTGCTCCACGCCCGCATAGACAAGGGCCCGGAGCGTTGCGTCGCCCTGCGCCTCCGGGGGTCGGATCCCATTCCGGAAGACCTCGCGAAGCAACCCGATGCCCTGTGGGGCATCATCCTAGAATTCCGTGCTCTCCGCGGAACTCCCCCCGCCCTTATCGATCCCCAGCGGACCTTTGTAGCCTGCGTGGGATCCATCAGCCCAGCCGGATTCGATCTTGCCGCCAATCTTCACTATTTCTCCTTCCGCTCCCTGGCCGCACCCCAACTCCGCCCACCCCCAATTCTCCCCGATCTCCTCCAGGCCCGTTTCCTCGACCTTGAACTGCGGGCTGGAGATTCCATTTCGGTTCTGCCCATCAGCAAGGCCTCACCACTCGTCAACCTCAACATCAAGGGAGGCTCACTCGTCGGAGCCGAGGCCCTTGCCGCCAATCGCAACCTCCGCTTTCTCAAGCTTCGGTCCCTCCGGGGGGTCGATTCTCTCGAATTCACCCGGCAACTTCCCCACCTGCGTGTTCTCAAGGTGGACGAGACCGAGGTCGCAGACCTCAAGCCTCTTGCTTCCTGCAAGGAGCTACGCCTCCTTTCCCTCAACGCTACCCAGGTGACCACCCTCCCGCCCCTTGAGGCCCTCCCCGCCTTGCGCGATTTACGCCTTCACTCCACTCCCCTCGCCAGAAAGAAAGCCGCCATCCGCCCCCTCCGATCCAAGATGAATATCCTGATCAAAAACTGGGACCCGTCCATTCGAGCCTTTGAGGAGGCCGACCAGGAAAACCCGCCCCCCGCCAGCCCCGTCCTCTTCGTGGGCAGCTCCAGCATCCGCAGGTGGAACCTCCCCTCGTCCTTTCCAGGTCAACCCGTCCTGAACCGGGGATTCGGGGGATCAGAACTGTCGGATGCCATTCTCTACTTTGACCGCATCGTCCTGCCTTACCGCCCACGGTTGATCCTGCTCTACGAAGGCGACAACGATATCGGCAATGGTGAGACCCCGGATCAGGTGGTGGCCGACTACCGTCGCTTCGCCAAGCTCGTGCGCACCAAGCTGCCCGGCACCCACTTCGCCTTCCTTCCCATCAAGCCCAGTTTGAAGCGCTGGAATCTCTGGCCCGAGATGAAGCGCGCCAACGAGGCGATTCAACAGCTCTGCGCAGAGGATGACTATCTCCACCACCTCGACACCGTCACCCCCATGCTCGGTGAGGACGGGAAACCCATGCCCGCTCTCTTTGAAGAGGACGGCCTCCACCTGAATCCTGCCGGATATCGGGCGTGGACCCGCGTGGTTTCCTCCTGGCTGGCGGAGCATGCGCCCGGGTCCTGAGCACCACAACCCGGGTACGGGCCGCGGGAGAGGCCTGCAGCCAGTGGGCGACTCGCCTTACTCGCCGCTCTCCTTCATATTCGCATACATCTCGGAAGCCTGCTGGATCTCCGAACGGGTGGGCAACTCCCCATCCACTATCGCAAATGCGTAACGCACGGTGAGGGACTCCCCTTTCTTAATCTCCTTTTCGAAGAAGGATCCGAAACGCCCATAGTCACGGTAGGCCGAATGCACAGTCCCCTTGGGATTTCCTGGATGGTTGAGCTGCACCACGCTGTGCGCCTTGTCGCCGAGCCAGTAGGTTTCCGCAATCCAGGCCAGGTCCTTGTGCTTCTTAACGTTCGCGGTAGTGACCTCCTCCTTCGGAAAGAGATACTTCGTCTTCTTGCGATCCACCTCATCTGCAGGCCGGTACTGGATCCCGGCATGTTCAGGGTCTCCCTTCAGGGCCACATCGCCATAGGTCGCAGTGAGCTTGCTCTTGAAAAAAACGACTGTGCGAGCCCACCCCTCCTTCGGGGTCCAGACCGCCATGGTCCGCTCCTCGTCAAGGATGGGCTTCTTCTCATTATCATGCCAATGGGTCACCGAGGTGATCGCAGCTGTATCCTCCCCGGTCTTATGCTCGTGGAATTTCTGATGGACGATGGCCCCGTTCTTCATGTGCCAACGGTCGTAACTCTTGCCGTTGAACCCCAGTTTACTCCACCCGATGAAGATACCCCGGTGGTGGGTGAACTGACCCCCCGGACCCTTTGTGATGGGCGCCTTCCCCGCCGCATCAAAGACGTGCAGATACGGCTTGTAGGTTGCGTGCTTCTTTTCGTCGGTCGAGGCGTCATACTCGTACATGTAGCGGACAAGGACCTTGTCACCGGAGACGATGTCGAGGTGCTTTCCCTTGGTATCCTTGATTTCGAGTTGAGCCGCCAAGGGGGCGAGCAATCCAGTCGACAGTGTCAGCGTAAGGGCGAGAGCGTTCGATTTCATGATGTTGCAGACTCTATACCCCGGAATCCCACCCCCTGATCAAGCTATTCCCTCCCGTCTTTCCCCTGCTTGTAGAAATCACCGGATTTTCTCCTCAAAAAGGCCGGATCAGATCGACCTCTGGGGCAAAAACTACAATCCTCTCTCCATGACCACACGCCGCCGCTTTCTTGCCAGTACCGGCTCCACTGTTGCCGCCACCGCCATAAGTTCCGCCGAGAGCACAACTAGCCCAAAGGAGAAACCCCTTCTCTCCTTCGGACTCATGGCCGACTGTCAATACGTCGACGCCGACCAGGTCGGGACACGCTTCTATCGCGAAAGCCCCCGGAAGCTTGCCGAAGCTATCCATGAGTTGAACAAGTGCGACCTGGCCTTCACCTTTCACCTGGGAGATTTCATCGACCGGGACTTCAAGAGCTTTGCCGATCTCAAGCCCATTGTCGCCAAGCTCAAATCCCGACTCTACCATGTCCTCGGCAACCACGACTTTGAGGTAGCCGAAAACCTCAGGTCCAAGGTGCCTGCCGAGCTAGGCCTGACCGATACCTATTATGCAATTCGGCAGGCCGGGTTCCGCTTCCTGTTCCTCGACACCACCGAGGTGAGCACTTACCGCTACCCTGCCGGGGACGCCCGGACCGCCATGGCCAAGGCGGAACTCAAGAAGTTGAGCGCCTCCGGCAAATCCTACGCACAGCCCTGGAACAGCCGGGCAAGTGATGCGCAGCTCACATGGCTTGCCGGGCAACTTGAGAAAGCGACCTCCGCCAGGGAGTCGGTTCTCGTCTTCGGACATCACCCGGTTCTGCCCGAGGAGGCGCACTGCAGCTGGAACCGCTCCGCGCTTGACCAGCTCTTGAGAAAGTTCCCCTGCTGTAAGGCCTATCTCAACGGACACCGGCACAGCGGCGGTTACAAGGCCAAGGAAGGCCTCCACTACCTTACTCTTCACGGCATGCTCGATACCAAAGACAATGCTTTCTCCTGCGCCCGGCTTTTTCCCTCCCGCCTCGAGATCCGCGGGTTCGGCCGGCAACCGTCTCGGACCCTGGAATTCCGCTAGAAAAAATCCCCCGGAACCACAGCCTGCGGCTACGGGGCTCCCGGTGCAGGCGCGTCCTACTTCTGCGGATGCACGGTCATTCGCAGATAGCGCTCATCCGCCACACCAATCCCCACCTGGTCCCGTACGCGAAAGACCTCCTCGTCATCCTGCAGGATGCTTCGCTCGCTACGGTTCCAGTCCACGAGATTTCCGCTCACTTCGGCATCAAAATGCAAACCCGTGTCTGCCCGTTTGGAGCTCTCCAGCGTCAGGGCTCCACCCACGAGGGCAGGAACGGGCATCGCATCCCAGCCAGTGGCACTCCCTCCGGTAGCAAACTCAAACAGCAGATTCTGCCCATCGCCATCGGGGTCCAGGGTCACTCCCGTCTTCTGTCCGATTCCTGCCTGCAAAGCCCACCCTGTGTACCCGGTGAAGGAAATCTCGTCCAGATAACCAGTATCATCGCGTCGCGATTCACTCCCATCCTTTTCGTAGGCCCAGGTAAGCTGATGCCATCCGTAGGGCAGCTCTTCGGTGTATTCCTGCCACCTGCTGTTTCCGGTCAGCGACGCCCTCTGCTGCCCGTTCACTTCGTAATACAGGAAGTCATAATCTCTCTCCGAAGAGGCCCGCCAGGAGAAGGACACCGCTCCCGGCCCGCATACCCACGTGCTGAGGGAGGCCCGTCCATCGTGTGGTACGCCCTGGGCGGCGGCCGCCGCCTGCCCGTCACTGGTGACATCAGACTGCGCGACCCAGATACCGGATCCACCCGTCTCCCAGGCAAGGCCCCAATCCGGTCCGGTGGCTGGGTAGGCAGCCGTTCCGGCCCCTAAAGTGGGCAGGACCTCGACCGTGGCAGGGATGCTGAGTTGCTCTCCCTGCTGCTGGATTTGCAGCGTGAAACTGCGCTCCCCGTCCACAAGGGGGCTGCCAATCACTTCGCCGGCTGCGTTCAATGACAATCCCGATCCCAGTTGGACCGGAGTAAAGGAAGCTCCCGGCTGGGAAGTCGGGAACTGATACTCAACCGGGCCGCCGGAATGCACCCGGACATGGGCAGGGCCCATCAGGAAGGGCACGCTCCGGGAGGCCAGCTGCAGGAAATCGACCCATCCGAGATCCTCTCCCTCCCGCGTGTCTATGTCCTTGGAATAAGTCCAGCGGACGGTGTGCCTCCCGGGAGGAACAGCCACCACCTGGTAGTCCCAGTCCCTGATTCCTGAAATCTCCTGGCGAATCTCCCCATCCACCGAGAGGCGTAGAAAATCAAAGTCCGCCTCACTGGAAACCTTCCACCAGAATCCCAGGTAATCGGGGCCTTCCACCGTCACCTCCAGCCAGGACTCGCTTTCATCTCCAATCGTTCCGCTCTCTGCCCGATTGTTTCCCGCCCGCGAATCACTGCTCCCATCAATGCGGAATGGAGCTGCACCTCCCGAGCTCAATGCGATCCCACCCGGGGAATCGAGCGCCTGGTCAAGGGAGTTTGGTAAGATCGTGAAGAGAATCCTGCCTGCTGCTGACCCGGCCTCATTGGCAATCGTCACGGTCACTTCGAAATCCCCGGGGACAGAGGGGATCCAGCTGATCACTCCCCCCCCATTGATTTCCATCCCGGCAGGCGCGCTGCTCAACGAGAACGCGGTGGGGGTATTCTGCACCACAAGGCTGGTGGTGATATTTTCCCCCACCCTCCCGTTCACCACTGTCGGGCCAATCAGGACCGGAGCGATGAAATCATCATTGATGATTGTCCCCCAGGCCTGCGCTTCACTGACATTCACGGGGGCATCACCCTGCAGGGAGAGCGCCACCTGGAACCGTTCATTGCCTTCCGGATTCGTGTCCCCCTCGATGGCAATGGAAAAGGTCTTGGTGAGCTGACCGGCCGCAAGGAAAAAGGGCACCCTGGACGCCGCCACATAGTCGGAACCGGCGACGGCCGAACCGTTCTCAGTCGAGTAGGTAAAATCGAGTCGCTGGGCCACCGCCTCATTCAGGCGAACCGTGAATGCCAGGTTCTTCCTCCCGAAGTCTCCTTCCGAGATCTCCGCATCCTCGATAATGACCTGAGAAAGACCCACCGAGATTCCATCCAGCGTCAGCACCCCGGTCTCATCAGGATCCAGCCAGTCCCGCAACCGGGAGCCTGGCGTTCCTCCTCCATCCCAACCCCTGGAAAACTTACCGTACCAGTCTGCTTCGTCATTCCCACAGGCCGCATCGCCCCCGGACAGCTGTCCCACCATGCGCCCGTTCTCGTCATAAATCGGTGATCCGGAGGACCCTCCTTCCGTGGAACCGTGATCCCAGTCAATCACCATCCAGTGGGTTCCGTTCGGATTGCTGCTCGTGCTGTAATCATTGGTGGAGCGCAAGGGATCAAAATCAAAACTAATGCGCTTCTCCGAGGTGTTCGGGAAATGTACGCACACCGCCATGCCGGGGCTCCCCGTCCGCGACCACCCAGCCAGGAATACCCCATGGTCGGGATTAATCGGATCGTCCAGTTCCACCAATGTCATATCCGGGGCGGCGTAGCTCGCACGCACTATCGCTCCACTGTTGAAGTTACTGATGGGACCATTGCCATCCCCGCCATTCTGGCCGCTGCCTGGTGTCCGGCAGGAGGTGTTTTCATGGTTCCAGTAGACCACCATGCTGGCCGCATTGGACGAGCGTACTCCACAATGATCCGCCGTTATGAAATACGGGGTCCCGTCGTTGCGTGCATTATTCACCGCACTGCCCGAACAGGTATCCTCTCCATTCAGGGTGTAAACCCCCGCCGACTTGATCTGATCACGATACTGGTCCAGAGCCGGACCCACGCCGGATTCCGTGGCTGAGCACACCACGTCAACATGGCAGTTTCCCCATGGGGCCGAATTACCGATCTTCCAGTAGCCAGCCGCAAAACTCAAAGGGCGAAAGCCCCGGTTGATGGAGGTCAACTGCAATTCTACCTGGTCCCGTTCCTCCTGCGCCACCTCAAGCAAGAGCTCCAGTTCCGAGCCCGCCACTACCGGAGTCCAGAGCTCGCCGTGAGCCTCATTGTCGGCGGCGGTAAAGGGTCGCACCTGCAACTCTTCCCCAACCCGTAATTCCAGGCGTGCGCTCCCCGGCAGGTGGAAGCGGGAAAAGCCCAGATTCAGGTTAAGTGCCCCGGGGGCCTCGATCCGGAAAGTCCATCGAGATCGTTCCCCCCGCAACTCCCATCGGCCATATGACGAAGGCGTGATCCTTACGGGCAGCCCCTCCGCAAACCGGAGGGGTGCTCCCTTTCGCGGCGGATGAGCTGCAAGGAGTTCTTCCGCCGCAATTGGCGGTAGCTGCAGCGTCCCAGACGGGAAGGAACGATCCTTCTTCCGCGGTGCAGAAACGGGAACAACAGGTCGGGCCTCCCTGCCCCCAGAGGCTAAGACCACAGTCTTAGCAGACTCCCGGGCCTCTGGCGAAAAGAGCGAGACCGGCCTGAAGGTCCAGAGAATTGCGACCGCGGAAACGAAAATCAGGATGCCTGACCGAACAAAAAAACGTCCTTTCATCGAGTGTGATAAGAGTGCCACCGCTTGCCGGAGACAAAAGCGAAACTTTCCCAAAATAGAGGATCGGATTCCACCATTCGGCCTTGCCAAACTCGATCCCCACCATGCGTAATGATCTCATGACCCGCCGCCTGCCCGCCCTCGTATTAGGCCTTTTTCTCCTCACCCGCGGACTCCTTGCTGCCATTGCCCTCCCTGAGACTCCCAATGTGGTTTTCTTCCTCGTAGACGATTTGGGTTATATGGATATCGGCGCCTACAATCCGGATTCCTTCTACGAGACACCCAACTGCGATCGGATTGCCTCGGCAGGATGCCGCTTCACCAGCGGTTATGCCGCCAACCCGGTCTGTTCTCCTACCCGGTATTCCATCATGACCGGCCGCCATCCCTCCCGCCCGGACGCCACCAATTTCTTCTCCGGCCGCCGGGGAGGACGTTTCCAGCCCGCGCCCCTGCACGACCGGATGGATCTTGAAGAGCACACCCTTGCCGAGGCCTTCAGGGAAGCGGACTACGCCACCTGCTTCGCTGGGAAGTGGCACCTTGGACCAACGCCGGAATTCTGGCCTACGAAGCAGGGTTTTGATGTCAACATCGGCGGTCACAGCAGGGGGATGCCTCGCAGTTTCTTTTCTCCCTATCACAATCCCCGCCTCCCGGACGGGCCTCGGGGCGAACACCTCCCGGAGCGCCTTGCAAGGGACTCCATCAAGTTCATCGCATCAAACAAGAACCGCCCCTTCCTGCTCTACCTCTCCTTTTATTCGGTGCATACCCCCCTCCAGAGCAAACCTGACCTCGTGGCCAAGTACCGGAAGAAGGCCGCCACACTTCCGGCTTCCGATGAACACCCCGAATTTGGCCCCGAGGAACAAGTCTGGCAATCCGGGCGCGGAAAGGTCTCGACGCGCAAGGTCCGCATCCGCCAGCGGCATGCCGTGTATGCCGCCATGATGGAGTCCATGGACTCTGCGGTCGGCCAGGTCCTTGACGCCCTTGATCAGAACGACCTCACGAAAAACACCATTGTGATCTTCATGTCCGACAATGGCGGGCTCTCCACCTCGGAGGGCAGCCCTACCTCCAACCTTCCCCTGCGGGGTGGCAAGGGCTGGCTCTATGAAGGTGGCATCCGTGAACCTTACATGATTGTCGCTCCCGGCCTCACCAGGCCCGGTTCTGTCTGCCACCATCCAGTCACCTCCACCGACTTCTACCCCACCCTCCTCGAACTTGCCGGGCTCCCCGCCAGACCCAAGCAACATCTCGATGGCCAGTCCCTCGTGTCCCTCCTGAAGGATCCGGACGCCATCCTCCCCCGCAAGTCCCTCCACTGGCACTACCCGCACTACTCAAACCAGGGGGGCTTTCCCGGTGGAGCTATCCGCCAGGGTGACTACAAGCTCATCGAGCGCTTCGAGGACGGCCGCGTCCACCTCTACAACCTGAAGGAGGATATCGGGGAGAAGACCGATCTTGCCGGGAAGGAACCGGAACGCGTCAAATCCATGCGACACGACCTTCACGCCTGGTACCAGAAAGTTGATGCCAAGTTCCTCCGCCCAAAGAAACCAGGTGGTCCGATGCCCTGGAAGCCCTGAGAAGGCCATCGCAGGACCGGATTTCGAAGATGGGGACCCTCTGCGGTTGAAGCTCCTCTATCTCAGATCCATGACCAGGACCTTGTCCCACCAGTCCTTGAAGGTCTCCACGAACTCCCTGTGGTGCGGGTCGTCACCCTGGTAGTCGTTATGATCGTCGAGGGTCGCGAACTTGAAGGAGAGTCCGTAATCCCATGAATGATCAGTCACCGGGCGCTCCTCGGTCTCCGCCGGCCTGCCCCACCGTCCGCTCTCCAGGGTGGCCGACTCCCTGAGCCTGCTCATCCCGGCCTCGAACTCCGCCCGGTCATCGTCGTTCTTCCGCTCCTCCTTCATCCAGAAATAGACATGGTGTTCCATGGCTGGAGAGGTAATCGGAAGGTTCCCGGCCCGAAAGCCAAAAAGTCAGCGCAGGGTCTTTACCATCTTCCAGTGCGGGATGGTCACCTCGACAAACTCTTCCCCCACCTTCCTGAAGCCCAGCCTCTCGTAGAAGCCCACCGCGGTATCGCGGGCATTGAGTTCGATTCGATCCACTTCATCCGTGATCAGGATCTTCTCCACTCCTTCCAGGAGCCCGCGCCCGATCCCCGTCCCCTGCCGGGCCGGCTCCACCGCCATCTGGCGTAGTTTGACTCCCCCGTTCCCCAGCGGCCGGATTACCACGCAGGCGACCATCTCGTTGTCCACTCTACCCTCAAAGTGCCGCTCCCGGGACTCCCATGATTCCTCTTCCTCCGTCCACTCCAAGCCGAGGGGATCCCGCAGGATTCGCTTCCGCAGGGTCAGCATTTCCCCGTAACTCTTCGACCCAAACTCAGCTTCCGCTACCTGCACCACCCGCCTTCCGTCTCTGCAAACTGTTATTCCCCACTACCAACCGCTTTCCTCCAGCCCACTGGCTGGGTCCAAGCCTGTTCCTTCTGGTCGGCAAAGGACGGATTGGGGTGGTCCTTTGAGGACGTCACCACCGCCCGGACGTAGAGTTCATCTCCCCGCAGGCGGTAAACCGGTCGCAACTCCT
>JAKVCR010000046.1 GCA_022448985.1 Roseibacillus sp.
GTCGTATGCGGCCTGGGTTGGCAGAGCATCCCGCTCAGCCTCGACTGCGGCCAGTTGTTCGGCAGTTGGGCGGGCGTCGCGTTCGGCTAATGCCGCATCGTATGCGGCCTGGGTTGGCAGTGCGTCACGTTCGGCCACTACCACGTCATAGCTCGCCTGAGTAACGAGGTTGTAGCTGGCAGGATCGCTTGTGACATCGCTCCGTCCATCGGTGCGGGCCGTTGCCACAGCGCTGTCATACGCCGCCTGTGTCGGTCGCGCATCGCGTTCGGCGATGACGGCGTTGTATTCGTCCTCAAGGAAAAAGACAGTTTCAAGCAGAACGTCAGTTTCGAGCTCAGCCTCCCTATCGTCAGTCAGGCCATCATCTTCGCTGTCATGGGGGCGGGCTTCGCGTTCAGCCACTACTGCGTCGTATGCGGCCTGGGTTGGCAGTGCGTCGCGTTCGGCGACCACTGCGTCATACGCCGCCTGCGTGGGGCGGGCATCCCGTTCTGCCACTACGGCGTCGTAGTTGGCTCGCGGCACGAGGCCTGCTCCGTCCGTGAAAATCGCTCCAACGTTCATATCTCTCTTAATGGTCAGGGTCAGTGGGTTGACTGAGCCGGTGGCATCTCCCGTCCATCCAATGAACAGATAACCGGGATCAGGAGTGGCTGTGAGGGTGACGCTACTGCCGGTGATGAATGTGCCGCCGCCCACTGCCGAGCCGCTTCCAGTGATAATCGTGGTTCCGATCGTTCGAGTAGAAGCGAACACGGTGAGCCCCTCCCAGACGTTCCCGATTCCTCCGAAACTATCGGCGATTGCATCTGCTCCACCGGATCCGACATCAGCACGTGCCCCATCCGCCACACCTGAGAATGCGTCCGCGCCCACGGTGGGAGCGGCACCCAGGAAAGTAATGTTCGAGAGGCTGCGGCAGGACAGGAAGGCCCGGTCCCCGATACTGGTCACACTGTGAGGGAGTGTGATGGCCGCCAGGTTGCTGGAGGACTGGAAGGCCCAATCTCCGATACTGGTGACGCTGTCAGGGAGCGTGACGCTTGTCAGGCTGGTGCACTCAAGGAAGGTGTGATTTCCGATCATGGTGACGCCATCAGGGATTGTGATGGCCGCCACGCTGGCGCAGCCAGAGAAGGCCCGGTCCCCGATACTGGTCACGCTCTCAGGGAGCGTGATGCTCACAAGGCGGTGGCAGTCACTGAAGGCGCCATGCCCGATGCTGGTGACGCTGCCAGGGAGCGTGATGCTCGCCAGGCTGGTGCAGCCAGCGAAGGCAGAATCCCCGATCCTGGGAACGCTGTCCGGGATCGTGATGCTTGTGAGGCTGATGCAGTAGGCGAAGGAAGCGCGCCCGATGCTGGTGACGCTCTCACCAATCGTGATGCTCGCCAGGCTGGTGCAGCCAAGGAAGCTCCCAGCTCCGATGCTGGTGACACTGTCCGGGATCTCGATGCCCGCCAGGCCGATGCAGTTCTGGAAGGCATCAGTCCCGATGCTGGCGAGAAGACTGTTTTCCCCGAAAGCGAGACTCCTCAGGCGGGGGCAGTTCTGGAAGGCGTCATTCGCGATGCTGGTGACGCTGTCAGGCAGGGTGTAACTGATGGCGGTCTTGCCTGCGGGATAGGTCAGGAGCACCGCCTGCTCCTTATCAAAGAGAACCCCATTGCTACCCGTATAATTCGCGTTCCCGGCGCCTACCTCGATCGTCTTCAGGCTGCCGCAGTTCTGGAAGGCGCCATTCCCGATCTCGGTGACGCTATCAGGGATCGCGATGCTGGCCAGATTGCTGCAGTCCCGGAATGCGCTGTATGCGATGCTGGTGACACTGTTGGGAATCGTGATGCTGGCCAGGCTGCTGCAATCGCGAAAGGCGTAATTCCCGATCCTGGTGACGCTGTCACCAATCGTAGTGCTTGTGAGGCTGCTGCAGGACTCGAAGGCCCCCTCCCCGATGCTGGTGACGCTACCAGGGATCGTGGCACTCGTCAGCTGGCTGCAGTTCCAAAAGGCGTAATCCCCGATCTTGGTGACAGGATTGCCTTCGATGCTGTCCGGAATCACCAGTTCACCAGTGGCCGCCTCATCACAGTCCGTAATGGTGACCTCGCCATCAGTCGTTGTCCATGTCAGGTCATCCAAGACAGCTGCGTGGAGGGGCAGGAAGACACAGGCAAAGAGTGCAGCCAGGGCTTGAAGCGATCTCATGATTCCCGAGCCCTACCACAGCGCCGGGGGGAGGGGAAGCAGCACCCGCCCATCAGAGTGCAGGGTGGGGGACTGCTGCAGTTGAACCGGAAGACGGCGACATCATCAGCAGGGGCGCCCTCCAGGCAGGTGCTGCCATCAATCCACCGATGCCGATTCAGGATTCACGGTGAATCGTTCAGAGTTGTCTTATTGTATTAACTTCCGAAGTGCTGTCGTCCCAAGGTGGGAGTTGTCCGGCAACGATTAAAAATCTGCCCACTGGAATGGGTCTGCTCGCAAATCAAATGCCCTTACCGGGCGCCTCCCGCTTTTTTCTTTGCTCTCTCGACGGACTCCAATAGGAGTGCAACTCATGCTAAAGCCATCAGGCAATATTCGGCTCGTCCTCTGGGTGGGGGTCCTGGGGGTCGCGCTCAGCATATTTGCGCACGCCTACCCACCTGCACCGGGAGTCACCCTGAAGGGACTCGTGCGGGACGAATATGGCTCGGTAGTGCGGGAGGAAGGCGCGGAAGTGGTGGTCCGCCAGGGAACGATCGTGATCGGGCGAGCCCCGATCTCCAACAGCGTGCAATTTGAATTCAACTACCGGGTGCATCTGCCTGTCGATTCGAACGCAACCGACGAGGCTTACCGGCTGGGGGCCTTGTTATCGACCTCGGAATACACGGTGGAAGTTGAAGTTGGCGGGGTGATCTATACGCCCATCGAAACCCTGATTGGACCACTGCCGATCCCGGAACCGGGAACGGTGATCAATTTGAACCTCACCCTCGGCGACGATACGGATGGGGACGGGCTGCCGGACTCCTGGGAGCTCTGGCAATTGCAGGCTGGAGGCTACGCGCCAGGGGATCCGGGCTACAACCTCGGACGCCTCGGAGCGTCGGGCGACCTCGATGGCGACGGCCTCTCGGACCTTGAGGAATACCGCGCAGGGACCTTTGCACTGCTGAATTTCAGCGGTTTCCGGATGGAACCGAAATCGTTTCACTCCCCGAGCCTGATGGAGTTCAGATACTATGCAGTGCGGAGCCGGTCCTACCGCGTCGAGGCCTCCACTGACATGGAGAACTGGGTTTCGGTCCCCGCCATCCTGGACACCCCGCTCGGTTTCGAGGTGCAGGCCTGGACCTCGAATCGCACCGGCTGGCTGGAGCTCTACGCTCCCTCGCTGGGTCCCCGCACATTCTATCGTCTCAAGGTTCGCTAGCGCTCTCATTCGTATTCCTGAACGCATCATGGTTCGCAAATTAGTATTCGCAGCTGCCGCGCTTGGTTTCGCGGTCAACCCTCTCTCCGCCCAGTGGCTCACCGAATCGCACCCCGTCAAGGGGGGCTGGAATGCGATCTACCCATTTGTCGATGCCAGTGACGTCACCATCGGCACCCTGCTCGCAGATGAGGCCCGGGTTGAGGAAATCTGGCGATGGAATCCGGATGCCCTCGATGCCGTGGCCCTCGGCTCTCCCTCCGAGCCGATCATCGGGGCGGAGTGGGCGGTCTGGAAGCGGGGCTTTCCTGCGGAGTCCACCTTCACCCGCCTGCGTGCGAATTACGCCTATCTCGTCAAGGTTGCCAGCGATGCAGGGCCCTTCTCTCTTTCGCTCAAGGGCAAAGCCGCCATGCCGCGCGTCTCGTGGCGTAACGATGGACTGAACCTGGTGGGATTCCCGACCTCGGAGGCTGCTCCTCTGCCCACCATCGGCAGCTACCTCGCTCCGGCCTCGCTCCTCGGGGCAAACACCGAGATCTTCCGCTACATCGGGGGCCCGATCTCCGCAAACAACCCCGCCAAGCTTCTCAATCCGGTCCAGCAGGCCCTTCCGCGGGGCGAGGCCTTCTGGATGGATACCGGTTCGTTCTCTGACTACTATGGTCCGCTCAAGGTCCAGGTCTCGCTCTCCTCGAGCGGTCTCTCCTTCGGAGACACCGGGAGCGTCCACGAGGTCGTTGTCGCCAACCGGACCGACCGCGCAATCACGGTCACCCTCACCCCGGCCCCCTCCCAGAGTGACCGCGGAGGATCACAGCCCAGTCCCGTTCCCCTCCTGGAGCGGGTGTTCGACGAGGATTCCCAGTCCTACAGCTATCCCGCCTTTGACGGCCCGAGGGATCTCACCCTCCAGGCCGGACAGACCGTCTCCAAGCTCGTGGCCCTGAATCGCGCCGGATTGGTTGGCGCAGCGGGCACTGAAAACGCCTCCCTTCTGGTCCTGACCGACAGCGAGGGAATGAGCCGCATCGATCTCCCGGTCTCTGCCACCGTCGGCGGCATCGGGGGCCTCTGGGTCGGGGAAGCCCTCATCAACCGCGTGCAAAACCAGCTCCAGCAGTTCCAGCGGGACGACGACGGCAAATATCTCTACGACGGGGAAGGGGCCCGCATTCCCCTCGCCGGAAGCGGGAACAATTCGCTCAACAAGACAGCCCAGACCTTTCCGGTCCGGCTTATTGTCCATACCGATGCCACTGGCACGGCCCGCCTTCTCTCCAATGTCTACGCCGGGCCGATCGCCACTGCCGTCGAGGGTGCCGTTCCCCGCTTCGGGATTGCAACCGCCGAGAGCCTGCTCGACGCCGGGCGCCTTGCCAACGCGGTGCGTCTCACCGCGGTCCACTTTCCCCTTGATCTCAACCTCGAACTGAACGGCTCATTCGGGGCCGGCGGTTCCCTCGATGGCACGGTCCTGCTGGCTCATAATGACAAGGAAAACCCCTTCATCCATGCCTTTCACCCTGACCACGACAACCTCGACGCCCGTTTTGAAGAGGCGCTTCCGGCCCGCGCCGAATCTCACCAGG
Organism: Roseibacillus sp.; assembly: GCA_022448985.1. GTDB lineage: Bacteria > Verrucomicrobiota > Verrucomicrobiia > Verrucomicrobiales > Akkermansiaceae > Roseibacillus_B. The sequence goes on from JAKVCR010000046.1 coordinate 5,020, forward strand.
TGACACGTCTCCTGAGTCTCGCCTTCGACGTCGCCAACCCCGACGGGAATCCGAAATGGGGTAGCCAGCTTCTCACCGGAACGTTCACCGAGGAAATCACCGGCATCCACAAGAACTCACTCTCGGTCGAAGGAAAATTCTTCCTCCGCCGCCTCTCCAAGGAAGAGACCCTCCATACTCCGTAATCACTTTCCTTTCACCCTCATTTAAAAACGCAACCATCCCGTTCCCATGAACCGTTCCATCATGCATCGATTCGCCTCGCTCACTTCAGCCGCTCTCCTCGTGAGCAGTCTCCCACTTGCAGCGGAGACTGCGGTTCCGGACCTCATGACCTACCAGGCATTCGTCACGGACGACGCAAACCAGCCCCTCGCACCGGCAGCCCCCGCCAACTACGAGGTCATCTTCAGGATCTACGACAGTGCCACAGGGAATACCGTCATCTGGTCCGAGAAGCAGACAGTCTCGATCTTCCAGGGCAACTTCAGCGTCCTCCTCGGCAACGGCCAGGTGGTGGGTGACGAGCCCAAACCGGAGGACCTCGGCGCCATCTTTACCGCAAAGGAACGCTACATGGGGATCACGGTGGGCGAGAACGCAGAGTTCTCCCCGCGCCAACGGATTCTTCCCAACGCCTACGCCTATCGCGCCAAGGTCGCTGAAAGTGTGGGCGGGGTGATCAGTCTTGATGGCACCTCCACCAGCCTCAGCGGTGCCCTGGATGTCGATGGTTTCACTGACCTTGTTGGCTTCAGGTCCGAAGGGAACGGGGCCATCGTCGGCACCCTCGGTCTCTACGGGGCTGGTGCCAACCTGTTTGTCAACGGCTCTCTGGATGTTAACGGCAACAGCTTGCTC
>JAKVCR010000047.1 GCA_022448985.1 Roseibacillus sp.
AAAATGCTCCCCCTTTGTTTTGTAAATTTTGGCCCCCCCTGCCCCTTTGCCCTTGCGTCCCGCCTGGGCCACCACATTCTCTCCATAGGAGGTCGTCTTTACGCCCGCCAGGGCGCCGTTCTCGTTCCGGGTATAGGGGACGATGGAAACATCCTCGGTTTCCCCCCACTCCGCCGTGGGGGAAGCTGCCACCAGGGTGGTCTCCCCCTCCTCGCCCCGTTCACTCCCCAGGGGTGCCGGCCCTCCGGTCACCGTGATCCGAAGACGGGCCCGGCACCCGGCCAGTTCATTGGCCTGTAGAACCTCCAGGCTAGCTGACCAGAGCTCCTCCGCTGAGCGCACCGAAAGCCCCATCGCCGCGGCCGATCGCTGGAGCCGCCGATAATGACGGGTGAAGGCAAAGGGTTTCCCCGAGGAGGCCAGCAGCGTTTCGAACACTCCGTTACCAACCGTGATTCCATGATCAAAAGGAGAGAGCCCCACCTCCTCCGCAGATCGCAGGGACCCGTTGATCCAGACCATCGCTACCATGAACCGGAGCACACCCTATCCCGGACAGGTTTGCAATCCCGACTGGGAATCCAATCACGACCCTCGAAATCCACAACGGCGCCCGCCTCTGTCCACCTAGCCCGACCATTCGCCTCCGGGCAAGGCAGATGGCAGCCCAACAAACCCCATTTATTTATTGAGAGGCTTAGAAAGGATGCCTAGCGCGGCTCCCAGTTAATTGCCAAAGAAGCGCAACTAACTGATAAAGATAACATCATGAAACCAGAGAAGTTTCCAGCAGTTCACGGAATTCCCGCAGGGAAGCTTCCAGGAGCTTGAGCTCCTGTTCAAATGCGACCACCACTTCACTCGCTCCCGCGAGGTCGCCCGCTCCAGCTCGCTCATTCAGTTCTGTCACACAATCCCACGCCCGGCTGGCGCAATAGTTTCCTACCAGGCCCTTCAACCGGTGGGCAGCTTCATGCACCTTCGCGGCATCACCTTCTTGTTCGGCCTTCAGGAGACTCTGCCACATATCCCCCGACTCTTCCTCAAAAATACGGATGAGTTCACACATCAACGACTGATCACCGATACGGCTGCGGAACCCGTCCGGATCAAAGACTTCCACATCCGCTTTCTTCTTTTCGACCTGCACCTCCTCCGGTTCGCGGCCGGAAACCACCTCCCCCGCAGCGGGTCTATCCGCGACGCTGGCTTCAGATCCAAAGCGTTCCACCACCTCGTAAAATTCATCGGATTCGATGGGCTTGGAAACGTAATCATCCATCCCGGCGTTCAGGCATTCCTCACGGTCCCCGGGCATGGCATGCGCAGTCATCGCGATGATGGGAATATGTCCGCCGGTCTTCTTCTCCCGCTCCCGGATTTCAAGGGAAGCCTCATAGCCGCTCATCACCGGCATCTGGATATCCATCAGGATCACATCATAGCTCTTTTTCCTGACGCGATTCACCGCCTCCAATCCATTCTCCACCACCGTCACCCGGTGACCCCGGCGTTCGAGCAGGCGCACTGCGACCAGTTGGTTCACCTTCCCATCCTCTGCCAGCAGGATCTCCATCGGGCCAACCTCCCGCGAACGCTTTCCTCTCTCGCGCCGCCTCCGTCGCGGCGACCTTGTCCCCATTCCCATGGCGAGCATGATGGCATCCAGCAACAGCGATTGCTTGATCGGCTTGTTCACGACCTTCGCGATCCCCAATGAATCGACCTCCGGGCTTGGGGTGCCATCGCTCACGGCGGTGAGCAGGATCATTGGCAGGTCCGCCCAACGGGACTGTCCCCGAATACGTCTGGCCAGCTGAATTCCATCTATCCCGGGCATGGCACGATCGGCGATCACCAATTTCACCGCCTCTTCCCCTTCGCTCTCCAGTTCCTCCAGCTTGGCCAGGGCGCCCTCCACGTCCGGGCAGAGGATACCGGTCATCCCCCAGTTATAAAGCATCTCCCCCACGATCTCCCGTTGGGTTTTATTATCATCCACAACCAGGACAGGGATGCCATCAAGGGATTGCAGGATATCCATCTCATCATCCGCTGCCTCCGGTCCCGCCCCAAACACTGCCGTGAAATGAAAGATACTGCCCTCTCCCACCACACTCTCCACCCAGATCTCTCCCCCCATCTTTTTCACGATACGCTTGGAAATGGCCAGTCCCAGTCCGGACCCTCCAAACTCCCTCGTGGTAGAACTATCCGCCTGTGCAAACACCTCGAAGATTGTTTCCTGTCGGTCGGCCCGCACTCCGATTCCCGTGTCCCTCACCTTGAACAGCAGTTCGATCTGCCCATCCCGTTTCTCCCCCTCCTCCACGCTGACCAGGACCTCTCCTCGATCGGTAAACTTCAGGGCATTACCCACCAGGTTGACAATCACCTGGCGCAGACGCGTCAGGTCACCTGCCAGAATGCCCGGCACTTCCTTCTCCACCCGGAAGGCCAGTTCCAGATCCTTCTCTGCCGCACGGGGCGAGAGGGTATGGAGAATATCCCCAAGTGAATCGCGCAGATCAAACTCACGGTGCTCGAGTTCCAGTTTGCCCGCCTCGATCTTGGAATAATCGAGGATGTCGTTGAGCAGCATGAGGAGGGCCTGGGCGGACTGCTCGACAAGAGCCTGGTAATGGCGCTGCTCCTCCGTGAGATCCGTGCCCAGGGTCAGTTCCGTAATCCCCACGATGGCATTCATGGGAGTCCGGATTTCATGGCTCATGTTAGCGAGGAAATCACCCTTCGCCTTACTGGCCTCCCTCGCCCGCTCCATGGCCTCCCGCAGTTTTTCCTGTGCCTCGCGCAGGCGAATCCTCATCTGATTGAACTCATGGCTGAGCTCCGACAGCTCATCACGCCCGGCCACTGGGATGGGTGCCTCATTCGTCCCTTTCCCGATCTGCTTGGTGGCTTCCACCAACTTGTTCATTCTCCGGGAAACCGGAAAAACCACCCAGAACATTACCGTCACCCCGATAAAGGTCGCCACTGCGGCCGCCAGAACCACATTGTTCCGCAACTGCCGCACCGGGGCGAGCAGGCTGTCCGCCTCCGCGGTGTGGACCGCGACCCAGCCAAGGCTGCTCACGATCCCTCCCGCCGGAGGCACGGCATAGGTGTAGACCTGCTCCCGCCCGGATGCATCCTTTTCCATTACCTGCGTTCCCTCCAGTTTGCCGCTCTCGTTGGGCACGAGGTAGCGACTCCCATCCGACAGGGTGCGGGTTCTCCCCCTGCCCCCAATCCGGATCAACTGGCCTTTGCTGTTCAGAAGCACCATGCCGCGATCCCGTCCCCCTCGCAGCGCATAGGCATCAACCACATCCAGCACTTCCTGCAGATTAATCTCAACCCGCAGGATCCCCAGAAACCCGCCCTCCTCATCATCGATCCTGCGGCAGAATCCAATTGAGACCTCCTCCAGCGGACTCCCCTCACGGCTTACGGTCACATCTCCGATGTAACTACCATTGGCCTTCGCTTCCTGCCACCATCGATTGTCATTGTGAAGATACTCAGCGGTGGGGCTGCTCTCCGCCACAATCCCCCCGAAGGCATTGGTCAGCATCACCTCACGGAAGATCCTCGTTCCGCTCAGCTCCGTCATGTTGTCGACAGCGGAGCCGAGTTCGCTCGAGAGGGCTCGATCAAGGTAGCCTTCCGGTATTTCACTCCGCTGTTCTTCCCTCCCCCACACCACCGCAACCCCTTCCGAGAGCCCCTCCTTTTCACCCAGCATCTCGTTCGATTTGGCCAGCGCAGCATGCACCTTCCCGTATCTGGAATACTTCTCCCAGGTATTTGTCCTCGCCTTGAGAAGACGATCGATCTCCGCCTGCACGGAACGGACCTCTGCCATGGCGGCAGTCTGGATCGCTCCGCGAAGCTGGTCCTGTGAGGTCTTGACCACATAAATACCCACCAGCCAGATCAGGGCTGGGGGAACACAGGTGGTGAGCAGCAACTTGGTCGAAAGCCTCATCGAAATCGGATCAACCCTATATACTAGCGCATCTCACCCTGCGCCAGCAAAACGCCGACTTCCCTCCCTGCCAGAACCGAAGAACCTACACCTCCGCCAGAATACCGGTCGAATCTCCAAGACGCCCTGCCGGGGCACCAACCTCCTCAAGCATACGCAGGTAGAGATTATTCAACGGCACATCCGTTTTGAGATCAACATGTCGACCCGTCCGGAACTTGCCGCCCGCATGTCCCGCCAGGATGACGGGCAAGTCGTTGTGGCTGTGAGCATCACCATCGGAAAGTCCACCTCCCCACACGATCATCGAGTTATAGAGCAACGATTTGCCATCCACATCCTTGGTGCTGCGCATTCGCTCAAGGAAATAGGCGAGCTGCTCAAGGTAGAAGGTGTCGATCCGGGTAATCTTGTCGATCTTGGACCGGTTCCCCCGGTGATGGGAGAGCCCGTGATGTCCCTCCCTCACTCCGTGGGTTGGGAAAGTGCGATTGCTCCCATCATGCGCGAGCAGGAAACTGGCGATCCGGGTCTGGTCGCTGCGGAAGGCCAGGATCATCATGTCGAACATGATCCTGATGTGCTCATGGTAGTGCCGGGGCACTCCATTCTCGGGCGCCGGCACACCTGGATCGGGAGGTGGCCCCATACTTTCCGCCTTTTCTATCTGTTGCTCGATCTCGCGGATACCGGTTATGTACTCGTCAAGCTTCTGCTGGTCATTCCTCCCGAGGCTTTTTTCCATGGCCTTGGCATCCTCAAGGACAAAGTCGAGAATGGAACGCTGCTCCGCCTGGCGCTTGGCGCGGTTCTCCTCCCGCTCGGCACGGGATCCGCCCCCGAACAGGCGTTCAAAGACAAGCCGTGGATTTGACTCGGGAGTCATGGGCTGCGTCGCGGACCGCCAGGAAATATTAAACTGGTAAGCACAGGAATACCCCGAGTCGCAGTTGCCGGACTTTCGTACACCGTCACAGGAAAGCTCCAGGGAGGGCAGACGGGTCTCCCGACCGAGATGATTGGCGGCCATCTGGTCGACTGAAATCCCCAGCCGGATGTCCGATCCCGACGTTTTCTTGGGCCGGGAACCTGTCAGGAAAGTGGCATTCCCGCGCGCGTGATCACCGGCTCCATCCCGACCACCCCAACCGTTGGCCTGCTCAAGTCCCTTCAGGACCTGGAGATCGTTCCGGAACTTCTCCAAGGGCTTCATTGACTCATTGAATACAAACTCCTTCCCAACGCCCTGGGGACGCCATTTATTCATGATAACCCCATTGGGAAGGCAGAGATAGGCCATGCGCAACGGCACTCCGCTGGCCGTCATCCCCCGGGCACCAGCTGCAGCCCGGGCCAATCCCACGGAACTCATCCCGGGAAGGGCAACACTTGCTCCCAGTCCACGGAGAAAGGCCCGTCGCCCGGGCAGGATCTTTGCTTCACTCATCTAGCCCCAGTATACGGTATTCATCAGGAACTTCGTACAGAAATCGTCCCCCGAAGAAATGACACCCGGAACCCCTACTTTTGCAGCCGATCACCATCTCCCCGGCGCTTCTGAAAGGGCGTGCTCTCCACGATTCCATAGATCAGGTCCACCATCGTCCCATCATTGCGGTTCAGGGGAGTGACAATCGAATCCACGGTTGGGGCGTCATAATATTCCACGCCTCGTCCCAGAGCGTAGGTAAGCATCTTCTCCGTCAGGCAACGATAGAAGTCCTGCTTCCGGGAACTGGCCAGAATCTCCTTCAGCTCCATCACGTTCGAGAACTTCTCCCCCGTGACGAGCTGGCCAGCACTGTCAATGGGTTTCCCCCCCTCTTCCTCCCTCCACTGTCCGATTGCGTTGAAATTCTCAAGCGCCAGCCCGATCGGATCCATCCGTTCGTGGCACGACTTGCATAAGGCCTTCTGGCGGTGCGCGACCATCAGCTCCCGCATCGTTCCGTTGCTGACTTCCTTCCGCGCCTCCTCCAACTCGGGCACATCGGGTGGAGCCGGGGGCGCAGGGGTTCCCAGAATGTTCTCAAGCACAAAGAGGCCACGCTTGACCGGCGAAGTGCGCGTCGGCTGCGAAGTCACGATGAGAAAGGTGCCCTGTGTAAGAATTCCGCCACGCGTCCACAGGTCCTCCCCGAATTCCACTCGCCGATGCGTCCGCCCTTTCACCCCGGGCACGCCATAGAACTTGGCCAGGCTTTCGTTGAGGAAGGAATACTTCGCGTTGAGTAATTCCAGAACGGGCCGGTTCTCCCGCACCATATGCTGGAAAAAGAGCTCCGTCTCGAGCTTCATGTCACGCCGTATCTCCTGGTCGAAGATGCGCTCCGCGACCCGCTTGTTACGTTCCCCGAGAATGCGCCGCACATCAATGTTCAAGCCGCGCAGGTCCCGCGCCTGCAGCCACTGGCCTACAAAGTTGCGCACCATGCGGTCGGCCTTCCGGTCGGCCAGCATGCGATCAACCTGTGCCCGCAGGTTGTCACGCAACTCCCCCTTCGCCGCCAGCGCAGATAATTCCTCGTCGGGCGCCGAACTCCAGAGGAAATAGGAGAGCCGCGAGGCCAGGGCAAACTCGTCCACCGGCACGACCTTGCCCGGGTTGTCAGGCTCGGCCTGCACCTCGCTGCGGAAAAGAAAGCGCGGCGAGGTCAGGACCGCCGTGACCGCCAGTTTCACTCCATCCACAAACTTGGCATTCTCCTCCCTTGTCCGGTTCAGCGCCATTGCGGTCAGACCGTCTACCGTGCTCTTTTCCGCTGGACGCCGGAACGATCTGGTCGCGAAGCGTCCCACGATTTCCCTCATGTAGGCCTCCCTCTCCTGCTCGCCATCCGGCGGCAGCCCCTTGAAGAAAATCCGTCGATAACTCTCAGGGTATAATGTCCATTCGGTACCGGCCTGGCGGATCAGCCTGTAATCCTCCACCCGCACCCCCCAGGTGCCTTCCCCCTCACCTGGTTCACCCGGGACGATGGAAAACTCAAAGCGATGGTCTCCTTCACTTAAATCGAGCTTTTTCCTGAAGACCCCACCCGAGCGACGGGCACCACTCACTTCTACCCGCTCAAGCTCCTTGCCATCGACAAGGATCCTCCAGTTTGCAGTCTGCCCCTGCGGCTGCCCCCCCTCATTCTCAATCCGGTAGGTCACTTCCAGATCGTATTTGCCTGCTTTGCTGAAGCGCCGGTCCACCCCCACCGTATGCATCTTGTCGGCTTCCATGAAGCGCGCGCTCTGCTGGTTGTTATCCCGTTGTCGAAAGTTCCCGGGATCAATTACAATCGGTCGTCTTCGGACCACCGTCGAAGGAAGGGCAAGCTCGGCGATCCTTTCTGCCGCCATCAGATACTTCTCAAGGAGCAGGGGGGAAACCGTAAGCACGTCTCCGATCGTGTCGAATCCGAACCCGGTGTCGTCAGGAGGGAAGTTATCGTCCACGTTATAGCGGACCCCGACCAGATCCCCGATTGTATTACGATACTCTTCACGATTAAGGCGCCGGATGGTCACCCGCCCCGGATCAGGGTTCTCCGGATCAAGTTTCAGGACCCGCTTCTCGATCCACGAGGTGAGGATCCTGCGTTCCTCGGACGTCGGCTGGAAGTCCTCCTCGGCGGGCGGCATGAGCCCGCTTCGCACGTTCTTCCATACCCGCAACCACAGATCGTGGTTCTCAAGATGGCTGGAGAGATCCTTGAACCGGTCGAGCGAGATATCCCCCTTCTTGGAACCATCACCATGACAGTCGTAACAATAGTCCTGCAGAAGGGGTTCGATCTTTTTCTCGAACTCCTCCGCATCCTCCCCGGAGGCTGTCCCCGCCAGCGCGAGCATGGCAACCATGGTCAATCTCGATGATCTCATAAGGATACCTCTCCTACGGTGCGAGGCCTGCCCATTTCACAGGCATATGCAACGGCCTTCTTCTACTCTGTCAAACCAGACCGTCGAGTACCATCGCGATCCTTCCGGAAATCCCTTGACTCCCCTGCATCCAACACCCACCCATCCCCTCCGCCGCATCATGAAGTCCGCCATAACCCTCGCGCAGGTTCCGGAGGCCAAGGCCGGCCCCTTTGTGTTCCACCAACCCCTCCCCGACGGCTTTGCCCGGGCCGGGAAACTGGGCTTTGACGCCGTCGAACTCTTCCTTCCGGGCCCGGACTTCATAGGCCTGGAAGAAGTGAAATCCATGTCTGCCGAGCACCACCTCGACATCGCGGCGGTCGGAACCGGAGCTGGCATGGTCCAGCACGGACTCTCCCTCACCGACCCGGACCCCGGAAAACGCAGGGAGGCCCTGGATTTCGTCCTCTCCATGATCGACTTCGGCGGACAGCTCGGAGCACCCGCCATTCTCGGCTCGATGCAGGGTAGATGGGGAGGGGAAGTTTCACGGGATCAATCACTGACCTGGCTCACCGAAGCCCTGCAAGCTGCTGATGAGCGCGCTGCACGCCATAATGTGTCCTTCATCTACGAACCCCTCAATCGCTACGAGACCAACCAGTTCAACCAACTTGCTCCGGCCGCGGCCTATCTCGACCAGCACAAGCTGGATCATACCGTTCTCCTCGCCGACCTCTTCCACATGAATATCGAGGAACCTGATCTCGGCGAGGCACTGCTTAACGCCGGGGCGAAGGTGGGCCACGTCCACTTTGCCGACTCCAACCGTCAGGCCATTGGATTTGGTCACACCGAAATGACCTCTGTCCTCGCCGCCCTGCAGGAGATCGGCTACAGCGGCTACCTCTCTGCCGAAATCTTTCCTCTTCCGGATGCGGATACGGCCGCCCGGCAAACCATCGAGGCCTTCCGCCAACTGGTCGGCTAAATACCTCTACACTAACCTCCAGTCTGAAACTGCAGCGATGAAATCGCGCCCTCTCGGAAAAACAGGCCTCGATCTCCCCGTCCTCGCCTTCGGCGCATCTTCGCTGGGCCAGGAATTCCGCCCCGTGCGGCTTGAGGAAGCTCTCGCCTCTGTCCGGGTGGCCCTCGACCTCGGGATCAACTTCATCGACACCTCCCCCTTCTACGGACGCGGCATGTCGGAAGTCCTCCTTGGCATTGCCCTCCGGGATATTCCCCGGGACTCCTACCTCCTCGGCACGAAAATGGGTCGTTATTCGCTCACGCACTTTGACTTCTCTCCCAGGCGTGTCGACGAGAGCGTGCATGTCTCCCTCCACCGTCTCGGTACCGACTATCTCGACATCCTCCTCCTCCATGATGTCGAGTTCGTCGAACTTCCCCAGGTCTGGGAGGAGACCATCCCCGCCGCCCTTGCCCTGAAGGAGAAGGGACTCGTGCGGGCGGTGGGATTTTCCTGCTATCCGATGAAGACCTTCCACAAGGTCCTCGACCACGCTGAGGACCAACTCGACTGCATCCTTTCCTACAACCAGTACACCCTGCAGAACACAGCCCTGGCCGATAGTCTGCTCCCGCGCCTCCAGGAGAAAAATATCGGCGCCATGAACGCCGGCCCCTTCTCCGCCCGCCTGCTGACCAACGCTCCGCTTCCCGACTGGCTCAAGGAACCCGAGGAGGTGAAGGCCGCCGCACGTGAGGCCGCCAAGGTGTGCGAGGAGGAGGGAGTCGATATCGCCCAGCTCGCCCTTCAGTTCTCCTGTGCCCACGAGGACATCGCCACCTGCGTGGCGGGATCGGCTAATCCCGACAATGTGCGCAAGTGGGCCGAGTGGCTGGAGAAACCCATCCCCGAGGACCTCCTCAGCGCGGTCCTCAAGATCTTCGCACCCGTCAGCAATATCGGTCATCTCGAGGGCCTGCCTGAAAACAACTGATCTCCAGTCAACCAAGGGCCCGGCATACCGGGTCGCGCTCACTGAAAAACGCTTCTTCACGTACTTCCCTGCCCCCGCAGTTCGACAATTTACCAATGAAAACCATCGATAAATTCACTTTCGGAGTGGGAGACCGCTTCGCCCACCAGGCCGAAGCCCAGCTCCGGGCCTTCCAGCAACTCGCTGACCAGGGGGTTCCGGTTACCCCCGTCTGGAACAAGTCCAACCGCGAACACCTCATCGTCGGTTCCGAGCCAGCGGACACGCGGGCCGCCGCCGATGCCGCCGTGGCCCACCTCGGCTGGAATTCCGACTACCTCCTCGATGCCGACCATATCAATCTTGAGACCGTCGACCGCTATCTGCCCCACTGTGATTTCTATACCATCGACGTTGCGGATGACATCGGCACCCCAGCCAGCCCCGGGGAAATCGAAACCTTCATAGAAGGCCATCCGGAATTGATCGGAACCATCACGATCGAGGGCATCGCGACCCCCCTCGAGATCACACGTGAAGACGTCGAGAAGACCGCCCGGCAGTTTCTCAAGGCTTGCGAACTTGCTGGCCGGATTTACCGCCACATTGCTGACGAAAAGGGCAGCGAGGACTTCATCGCCGAGGTCTCCATGGATGAAACCGATGATCCCCAGACGCCTCCCGAGATGCTCGTCATTCTCGCTGCCATTGCCGACCAGGGATTTCCCATCCAGACTATTGCTCCAAAATTCACCGGCCGCTTCAACAAGGGAGTCGACTACGTGGGAGACATCTCCCGGTTCGAACAGGAATTCAATGACGACCTCGCGGTCATCGCCCACGCCGTCAAGGCCTACGGTCTTCCCGGGACGCTGAAACTCAGCGTACACTCCGGATCGGATAAATTCTCCATCTACGATCCCATCCGGCGAGCCCTGGCCCGCACCGGCGCCGGACTGCATATCAAGACGGCGGGAACCTCCTGGCTCGAGGAACTGATCGGCCTCGCCGAGGCAGGCGGAGAAGCCCTCGACCTCGCCAAGAAGATCTATGTCACTGCTCTGGAAAAGAAGGAGGCCCTCTGTGAACCCTACGCCACCGTAATCGACGTCGATGATTCAAAACTCCCCAGCGCGGAGGAGGTGAACGGCTGGACCAGCGACCACTACACCGGTGCCCTGCGCCATGATCAGGGCAATCCGGCCTATAATCAGCACTTTCGTCAGCTTCTCCACGTGGGTTTCAAGGTGGCGGCCCAGCTCAGCGACACCTACCTCGACGCACTCAGGGCCAATGCCGGGGTCATCGGAAAGAACGTCACCGAGAACATCTACCAGCGCCACATGGTGCCCCTCTTCCTCGGAGAGGAAGCCCCGCTTCAGGGCTAAACGAAAACAGGAGCATGCGGGAAGCACTGGACAGTACCGGATGCCCCGTCTAACAAGGGCCCGCCAAGCCCACACCTTGGACTCCGGCCCATGCTTGATGCCCACCATCACCTCTGGACCTACGATCCAAAACAGTACCCCTGGATCACTCCCGACTCCGTCCTCGCCCGGGACTACCTCATCCCCGACCTGCTCGCGAATACAGATGCTGCCGGAGTATCCGGGACGGTGGCAGTTCAGGCTCGCCAGACCATCGAGGAATCCGACTGGCTTCTGGAACTCGCGGACGAGTGCGATCGCATCCAGGGCGTGGTAGGGTGGGTTCCCCTCGCCGATGGGAACGTGGAGGAACATCTCGACCGGTTGAGTAATCACCGCAAGTTCAAGGCCGTCCGGCACGTGGTGCAGGATGAACCGGACGATCGCTTCATCCTGGGCACGGAATTCAACGAGGGGATCAGGAAGCTCCGCGACTACGGCCTGGCCTACGACATCCTCATCTTCCAGAAACATCTTCCTCCCACCATCGAATTTGTCGATCGTCACCCCGACCAGCCCTTCATCATTGACCACATCGCCAAGCCAGTCATCCACAACGGCCGGATCGAAGACGAGTGGCGGGATGGCATGGCCGCCCTCGCTGAAAGGGACAACGTTATCGCGGTCAAGATCAGCGGGATGGTCACCGAGGTGACCGACGAGGCGATCAGCGAGGCCACTCTCAAGAACTACTTCGACGAGTCACTCGAAATGTTCGGTGCCGGGCGCCTCTGTTTCGGCACCGACTGGCCTGTCTGCCTCCTGCGCATCGATTCCTACGCCCAGTGGGCCCACTCCGTCCGCGCCTACGTGGCCGAACTGAGCGTCGGGGAGCAGAATGCCATCCTGCACGAGACCTGCCAGCGTGCCTACAACCTGTAGCGTAGAACCAGCCGGGCTATTCCCGCCCTCACCTTTACCATTCAGGGACGAACCGGGTACCGAAAGGACTTGTCGGGGCGATCGGGTGGTGCCGGCATCCTGGGCGGATCCTCCTCAATCTTCTTCCGCAGGTAGACGAGCGCCGCCTCCAGTTGTGCGTCCCGCCCACGGAAGGTCTCATGTGGCAGGTTATCCACTACCATGTCAGGCTCTACTCCTGATCCCTCGATGATCCAGGTACGATCAGAGGCGTAGACCCCGGTTTCCGGACTGCGTGCCATGCCGCCGTCAACCAGCCTGGTGGCAGCCCGCAGCCAGATTCCTCCTCCCCAGGTCCTGGTCCCGATCAGCGGACCCAGGCCGAGACGCCGGAACCCTTCCGAAAAGGCCTCGCCATCGGAAATCGTATAGGCATCCACCAGCACAACCATGTGACCGTTGAAGGCAAATTGCATGTTGCCAAACGGTCGTCCGGTGCGGGTTTTCCAGTACATCCACGGCTTACGGCTGAGCCGCCCCAGAATCCAGCTGTCGATATTACCTCCATAATTCTGACGCATGTCGATGATGAGACCCTTCCGGTTGAAAACCGGGTAGTAGCCCTTCACGAACTCCGCATAGTTGGAAGCTGACATGCCCCGCATGTGAAAGTAGCCGATTTCTCCCTTCCCCTTCTCCTCGGTCTCCAGTCGCCGGGTGTATTCCCAGTTGCTGGTCTTCAAGCTACGAAACCCGTTCACGCTGAGCGGCACCACGATGGAATTGCGCGTCCCCCCCACTCCAATCCGGTGCGATTCGAGGAGCACCTTCCGACCGGCCTTGTTCTTGAGAAGTGCGCCTATCTCCCGGACCGAAGCAGCGGACACGCCATCGACGGAGAGAATCACATCCCCTACCTGCATCTCCACCCCGGCCTTGAGAAGTGGCCCCGCCTCCGCGGGATAGTCGGGGTCGGTTTCGTAAAGATGATCAATCCGGAACCCTTCCTCCGCCTTCGAGAATTGCGCGCCCAGGTGACCGAGACTCGAGCCATCGGTGGCATCGCGGATATCACCCGAATAGATGTCCGTATGCATGGCCGAAAGCTCACCGACCATCTGGCCAATGAGATCATCAAGTTCCCAGCGACTGGTCAGACGCGGGAGAAGAGGCTCGTGCCTCCGGCGGGCTTCCTCCCAGTTCACCCGGTGCATCTTCGGGTCGTAAAAGTAGTCGCGGTGCATGCGCCAGGCATCCACGAACATCTGGCGCCACTCCTCCGCCGGGCTCACGCTGAGCGATAACCCGGCAAGATTGAGCTTGGCCTGGGTCGGATTGCTGGGCGCCTTCCCAGTGGCCGCAAAGACATAAAAGCTGTCACCCTTGCGCACCAGACAGGTCGTTCCGTCTCCGGAAAGCTCAAAGCCCCGGACATCGCTCATCACGGTGGTCCACTTATGCCTGGTGGTATCATTGGTGATGGGAAACGACACCAGCGACCACTTGCGACTCAGTGAAAGCGAAGAATAAAGACAGAAAAGATTACCCCGCGCTCTGGTAAGATAACGATAGTTGCTCGCTTCTACCGGCACCACCACCAACCGGCTCTCGATCCCGTCCAGGTTGATCTGGTCCGCCTTTTCCCCGCCCTCTTCCGATCCGGGCGGTTCCCCCTCATCCTTGGCCCGGAACGGAGAGCGTTGCCCGCCGATCAGGTCAAGGGCGAAGATCCCCGTGGTCTTGTCCAGAAGCGGCTCCGGTTGACGGGATCCCCAGGGCGATCCCTGCACCGAACGAAAGGTCCGGTCGGAAAGGAAGTAAAGCCACTTACCCCCTGGCCCGAAGGCCGGGCTGTAACTGTCCAGCCGCGCCGTGGTCACCGGCACGGGCCTTGTTTTCTTCTCGGTATCGTAAAGAAAGATTCGCTTCGTCTGGTTCTCCATGGTGTCTGCGAAGGCAATCCAGCGACTGTCCGGCGACCAGTTGAGATCGATGTAGTCCCACTCGTTGCCCTCCTCCGAGCGCGCAACTTCCCATTCGGTCCCACTGGCAAGGTCCCGCATCCACAGGACCTGGTCGCGATCAGTGTGGGCGAGCAGCTTGCCGTTCGGGGAGGGAATTCCATCGTGTCGCATGGTCGTTCCCCCGGTCGTCATCTGCAGTGGCTCTCCAAGACCATCCGCAGATTGTCTCCAGAACTCCATCTCCCCGCTCTGATCGGAGAGATAGAACACATCCTCGGTTCCCGGCAGAAAGCGCAGATCCCGGGTGCGGCTCTCTGCCTTCTGTTTCAACCGGACCACGCGACCCGGCTTGACTGGCACCACGTAGCCGCGCCCACGGACAGTGAGCCCCACCTGCTTGCCATCGTGTGAGAGGAACCAGGAGTTCAGATAGGACAATGGATTGCTCACCCAGCGTTCCCGTTTCTGGTCAAAGTCGGAGGCCAGGCGGATATCAAGTTTGTGGGCGGCATCCTGCGCCACGTCATGGATCCAGATGTCAGCCCTGTTGCGGAAAACGATACGACCTTCGTGGAGCGAAGGAGAGAGCACGTCCCATCCCGCAAAGTCGGTGTGCTGCTTCAGGTCCTTCCCCTCCAGGTTCATCGACCAGAGGTTCATCGTGCCATCACGATCGGTCGCAAAATAAAGGCGTTTCTTCCACACCATGGGAGCCCGGCTCGTCCCGTCGTAATCAGCGGTCAGGGCAACGGCCTCCTTGTCCCCTGTCCGGAACCGCCAGAGGTTCTCGATCAACCCCCCCCGGTAGCGCTTGGCAAAGCTTCCCTGCCGCGGCAGGCGGGTGAAGAACAGGGTCTCACCATCATCGGCGAACTCCCCGTCACTGGCCTGCTCGAGGGGAAGCAGTCGCTTCCTGCCGTTTTCAACATCGAGAACCGCCAGCTGATGGGTATCCCGTACCGCAAAGTACCAGGTGGCGTAGACCAGTTCGCGGTTGGACTTCCAGGAAACCGCCCGCGGCCCACGCCTCCCGCTGACTCCCTCATGGGTCAGGCGGGTTGGCCGGCCACCCTCCAACGGCATGAGGTAGATCTCATGGGTGCCGTCATAGGAAGCGGTGAAGGCCACCGTCTTCCCGTCCGGACTGATGCAGGGGAACCGTTCGCGCTCAAGGTGGGTGGTGAGCCGCTGGGCCGTCCCACCCTGAACCGGAACCTTCCACAAATCGCTCTCGGCGTAGAATACCACCGTGTCCCCGTGCAGGGCCGGTTGCCGGTAATAGCCCAGCAAGCCATCCGCGCCGGAGACAGGCAGAGAGGATCCGGGCAGAGAGCACAGCACGATCGCTGCAAGCGCAACTCGTCTCATGAAGGGTGAAGGAGTAAGGGTGAAGGAACTGCCTCTATTTTCCCTCATTTGCCCCGTCATTCAATGCCCAATCCCTGAAAGCGGATTTGTCCGCACCAAGGCCAATCGGCTCCGGGAGCCTCCCTGAAGTTCCAGCCCCAATTCCCCGCGATTTACCACTTCTTCAACAAAATTGCCCAATAGATTAACCAAAACTCTGTTCCGGCGGCGGTGTTTCTATGGTATCCCCGCCCCACCCATCCATGATTAGAATCTCTTTTCCCCTCCTCCTCCTTGGCATCACTGGCTCCCTGTCGGCCAAGGTCACCTTCAACGAGCACATCGCACCGCTCATCCATGAGAATTGCACCGGTTGTCACCGCCCCAGCCAGAGCGGCCCCTTCCAGCTCATCAGTTACCGGGACGTGAAAAAGCGTGCCCTCACCATCGAAGACGTCCTCCTGGACCGCTACATGCCTCCTTGGAAACCGGTCAACAAGAACCTGCACTACGCCAACGACCGGCGTCTCAGCGAGAAGGAGATCGATCTCTTCAGCGCGTGGGTGGAGGCAGGAACTCCCGAAGGCGATCCCCGCAAGGCTCCAAAGGCACCAGAGTATCCCAGTGGCTGGTACCTCGGAAAACCCGATCTCGTGGTCAAGATGAAGGGGAAGTTCGAAGTTCCCGCCGACGGAAGGGATATCTATCGTTCTTTTGTCTTCCCGCTCCAACTCACCGAGGACAAGTGGGTCAAGGCCGTGGAACTTCGCCCCAGGGCCAAGTCTGCCGTCCACCATGCCCTCTTCTTCATTGATACCAATGGAGCGGCCCGGAAACTGGACGGTCGCGACGGCAAGGCCGGGATCAGCGGAATGGGGTTCCTCCGCCAGGCGGGCGGTATCACCGACCCGGCGGCAGCCTTCGGTGGAGGCAATGGGGGACTGGGCGGCCACGTCCCCGGTGCCACCCCGGCCAAGCTCCCCGGCGATCTCGCCATGTTTCTTCCCAAGGGTTCGGATGTCGTGATGCAGACCCATTTCCACCCCTCCGGAAAGAAGGAGGTGGAGGAGGCCGAACTGGCCCTTTACTTTGCCAAGGAGGCCCCCGAGGTGAATCTCGTCCCCATCCAGATTCCCCCCTTCTTCGGTGCCACCCGGGGCATCAATATTCCGGCGGGAGAACAGAACTACGTCGTGGAGGACAGCATCACTCTTCCTGTTCCGGTCAAGGCGGTCTCGGTCGGTGGCCATGCCCACTATATCTGCCGCTCCATGTCCATGACCGCCACCCTCCCGGGCGGCAAGGAGATCAGCCTGATGGACATCACGGACTGGGACCTCGACTGGCAGGACCGCTACCAGTTCAAGAAACCCCTCAATCTGCCGGCCGGAACCGTACTCAAGACCCGTCTGGTCTATGATAACTCAGCCAGCAACCCGGAAAACCCGAACAGTCCGCCCCGCCGCATCACCTGGGGCCAGGAATCTGATGACGAAATGGGCAGCGTCACCCTGATCGTCGTGCCGGAGGACAACAGCAAGATCAAGGCCATCACTGACGCCCAGCGCGGCCAGCTCATTGCCAGCGCCGCCCAGGCCATCCAGCAGGCCAGCCGGACCTTCCTCAACGTCAAGAACTACGATGAGGACGGCGACGGACTCATCCAGTATGAAGAGGTCCCGGGCCGGATGCGCTCCCGGATCTTCTCGCGTTTCGATACGAACGGTAACAAGATTCTCGACAAGGAAGAGCAGCCTGCGGTGCAGAAATACCTCGACTCCTTCCTCGGAGGATTCCGCCGGCGCTAGCAACTTCTGCGATGCAACAGCTTTCCTGCATATTGCTGACGTTCCTCCTCCTCAGCCCCACGACCTGGGCCCAGTCGGTCCGGAAGCAGGCTCCCCTCAAGCTGGAAGATCTCCGCCTTGTGGATGTCACCGGCGTGACACATGAACCAGCCAGATCCAAGGGAGCTGTTGCAGTGGTCTTCGTTTACGTCGATACAACCTGCCCAATCGCCAATTTCTACCAGCCCACCCTGCGCCGCCTGGCCCGGGCCTTCGAGGCAAAGGGCATACGCTTCTTCCAGCTTCATCCTGACCCCGATGGGAAAAAGGAGGACCTCACCAGACACGCCGGTGAGTTCGAGGTCATCAGCCCTGTCATCCTCGACAACAAGCAGCGCTACGCGCGGCTTCACAAAGCCAAGGTGACACCGGAAGCGCACGTCTATCTCCGGGACGGAACCTGTGTCTACCGTGGGCGCATTGACGACACCTACACGACCTACGGCAAGCGCAGGCCCAAGCCGACCACCCACGACCTCAGGGACGCCCTCACCTCCATCCTTGCAGGAAGGAAGGTCGCCACCCCGGTCACCAGGGCTATCGGCTGCCAGATCCTGATCGAACCGTAGGACTTCCGGGTCCTTTACTTCTTGGGCAGGACCCAGATGTTCCGGTAAACGACCGGATTTCCGTGATTCTGCAGGAAGATCGGCCCCCCGAGTTCCGGTTTGAGCGGGCCCCCCACCGGAGCCGCCGTGGTATGGGTTTTTCCCATCTCCTGATCATCGTGAACCGTAACCCCGTTCAGCTTGACTGTCATGCGGGGCCACGCTGTCCGCTTGCCATCCTTATCAAACTTCGCGTGCGTGTATTCCACATCGTAGGTCTGCCAGCTCAGGGGAGGCAGGCACATGTTCAATTTGGAAGCGGCGATGGAGTAGATCCCCCCGCACTCATTCATGAGTCCTTCCAGGCCAAAGGAATCAAGAACCTGGGTCTCCCAGCGGCCCTGGTAGTAGACTCCGCTGTTGCCCCGTCCCTGGGAGCGTGAGTGGGGTCGGTAAGGCGTGCGAAACTCCACGTGAATGGTGCAGTCCCGGAAAAGCTTCGTACTGATCGCGTTGGTCGCACCCAGCAACCCGTCCGTGATCCTGCCGTTCTTCCAGTGATCGACATTACTGCCGTCAAAGAGGACCACCGCACCCGTGGGCGCCTTGGCGCCGAGGGTCGGGCTCTTCCGATCCACCTTCTTGAGAGCCATCCCCTTGCCACTCTTGGCCTTTATATTGAAAACACCGTCCGCAATCTCACCGCTGTATTCCTTGTGTCCTTCCGGTGGGAACTTGCGCGTGGCACTGAATTCCGTTCCTCCTCCGGCCATGTAGCGCTTCTTCCCCGAGGCTGCAACGAAGCCAGCCTTCCCTCCATCGAGTTTGCCATCCAGAAGGCTCTTGCCCTTGCCATCCCAACCTGCACCCGGAAGACCCCCCGGATACAGCACCGCATGGAAGTGGCCATTACCCAGCGCAATCACCTGGGCTCCCGCCCCCTTGGCGGCATATTCCCCCTGGATGACGAAATCAGGATCTTCCTTGGCCGCCTTCGCGGGATCGGTCCAGACCTTGTTGTTATCGGCGGCCTGCACAACTGCCAGGGCCGAGAGAGCAATCGATGCAGGGATAATGGAAAAGAGTGAAGCTGTTGTTTTCATGAGTGGTTCAATTCGAGACGTGATGAAGGCGTACGAACCGGAACTCGGAAAGCCCTTTATTTCACCAGGGACCCAGAACTGATCACCCTTCCATGCTACCCGGGAGGATCCACTCCTCCCTGAAGATAGCCCTGCCTTTTCCGATGCAGGCATCCACGGACCCGGGTTACCACCCCCCGGAACACAGCAACGGAGGAGACCTCGTCGCCGGAATCTCCGGCGAAGTCTCCCCCGTAAACAACGCCCCTCGATTGAAGGGAACGCGAAATTCGACCAGGATCCTAGTGGAACTCCCTTACTGCAACCTCCGCCTCTGTGACGCCCTTCTGCGCCTCCCCGATGCTCTTGTTGAACCCTTCGAACTTCTTGGTATTCTCCTCGGTCCTCTTGGGCCTGGTCTTCAACCAGTCATTGAGGGGTTTCTTGGCAACCTCGAGTTTTTTCTCGGCATCCCGTAATTCTGCAATGGCAGCCTTGTAGGCCTCTGCCTTGTCAGGGTTGGCCTTCAGGAAGGCCTCGATGGACCCGGCGCTCATCAGCGCCACCCCCTTGAACTCGTCAATAAAGGTCGAGGGCGTCTTGTCTCTTCCCGCACCCAGTTGTCCGAGCTTGGTCTTTCCATCGTTATCGAGCACGACGTAAGTCGGAAAACCCCGCACCCCGAACTGCTCTTGCAGCTTTTCATTACGCTCCACGTACTTCTCGGGAACGATTGATTTGTCCCGGGGAAAGTCGAGGGTCACCAGCAGCACATTTTCCTTCGCATAGGCCTTCCAGACCTCCTCCGCAAAAACCTTCTCGTCCATCAACTTGCACCAGCCACACCAGTCCGAGCCGGTGAAGTTGAGCATGAGGGGAAGTTTCTTCTCACCCGCCAGCTTGACCGCGGCATCATAGTCCATGGTCCACACCCCCACCTTGGCGCCTTCAAGCTCAACCTTGTCGGCCGCCTGCGCATTCATCACCAAGGCGCCCATCGCCAGGCCCGTCATTGTTCTTTTTAGAAGCTTCATTACTGTCTGAATTGGTTTCGATATTTGATAGGACGGACCAAACGGGACTATTATTCTCGCAATTTCCGCCTTGTTGAGTCCCCGGGCGTTACGCCGGGAGATACCCCATGACAAGCCCGAACTGGGTGGCACCCGTGGATTCTCCTGATCCTTCGTTCGAAAATCACCTCCCCAACCCGGTCGACCGGCTTGAGGATACATCCATGCTCAACCGCCTTTTCCACTGGGGGAAACGCTCCACTCCCTGCAGCAATGCCGCTTACTGCTTCCCGTTCAGCGAGAAGAGGTAAGCAAAAAGATCCGCCAGGTCCTTCTCCGGGAACTCCTGCGCGGTGGGGGGCATGAGGCTCCCGATTTCCTCCTGCTTTGCAATCCTGCTGCGCGCGATCTCGTGCAGGGAATTGGTGGCAAAGTCGCGCAGGAGGAGGATCCCTTCATCACGACTGGCCTGGATATAGCCCTGCTGAACACCCCCGTCCCTGGTGATGATCCGGCTCAGGGCGTAGCCCTCCTTCACCTGTAGCCGGGGCCAGAGCACCTCGGTCACGATGCGCTCGGGCAGCAGTCCACTGCCCACCGCACTGAGATCCGGTCCAATCACGCCTCCCGTTCTACCCACCTTGTGACAGGCCGCGCATCCAGCCTGAGATGAGAGGAACACCTCCGCTCCCCGCTCCCGGTTCCCCCGTCGGGCCGCCGCTACCAGCTTCCTGACCCGCTCCTCGTCATATTCCGGGCCAGCATCCAGACCCGCCATCCTGTCCAGGGTCGCCCCAAGTTCCTGGTCGACGAAACCGGTGGCCACCCAGGACTGTCGGAGCCGTTCAGCCTGTCCCGGATCGAGCCGCTTGGCGGCCAGTTCCTTTGCCAACATGACAGGCGCCCCTTCTCTCCCGGCAAAATCGGTGAGAATGGAAGCGATCTTCTGCGGATTCTCCAGTTTACGCAAAATCACCGCCGCTCCCCGGGCAGCCTCCTCCGGATCCAGCTCCAGGATCGCCGCCAGCGCAGCCGGTTGGAGGTCTGCCCCAGTTCCAACCGCCGATTTGAGAATCCCGATGGTGTCCTTGCTGCCGAGTGAACCCAGGGCTCGCAACGCAGCATCCCTCAAGCCCGCATCACCCTTCACATCACCTGCGATCCTGAGGACTGGCATATAGAGCTCCTTCACCTTCCAGTGCGCCGCAAGCTCGACCGCCGCGATACGTCCCTCCACCTCGGGATGCAACAAGGCCCGCCCCAGTGGAGGCATGACGTCAAATTTCGGTCGCTCCCGGTCCTTCAGCATTCGCAGGAGACCCGCCCCGGGCTGGTCTGCATTGAGAACCGTCCGCAGATCCTCCTCCTCGCCCACTGCGACCAGGGTCAACGCGAGGGCATCTCGCGCCTCTCCTTTCACTTCCCCTCCACGCACCAGCGTCCGGATCTCCTCCAGCACCCCCTTCGAACCCGACGAACCGAGCACCGCAGCCAACCCTCGCCGGGCCCCGGAAAAATCCAGCTTGCCCGCCCGCAGGGCCGGAAGCCAATGGCGTTTACTGTGGTGCACCGCTTGCGAAAAGGCGTACTCGATCCAGCGATCACGCTTCGACTCCGCTGCCGCAGCCGAGACGAGAACGGCCTCGGCTTGCGGAGATTGCCCAGCCGCCAGGACCGCTTCCATCCTTACCAGCGGATGGGAATCGCGGGCCGCCGCCACCAGCAGGTCATGAGCTTCCTCCAGGCGATCACTCCAGCGTCCCGCCACCCGTGCCCCATAAGCCCGCGCCCGGTGATCGGATGACACCAGCACACGCTTCAATACAAGCGCGTCCGGTTGCTCTATCCACTCCAGGGCACTCACTGCCTCGAGCAGATGCAGTCCGTTCTCCCGGCCCTGCAGGTTCGCGCTCCACTGCCGGACCGCATCCCGCACCACAGTCGCCTTGTGGTCGACGAGAACCTGCTTGGCCTTGAGCCGCGTCCAACGCTCCGGCGCCTTGAGCGCCTCAAGTAATTTCTCCACGCTGGCCCCTGCCAGGACGGGCGGCTTGATCGCCCCCTTCTTCGGCGTCACCCGCCAGATCCGTCCATGAGTCTTGTCTCGCTCGGGATGACGGTAAAAGTCGTCCTGGTGGCAGGTGATCGGGTTGTACCAATCCACCACGTAGATCGCACCATCGGGTCCCATCTTGACGTCAATGGGACGGAAGTTGCGGTGCTTCGAGCGCAGGAGCGGACTCTTCCATTCCAGCTTGAAACCCGCCCCATCTTCCCGGGTCTCGAAACGACTCACCTGGTTCTTCTTGTAGTCCCCGATGACAAACTGGCCCTGCATCCCGTCCGGCAGGTTTCCCGCCCCCAGGCATTCGATCCCGCAGTAGCCTCCCGGATTACCGATCCGCGGCAGACGGAGCCGCCGCTTGGCCGGAATGGAGGCCGGGGTGAGGTAGGAGACCCCACCGGCCCCGTCGATCACGAACGACTGCCCGAAATCGTCGAACGCGATGCCCCATGGATTACCGGGGCCCATGAAATCATCAAGGAGAGGATCGAGCCGCAATTCGTTGGGTCGCAGGCGATAGACCCCGGCCTGGAAAAGCGAGGAGACCCCGAAGGGTGTTTCCACCCGGGACTCGATCCCGTCCCCCTGGCACCACCAGAGCTCTCCCCCCGGGCTCCAGACGAAGGAGTTGCTCGTCTGGTGCGAGTCCCCATTCCCGAATCCGGTCAGCAGCACCGTGCGCTCGTCCGCCACGCCATCCCCATTGGTATCACGGAGAGTCAGCAACTCCGGACCCTGCCCGATATAAACCCGGTCCGGCCCCACTTCCATCCCCGTCGGGATCAGCAGGCCTTCTGCAAACACCTTCGACTCATCCGCCCGGCCATCGTTGTCGGTATCACGCAACGCAATGACCCGGTCGTAGCCCCTGACCCCGGCTTCAACCTGCGGGTAGACATCCGAGCAGGCCACGTACATCCGGCCACTCGCATCCCAGCGCACCGAAAGCGGGTTGCGCACCCCGTGGGATTCATCGGCAAAGAGGTTCACCTCGAATCCTTCCAGGACCTCAAAGCTGCCCAGTTCCTTTTCCACCCCCGCCTCCTTTGACCCCGTCAACTCAGGTGGTGCGGGCGGGTTCCAGGGCTTCCCCGCGAAAATAGCCTCCTCCACCTTCGCGATCAGTGCCGGGTAGGTGCCCCACTCTTCCTGGATCGAAGGCAACCCATGCGAGGCCTTGGCAAAGATCCTCCGGCTGTCATCCCCGAAGATGCACTTCCAGTTGGCCGGTCTCCAGTATTCTACCCAGAGGCGATGCTTCTCACCAGCCGTGACGCACATCAACTCGTAAGCTGCCCCCTTCGGTTCCCGGACTCCGGTCAAACCCCGGATAAATGCCCCGGCCGCGTCTTTCGCGTCACCAGCAACAAAGGGAATCTTTCGCTCCGCCGCCAACTCACGAATGGCACCGGTATAGGTCGCCAGAGCGGCCCGTTCCGCCGCTCCTTCCCACTGGAACGGCGAGGGTTCGAGAAGGACCACCCTCCGGTCCTTGCCCACCTTGTCGAGAAAGCTCCCATAGGCCTTGGTGAATTCGTCCACCCGGTCCGCTCCGTCCAGCGACTCCATCTTCCCGAACTGCGCGATCACCACCGTGACCCCCGCCCGCTTCAACTGCGCCTCCCAGTTCCCGAAGGCATCCTGTCGCCAGCGCTCCCGTTCCGCGCTCTGGTGATACACCGTGTCTCCGTCCCAGGCAAAATCACGGAAACGCGGGACCACCGACTTCCACTTCATGGTCAGGGCCGCCTCCAGGCGCCCCCCCTTCTGCAGGTTGATCAGGTCCGTGCCCCCCACAAAGGCCACCACGTCATCCTTCCGGAGTTCAAAGTTCTCCTCTCCCCTCGCTCCCGATAAAGCAACACCCCAAACCCCGATCGCGACCAGAACACTTGTAAGCTTCACAGGCGAAACGCTACCGGTCTCTCCCCCGACCGACAAGAAATAGCCTTCAGTTTGAGCCCATCGCCCAATGAGGCGACGATCTGCAGTTAGCAGCGGCCCCCCTACCTCTCCTTCAGCACCTTCAACAGGATCCCGAAGGCCGGGGCCGCCATACCCCCGTGATCAAAGCCCTCCAGTTCATGAAGCTTCGTCTTCCGGTGCCCAGCCACCTGCATCATGCGCCAGAAGTAGGCATTCTCCTCGTAGCGGCCCAGCATCTCCAACTCCCGGTCCCCGGTAATGAGCACCAGGGGAGGAGCATCGGCCCGCACGTGAAACAACGGCGCAAACCTGTCGATCACGGCCTGCTTCCCGGGAATGCCGCGCTCTTCCCGGGGGGTGAAGTGCGTGATGGTGTGCCCGCTGAAGGGAACGAGGGTTGCGATTCGGTCGGCATCAATCCCGTGCACCTCGAGGTAACTCTTGTCCAGGCCCACCATGCTGGTGAGATACCCCCCCGCTGAATGTCCCGCCACATGGATACGTTTCGCGTCCCCCCCGTAGCGCGCGATGTTCCTGAAGGTCCACGCCACCGCCGCGGCCGCATCCTCGATGTAGGCCGGGCACTTCACCTTCGGAAAGAGCCGATAGTTCACCGCCACCACCGCGATTCCCTGTCCCTGCAACTGAGAGGGAACGTCCTTCTTTCCACCCCGCAGCCCCCCACCATGAAACCAGACCACGGTGGAGAATCCCTTCCGGTCTTTCGGACGGTAGAGGTCAAGGACACAACGCTCCTTCATGTAGGCATCCCAGCCCGGTGAGTTCTCATCCCGGTAAGGCAGGTTGTTCTCCCGGACATAAACTTCTTCCGCCGCTGGCAGTGGTTCCCCAACCGACCACCCCAGTGCCAGTAAAAGCAGGAGTCTCGTCATGCCAGTCCTCTATCCCACCCGCGCTACCCCGGCAACGACCCATCCCTTAAAAGATTCACTACTCCATCCTTGTTCTCCCGCTTCGTCCCGGGAAAGGATGCCGCCGTGAGCAGCGCTCCCCGCTACCACCACCTCGATGCCCTGCGGGCTTCTGCCATGCTCCTCGGAATCGTGATGCATGGGCTGCTCGCCTATTTTGCGAACCCCTACTGGCCCGCGCAGGACCTGCATCAGCACAAACTCTACGAGACCGCCAATCACGCCATCCACGGCTTCCGCATGCCCCTCTTTTTCCTGATCAGTGGCTACTTCACCACCATGCTGTGGAAGCGGAGAGGCCTCGGCAGACTGCTCCTGCACCGCGTCCAGCGCATCCTCCTTCCCCTCGTCATCGGCGGACTGGTCTTCATCCCCCTGACCTGGGCCGCTTCGATGATTGGCGAACACCTCAAGAGCACCCGTGCTGAGGTTGACAATGGGAACCAATCCACCACCAGTAGCAGGAATGAGCCCGGATTCTGGGCTGCCATCAGGAGCGGTGACATTGAGAATCTCCGCCTCCAGCTCAAGAATGGAACCGACCCGGACACACGGGACAACGACGGACAACCTGCCCTGACCGTCTCGGCCTGGGCCAACCAGCCCGAGTGTGTCGAGATCCTCCTTGCCGGGGGAGCAGACCCCAATGCCCGTGACGACGAGGGATACACCCCGCTCCATTCCGCGGCCTTTCTCGGACGGGATGACATCACCCGGTCCCTTGTGGAAAGCGGCGCCGACGTCAATGCC
The DNA here is from genome assembly GCA_022448985.1 of Roseibacillus sp. Lineage (GTDB taxonomy): Bacteria > Verrucomicrobiota > Verrucomicrobiia > Verrucomicrobiales > Akkermansiaceae > Roseibacillus_B. Next base: position 25,552 of record JAKVCR010000047.1, read on the forward strand.
TTCTCGACGAAGGGGGAAAGGCCCCTTGATAGCGCAAGGCACAGCTGGGACATCGTCAAGATGGTCGCCCGCGACATCGGGATTGAGCTCAACCGGGAGGAGGTCATGGAGGGGCGGAAGAAACTGGAGCCTTACCTCGTCAAACAGGGAGCTGTCGCGATAGCCCCCCCCTCTTCCGATGGCTTGGTCGAGATCTACACCTGGCTCGCCATGATGCCCCTCTCCGCCCACCTCTGGTTCCTCTACTACCTCCTCATGCTGGTGGCCGGTTTTGCGCTCGTTTCCCTGCTCGTGACTTCCTGGAAAATTCCTCCCCTCCCCGGATGGCTTCTCTCCGCGCCCACCTGCCTCCTCGTCCTTGTTCCCCTGACCGCCATCGCCCAGTTCTTCATGCGGCAGTCCTTCGGTCCCGACACCGCCATGGGGATCCTTCCGTGGCCTCCCAAGCTCTTCTACTACACCATCTTCTTCGGTTTCGGTGCCGTCTGCTTCGGACGCCAGGAGTTCGAGGACAAGCTCGGCCGCTGGTGGCCGGTCTCCTTCCTGCTCGCGATCCCGCTTTTCCTCCATGGATCACACCTCTTCGAGGAGGGGCTGTCCGGGACACCACGCATCATCTTCAGCCTGTGCGCCGCCCTCTACGCCTGGTTCATGATCCTTGGTTGCCTCGGGGTCTTCCGCCAGCTCTGCGCCCGCGAGAACGACCGCATCCGCTACGTCTCCGATGCCTCCTACTGGATGTACCTGGCCCACCTCCCCCTCATCATGCTCCTCCAGGCCTTCGTCTCCGGCCTGGCCCTGCCCAGCCTGGTAAAATTCACCCTGGTCTGCCTCGTGACCTTCGCCTTCCTCCTCCTCACCTACCGCTACCTCGTGCGTTACACCATAATCGGGACCATGTTGAACGGCAGGAAGGCCCGACCATCCGCCATGCCTCCGCCATTACCCGGTTCCAGCCCCTGAGGCCGGATGTTCCCCGCCGGACCAGCATCTGCTCACTTCCGGGGGCGCGGCATATTTGCCCCGCTCTCCTGCCGCCAGCGGCGCAGTCGCTTCCTCATCGCGGTGGTCCTGTCCGGATCCTTTCCGGCCAGGTTGCTCCTCTCTCCAAGGTCTTTCCGGAGGTTGTAAAGCTCCACCACATCGTCCTCGAAGAACTCGAGCAGCTTGTAATCCCCCATGCGCACCGCACTCCCCAGCCGGTTGTCCCGGTGAAATGCAAAGTTGGGATAATGCCAGAAAATCGCATCCCTCTTCATGGCCCCCTCCCCGGTTAGAAGGGGAAGGAGGCTCTCTCCGTCTCCCGGATACTCCTCCCTGGTTTTCAACCCAGCCACTTCCAGCAGGGTCGGATAAAAGTCCGTCAGGATAACGGGCTCCCCGCTCACCTTGCCTGCGGTCACCTTGCCCGGCCAGCGCACGATGAGCGGCACCCGGATACCACCCTCGTAGAGATGGCCCTTGTCCCCTCGCAGGGGACGGGCATCCCCCACTCCCCCGAAGGGTCCGTTATCGGAAGTGAAGACCACGAACGTCTCCTCCTCGATCTCCAGTTTCTTCAATTCCGCCAGGACGCGCGCGATGGCAAGGTCCATGGTCTCCAGCATGGCGGGGTAGACCTTGTGATTATACCCGGCCTTCGGCTTGTCCGCCCACTTCGCGACGAACTCCTCCGGTGCCTCCATCGGCCAGTGCACCGTGTAATTCCACAGGGCCACGTAAAAGGGCTTCTTCGCCTTCACCTGCTGACGCATGAACGTGATCGTTTCATCCGCCAGTCGGTCCGGGAGATACTCCCCCTTCCGGCGATCCTTCAGGAAGGGAATCCGGTAAGGATCGAAAAAGGTGGGCGGCCCCCCGTAGGAACAACCGCCAATGTTAATGTCGAACCCCTGAAACTGGGCGGCAAATTTCTCCTCCCGTCCCTTGTAGAGATGCCACTTCCCGATGAAGGCGGTGGCATAGCCGGCCTCATCCCGGAGACGTTCCGCGATGGTCGTGGACTCAAGCGGAAGATGATCCCGCATCTCGGCAGGAAGGAGTTTCGACTTCTCCGGCGTGAAGCGGTCCTGGTGCGGAAGGTGGTTGGTGAGGTGCAGGCGGGCGGGCGAGTGTCCGGTCATCAGGGCCGCACGGGTCGGAGAGCAGACTGGCGCCGGTGCATAGGCATCGGTGAAGCGCATCCCTTCCGTCGCAAACCTGTCGATGTTCGGTGTCCGGAGATGCCTGTTCCCCTGGCACCCCAGGTCCATCCACCCCATGTCATCAATCAGGATGAAGAGGATGTTGGGCTTGGACGCAGCTGGACAGGATCCGGCTCCCCAGGCAAGAGCCACGCCCAGGACCAGGATCAGCCCGGTCATGGTCGGCCATCTTTGTGTTCTGGTGGACATCTTGGGCAGGATCGTCAGTTACACAGGCCTCCTGTGCCAGCCACAAGTAGGGGCGCACCCCTTATTACGTCAGAATCTCAGGCACCAGCTCCCCGTGGACATCTGTCAGGCGCACATCCCGGCCCCCGTAGCGATAGGTCAGCTTCTTGTGATCCATCCCGAGACAGTGGAGCATGTTGGCGTGCAGGTCGTGGACCGTCAGCTTGTTCTCCACCACCCGGTAGCCGTATTCGTCCGTGGCCCCGTAAGTCGTGCCTCCCTTGATGCCCCCACCCGCCATCCAGAGACTGAATCCCTGCGGGTTGTGGTCACGCCCGTCACGGCCCTGTGCGAACGGCGTGCGTCCGAACTCCCCGGTAAATACCAGGAGAGTAGATTCCAGCAGACCACGCCCCTTGAGATCCTTGATGAGAGCACCGATCGGCTGGTCCACCGCAAGGGCGTTCTTGGTGTGCCCGTTCCGGAGACCCCCGTGCTGGTCCCAGCGATCGCCATTGCCCGGATTGATCGTCAACTCCACGAAGCGCACTCCACGTTCCACCAACCGGCGCGCCATGAGGCACTGCGCACCGTAGGTCCGGGTGTTGTTATAACGGGCCTCCAGCCCGTAAGCCTTCCTCGTTGCTTCCGACTCACCCGAAATATCAGCCACGTCCGGAACCGCTAGCTGCATCCGGGCCGCCATTTCATAGTTCAGGATGGCCGACTGGATTGCCTCCACATGTTCATATTCCTGAGCCAGGGAACCATCGATCTCTCCCAGCAACTGCAGTTTCTTCCGCTGATAGGAGAGCTCCTTTTCGCGCGGGATGATGTTGGAGAGCACCGGTTTTCCGGTCGCGAAGGTGGAGGGCTGGTGAGTGGCCGGAAGGAACCCGCTCCCGAACATCTGCATTCCGCCCGAGGGGACCTGACCCCCATGCAGAACTACGTAACTCGGCAGGTCTTCAGCCTCGGTACCCAGTCCATAGGACGCCCATGCCCCCATACTCGGGCGGCCCGAAAGGACGTGTCCGCTGTGAAGGGCGTAGTTGGCATTGGGGTGATTCGGAGAAAAGGCGGTCATCGACCGGATCACCGCCAACTCATCGGCATGAGCCGCGATGTGGGGGAAGAGATCACTGACGGGAAGGCCACTTTCCCCATACTGTTTGAATTCCCACGGACTCTTGAGGATGTTGCCGTTATTGTTGAAGACCGTGGCATCGACCTTGAACTTCGGGCGCTGCCCGTTCTCCTTGGCCAGCAACGGCTTGGGGTCGAAACTGTCCACCTGCGAGACCCCTCCATCCATGTAAAAGAAGATCACGCTCTTCGCCCTCGGGGCGAAATGGGTGGGCTTGGGCGCCCACGGCGTGGCGGACACCTGATCCTTCTGCAAAACACCAGCGAGGGCCAGGCTCCCGAAACCGAGAGCCCCCCGGTTCATGAAGTGACGACGCGTAAGCGACCCTGCGAATTCAGAACGGTTCCTAGAAGACATAAATGAATTCCTTTCGATTGATCATGAGATGACAGAGACCCTTCCAGGCCGCCTCGGTGGCGCCCCCCAGTTCCTGGAGGACCCTGCGCCCCCACTGCAATTCCGCCTCGGTGGCTTCCCGTCCGAAGGCCTGCCGATGCACCTTCTTCAACTGGTCGTCTACCGTTCCTCCCCCGGCCATGACCCGCCGGGCCCAGCTTTGCGCCTGCTGGTGAACGAAGGGATCGTTCAACAGGGCCAGCGACTGGGCAGGCACGTTGGTAATATTGCGCTGGCCCATGGGCTCAGTTGCGTTGGGCAGGTCGAAAACACGAAGAAAGGATGAAAGGAAATTACGCCGCGTCTCCAGATAGACTGAGCGACGCCCATCTCCATTCAGTGGCCCGCTCCGTGGCTTGGCGCGACTGTTGGGCTGATCGTCGATATTCACCGCAATGCTCGGACCGTACATCTGGTCACGCTTCAGCTCCCCGCTGCAGGAAAGGATATGATCACGGATGGCCTCCGCATCCATACGAGCGACCGGCATCCGCTGGAGATAAATATTCGTCGGATCGGCAGTGAGCATGCCCGGGCCCGGGATCGAGCTCATTTGAAAGGTCCGGGTGAGAACCAGTTTGCGAATCAGTTTCTTCGTCGACCACCCATTTTCCACGAAAGAGTGCGCAAGATAATCGAGCAACTCCGGATGACTCGGTATGCCGCCCATCCTGCCGAAATCATCTACCGAGGCCAGAAGCCCACGACCGAATACACGGGACCAAATGCGGTTCACCCGCACCCGGGCCGTAAGCGGGTTGTCTGCGCTCGCCACCTGCTTCGCCCAGTCGAGACGACCGCTCCCCCCATCATCGAGCTGTGCACCCCCCCGCCCATCCAGAAAGTGCCGGGGATTGGCATCCTCACTGACATTCCGGTGGTCTCCCCGCACATAGACGGGCTGCTCGGTGGCTACCCCGTCAACCACGCTGCGCACGTAGATCGGCCGGGGCAGTTCTTCCGCGATTTTGCGGAACAGCTCCAGCTTGCCCTTGATCTCCGGATGTTTCCCGAGGTCGGGGTGCATCAACCCGGACTGCAGGAGTGCTCCCAGCACTTCGCGTTGCTCCGGACCGATCATCCCCTTGCGGGCCGCCTCCCCAAGACCCGCGATAGTGAGCGCCACTGCCTTCCCGCGGTCTTCGCTCCGCGCCGGGGCGTTCCAGACCTTGCCCCCTTGCGGCAGCTTGCCGGCAGCCACTGCCACCCAGGCATCTTCTGCTGGTGCGGGTGGACGACCGTTTCGTCCCAAGCATTCCATTCCCGATCCCTGGTGCTGGATCTCAAGAAAGGCCGGCTCCCCCTTCCACAGGTGAGTGCGGAAGCTGATCTTCTTCCAGGTGTCGGAGTTGACTCCCGCCCGCAGGCCACCTGTGGTCGGCCCCTTGCCCGTCAACTCGTAGTTGCGGACTACAAGGCGAACAATGGCATGACGTCCGCGCACCCAGAGATCCACCGTCCCCCCATCCAGGATAAAGTCCGGTGAACGGAGCACCCCATCCAGGCGCGACGACAGCATCCCGGTGGCCACCCCCGTTCCGATTGTTCCGCGAAGGACCTGGTCTCCGCTCCGGGAAGGCAGGAATCCATCCGTGTCGGCGGTGACAAATCCGGGGCCACTCGCAATCCACTCGCCAAACGAACCGGACTGCAACCCGAATTGGTACTTCTCCTGTGAAGTTTCCATCCGCGCGGATGCAGCCTCCACCTCCGCCGCAGGCTTGCCGTTTAAAACAGCCTTCAATCCGGCCAGAACCGGCAGGACATTCCTGTCGTGCTTCCAGCGAAACCACTTCAGGAGCAGGTCGGCATCAACGCCCTCCTCAGCTGCCAGGGCCTTGAGCCCTCCCTCGCACTCCTTCACGAAGGCCGCAAGGCGCACCTCCTGTTTCTCGCCCTTCTTGAGGGGAAGGTTCAACTTCTGTTGCAGGATCTCAAAGGGAACGCCCTTCTCGAATTCCTCGATCAGCGGAAACACCTTGCCGAGCGCCTCCGCTTCCTTCTCCACCGACCGAAAGACCTCTCCCATGAGCTCCTGCTTGGCCCGGCGCAGGCGTAGGCCCACTTCCGCCTTCTTTTTGGGTGGAGCGATGTTCGCATAGTGCAATCGCGAACTGCGGAGCATGCCGTAGAATGAATAGTAGTCCCTCGCCGTGATGGCATCGAACTTGTGATCGTGGCACTTCGCACAATTAACGGTCAGGGCCTGGAAGGCCACCCCGCACACCTTGATCATACTATCAAAGATGCGGGCCTCATCGCCGTGAATATCAGGAGGACCGTGCTGACCGTCGGTGAGGTAAAGATAGCCGGGGCCGATTACCGACTCGTTGATCCCGCTTTCCTTGTTCAGGCGCGCTTTCTCCAGCCGATCACCCGCCAGGGCCTCCAGGACAAACTGATCATACCCCACATCGTCGTTGAAGGCACGGATCAGGTAGTCGCGATAGCGATCCACATAGGGCATGGTGTAGTCAGCCTCAAAGGCCTTGGTCTCCGCAAAGCGCACCACGTCCATCCAGTGCCGGGCCCAGCGTTCGCCAAAGCGCGGGGAGTCCAGAAGACGGTCCACCGCCTTCTCGTAAGCACCCTCTGACTTGTCTGCCAGGAAGGCCTCCAGCTCATTCTCCGTCGGGGCCAGACCACTCAGGACCAACGAAACTCGACGCAGGAGATGTTCCTTCGATGCCCCCGGAGCGGGATCCCAGTTGCGTTTCTCAAGTCCTGTCAGGATAAAATGGTCGACTTCGTTGGTCGGCCAGTCCTTCAACTTTACCTCCGGCACCGTAACCTGAGCTACCGGCTGTAACGACCACCATTTTCTGCGTTCAGCGAGATCAAAGTCATCCTCGCTCCTGGGTGTTTCTCCGATGGCCTCACGACGCGGATCGGGGGCCCCCCGTTTCACCCACTCCCGCAGATCCTCGATCTGCCCCTTGCTGAGAGCAGTCTTGGGTGGCATCGCCTCGTAATCCGGATCACGCTCCACCATCCTGATGAGAAGGCTCTCCTCCGGTTTGCCGGGCACGAGGACCTCTCCACTATCGCCACCCTTCACCCAGCCCGCCTTCCGGTCGAGCAACAGCCCCCCCTTTAGCTTCTTGGCTGTAGCAGCGTGACACTTGTAGCAGTGATCTGCCAGAAGAGGTCGGATCTTGTTCTCAAAGAACTGTAGATCCTCACTCGAAATCGGATCCGCGGATACCGGCTGGGACAGCAGGACCAGGACCGGGAAGATTGTGAGAAGGCGAGGTATCACGACAGGATCTGCAGACACTATACGGCCCCAGCGGGCAAGCTCTATGGTGAAGTTTAAAATCACCGCCCGGGGCGGGCAGGCTCCCACTCCACCCACTCATGAGGGCGAAAAGACCTGATTTCGTGTGCTAACAGCCTTTCCCCCGACTCAAATATCAGTGACTACCGGTCACCCGGCATAGACTTCACTCCTTTGGCAGGATCCAGACATTGCGGAACTGCAGAGGATTGCCATGCCCCTGCAGCTTGATAACTCCGGGAGTTCCTTCCGGTTCCCCCCGGGAGCCCCCGGTCTTCCCGTTGATCTCGAGTTTTTCGTGAATGGTGACGCCATTGAGTCGGGCGGTAAGGACTGCATTCCTGACCTTCTTACCATCCTTCATCACCGCCGAATTGAAGTCGACATCGTAGGCCTGCCACTGCAGGGGAGGAAGACACATGTTCACCTTTGAATCCGCCTTCTGGTAGATGCCTCCACACTCGTTGTTAAGTCCCATCAATCCAAAGGAGTCGAGGATCTGCATCTCGTAGAGATCCACCTGGTAAAAACCGCTGTTCCCGCGCCCCTGCCCCCGCGCATCGGGCTTGAAGGGGAGCATGAACTCCACGTGCATGATATAGTTGAGAAACTTCTGCTTGGTCCGGATGTCTCGGCCATCGGTGTTGAGCAGTCCGGTCTTTTCATCGAGGCGCCCTCCCGCCCAGTTCTTCATGCTTTCCTTGCTTCCATCAAAAAGAACAATCGCCCCCTCGGGGGGCTTCGCACCGAGCGAAGGCGACTTACGGATGGTCCGCTGGAGCGAGAAAGCCACCCCCTTGTCGGATTTACCTGCAAATACTCCCTTGGAGATCACCCCCTTATAGGGTTTGTGTCCCTTCGGGGGAAAGGTTCTGGTGGCACTGAACTTCGCAGCGTCCCTGGCCATGTAGTTCCTTGCGCCCTCGGCCGGCACAAAGACCGCCTTGCCGTCGTCCAGAGCACCATCAAGCAGGATCTTGTTCTGTCCGTCCCAACCCGCACCCGGCAATCCCCCCGGATAGACAACGGCATGGAGTCGACCCTTCCCGAGGGCGATGACCTGGGCTCCCATGCCCTTACCGGAATACTCCCCCTGGATCTGGAAGTCGGGAGGAAGCTTGGAATCCTTGGGATCGGTCCAGAGCTGGCCAGAAGCGGTTCCTGCCAGACAAACAACTGCCAGAGAAATTTTGAAAGTAGTGGAAAAAGGCATGGTGACAAATAAATGGTTGGACGTCATACGAATCGATCCCCCGCCCTGTTTCAATAAGAACTTCTCCATCCTTGCCCAATACCCCGCTCCCAGTCAGGTCATCTTGGGATGTCATTCCCCAAAACGGGCGCGGATCCTGGAACTTTGCACTTGGAACTCTGCGGCCCCGGCATGATTATTCAGGAAGATGAGGTATCCCTTCAGGATCCACCGGTATCTTGGGATCCTCCTGCCCATGAGCTTACTGGCATCCGCGGAGGAACCCGAGGTCTCCTTCCGGAACGATATCATGCCCATCTTTTCCCGGGGTGGTTGCAATACAGGCAGTTGCCACGGACACCGCGATGGCAGGGGAACATTCAAACTCTCCCTCTGGGGGGAGAATCCCCGGAAAGATCACAAGGCCCTCATGAAGGGTGGTCGACGGGTAAACAGCGAGACTCCTGCTGCCAGCCGGATTCTCCGCAAGCCCACCCTCGGGATGAAACACGAGGGCAAGCAGCGTTTCACCACCGATTCCCCTGAATACTCCCTTTTGCGCCGCTGGATTGAACAGGGGGCGAAGGACGATCGTGAGACCGCCACTCAGCTGCAATCATTAGTGGTCACCCCGGAATCCATTATCCTCAGCGAGCCGAAGCGCAACATCCGGCTGAGGGTGGAAGCAACCTTTGCCAATGGTGAAAAGCGCGATGTCACTTACTGGTCGGTCTACACCCTCTCCAACCTGGTGGCCGAAGTGGATCGGGGCGGAACCGTCACCTTTCTGAAACCGGGAGAGACCACCGTGCTGGTGCGCTATCAGGACCGGCGCGTCTCGGCCCGCCTGGCTCTCGTTCCCGACCGGCCCGGCTTCGTCTGGAGCGATCCCGTCCCCACCAACTACATCGACGAACATGTCTTCTCCAAGCTGCGCCGTCTCCGCGTGAATCCTTCCGGTCTATGCGACGACCCCACCTTCATCCGCCGTGTCTTCCTCGACATTATCGGGCGACTCCCCACCGCGGAGGAGGCCCGCTCCTTCGTGGCCGACCCCGCCCCGGACAAGCGGGAGAAACTCGTCAGCCACCTGCTCCAACGACCCGAGTACGCCGAGTTCTGGGCCCTCAAGTGGTCCGATCTCCTGCGCAACGAGGAAAAAGTTCTCGATCACACCGGGGTGGAAAAGTTCCACGCCTGGATGCGCGACAGCATTGCCCAGGGCAAGGGCCTCGACCAGTTTGTCCGCGACCTCCTCACTGCCCGCGGCAGTACCTACAAGAATCCGGCAGCCAACTACTACCGGTCACTCCGCAATCCCACCGATCGCTCGGAGGCCACCGCCCAACTCTTCCTGGGAGCCCGCCTGCGCTGCGCCAAGTGCCACAACCATCCCTTCGACCGCTGGACCCAGGACGAATATTACCAGTTTGCTGCCCTCTTCGACGGCATCGACTACAAGATCATCGAGAACAAGCGGCGCGACAAACACGACAAGAACCAGTTCATCGGCGAGCAGGAGGTCCAGCTTGTCAAGGAACGGAAATTCAAGGATCCGCGCACCAAGAAACCACCGCAACCGCGCCTCCTCGGGGCCGGAAGCGCCGCCCTCGACGACCAGCGCGACCGCTTTGAACAACTCGCCGAGTGGATCACCGCCAAGGACAATTCCCTCTTCCCCATGGTGCAGGCAAACCGGGTCTGGGCCAACCTGATGGGCCGGGGCCTGGTCGACCCCGTGGATGACTTCCGCCCCACCAATCCGTCCACTCACCCGGACCTGCTGGAAGCCCTCGCAAAGGATTTCGTCGAGCATGGATTCGACCTGCGCCACCTCATCCGGCGGATTGCCACCTCGCGAACCTACCAGCTCTCCAGCGAACCCAATGCCACCAATGAGGACGACGGTATCAACTATTCCCGCGCCCTGATGCCGCGTCTACCCGCCGAGGTCCTCCTCGACGCTGTCCACACATCCCTCGATCGACCGGGATCCTTCAAGCAGTACAAGGACATCACGCGCGCAGTTGCTCTCCCGGGGATCAAGGGCACCTTCCTGGACGGCAACCCGCATCATGACGACCGATTCCTCCGCCTCTTCGGCAAACCGCCCCGCCTCATCAATTCCGATGCCGAACGCCTGAACGACATCTCCCTCGCCCAGGTCTTTGAGATGACGAGCGGGGAGACTCTCTCCGCTCTCCTCGAAATGGAGGGCAATCGCCTCAACCAGCTCCTGGACGATGAGCTGAGCAACGAGGAAATCCTCTCCACGCTCTACTGGAGCACCATCACGCGGACCCCCTCCACCAGGGAACAGGAAACCCTCCTCCCCCACCTTGCCAATCCCTCCCGCGAGACCAGATTGAAAGCTCTCCAGGACATCACCTGGGCTCTCCTGAACTCAAAGGAATTCATTTTCAGGCACTAGCTGGTTACCCCGGGGGCCGAATCCGGGCATCCAGGATCCACTTTCCATCAAACATCCAGCCTCACCAAGCAATCAACCCTTCCTGCGCCAGCTTCCGCTCCCTCTCCCCTGAGCCATCCCGCCGCACCATGATCAAGGCGGGTGGCATGGGCCTGCTCGGACTCACCATGCCGAAGATTCTGCAGGCCTCCGGGCGCACCGGGCCGGCAATCCCGATCGCTCCCAAAGCCAAGTCTGTCATCTTCCTCTTTCAATGGGGCGGTCCGAGCCAGATCGACATTCTCGACATGAAGCCGGACGCGCCCAAGGAGTATCGCAGTCCACACAAGCAGATCCGTACCAGCAATCCCGATATCGAGATCTGCGAGCACCTCCCCCGGCTCGCCAAGTGGATGGATCGCTGCACTGTTATCCGCACGCTCCATCATACCATGAACAATCATAACTCGGCGGGCTACTACGCCCTCACCGGCCACAGCCCCCCGAGTGATGACCAGCGTCTGCGCGACCTGCCCGATCTTTACCCCGCCTACGGCTCGGTGGTGGATCACCTCGCTCCCGGAACGGTGGCCGAGCTGCCGACCTTCGTGAGCTATCCGCACGTGGTCGCCGATGGATCCAAGACTCCGGGACAACACGCCAGTTTCCTCGGCAAGAAGCACGACCCACTCTTTATCCCGCGCGATCCCAATTCGCCCGACTTCCGCCTGCCGGAACTCAGCCTGCCGCACGGACTGGATATCGACCGCCTCCATCATCGACGTGGCCTGCAGAAGCTTATTGATCAACAATCACGTCTCCTCGATCGCTCTGCTGAGGCCCGCGGGATGGACCACTACTACGAGAGAGCCCTCCGCATGCTCAACTCCGAACGAGCCCGCAATGCCTTCGACCTCAGCCAGGAACCGGCCTGGTTGCGTGACCGCTACGGTCGCTCCACCTACGGACAGGGATGCCTCCTCGCCCGTCGTCTCGCTGAAAGCGGCGTAAAATTCACCACCGTCTACTTTGCCCGCAGCATCGGCGGGCGCCGCATCAACGACGGGGGATGGGACACCCACGGGTTCGATAACACCCGCATGTATCCCATCGTGGAAGGCTATCATCTCCCGATCACGGACCAGACCCTGCCAACCTTGCTTGAGGACCTCGATCAACGTGGCATGCTCGACGAAACTCTCGTGATCTGGATGGGCGAATTCGGACGCACCCCCAAGATCAACAAGAACGTGAGCCGCGACCACTGGCCCAAGTGCTACTCGGTCCTCCTCGCCGGGGGTGGCGTGAAGAAGGGATTTATCTACGGCAAGTCCGACAAGACCGCCAGTGCACCCGAGGAAAACCCTGTCACCCCGGAGGATCTCACCGCTACCATCTATCAGCTTCTCGGCATTGATCCCGCAGCCATGATCCACGATCTCCAGGACCGACCCGTTCCCATCTCCAGCGGCACGCCGGTTCTCGATGTGATCGCCTAGGTCACCTCCAGGCCGGCAAGAGCCACCGCCCCCGCTCAACCTTGACCGGAAACTTCTTTCCGCTCACCAGGTCCACCACCACCGGCCAGCTCCGCTCCTGCGCATCGTGTTCGAGCATCACGGCATGCGTTCCGTCCGGATTGACCGCCGGGAAGGTGAGCCCTCCCAGTCCATTGCCAACCCTCGCGACCTCTTTCCCCTCAAGATTGCATGTGTACCAGAGCTTGTCCCGGTCCTGGTAGAGGATGCGCTCCGACTCTTTCCCTGCTACGGTAGCGAATTCACCCACGTTCCCCCGAATCTCGGTCTCCTCCCCGTCCAGTCCGAATCGCACGATCCGGAAGCCCGATCCACTCCTTGCCTTCTCCGGCCGAGCATCAGCCACCAGGGCAACGAGCGCACTACCATCACCCACCCACGACAGGCCCCGGATGTCCTGCGCCTTGCCCAGTGGCTGGGGTTTTTCATCCTCGGGCGTGAGCAGGTAGATCCGGCGGATCAAGCGCTTACGGGAAAAGGTCACCGCCAGGCGCGTGCCATCCGGAGAAATTACCGGATAGTCACAGAATCCCCCTGCAAAAGTCTCTCCCCCCAGCCGCATCTGCTTCCCCTTCCCCAGGTCGACCAGGTAAAGCCCCACGCCCGATCCATCGTTCTCCCGCGAGGTCACCACCACCTTGCTTCGCTCGTCGGAAAAGCAACCGGGCATGCAGGAGGATCCGGCAAAGGGAATCCGGACCACCTTACCGGTGTCCAGGTTGAGAAGCTGCCCTCCCGAGTCCAATGCGGGATAGCCCGGTCGCCAGGCCCCCGCCCGACCAATCATGATGAGACCGTCACGATCACCGGGGAGCGGCGCACTGAAATCAGGATAGGTATTAAGGATCGGAATCTCCGGCAGCTCGTCAAGCCACTCCACCCGGGTGTATTCCAGTTCCAGGTTTGCCAGGACGAGGTGCTCCATCAGGCCGGTCTCCAGATCCACCCGCAAATGATTCCCCTCCGTGAGCCGCGTCCGGATCGCAGCGAGATTCCGCGCCAACTCGCTCCCAGGCTCAACCGCCGTTGTCCCGGATTCCGCGAGGAAGGACTCCGCCAGGGTGCGTTGGGCAGCGGAAAGCGGAGCCCGCACCAGAAGGGTTTCTCCTCTTTTCCCCCGCAGGGTGTGGTCTTTGCCACGCGTGTAGGGCGGTGGCCAGGCTTCACTCAGAAGGAGAGCCACCACCTCGTAGGAGAATGGAGCTTCCCAGGGGCGATAGATTCCCTTCCGTCCCCCGAACTCCTCCACCGCCCACTTCCCCGAATGCGCCACGATCCGCGCAAAGGGCTCCGGCTTGTTTGAATCCGGCTTCAGGAGAATACGCGCCTCAAAGTTCGGAGGGGCGCTCACCACCCGTACCCCGAACTTCGCTCCCGCAGGAGTGGTGGCCCGGACCGTCCAGCGGGCAGGACCGGTCTGGAGACGAATCCTGGACTCCTTGGCCTTCGCCTCCAGTTCATCCAGGCCGGTCTGTGCACACAGGTCCCCGGATAGCAGGCCAACGAGGAAGTAGAGGGCACCGATTGAAGCCGGACGGGACGACAACTCCATATCAGCAGGCTACGCCGCGGAGGTCCCCAGTCAAACGCCAAGCCGGATGCGGCCCCCTCCGGCTCACTTCGCTCGAAAGTGGGGCGCATTCCTCACCGGGAGCCATTTCTTCAATTCGTTCTTGGTTGCGAGGTGCTTGGGATCACTGGCGAGATTGCGCCACTGCTTCGGATCCTTGGTCACATCGTAGAGTTCTTCCCCGCCCTTGCTGTATTGAATGTAGTGAAAGTGCTCGGAGCGGACCGCATGGTTTGGACCATGCCAGTGGGGCGAGTGAGTGATCACCGCAGGATAGGGCCACTCGGCCTGCGGATCACGCACCAGGGGAGCGATGCTGCGCCCCTCGACCTTCGGATTCGGGGGCAGGCCGCATAAATCAAGAAGGGTCGGGTAAAGGTCCAGCAGACTCACCGGTCGCGTGCAGGAACCAGGCTTTGGATTGACCCCCGGTTTTGCGGGCACCTTGATGATCAGGGGAGTACGGGTGGTCTGCTCCCAGAGCGCGGACTTGGCGAATTTTTTTTCCCCGACGTCATACCCGTGGTCTCCCCACAGCACGACAATGGTGTTATCGCCGTAACGACTTTTCTCCAACGCCTTGAGGACGTGCCCGACACAGGCATCGGCAAAGGAACCGGCCGCCAGGCACCCCTGCACCGCTTCCTTCCACTTGCCGCTGCTCCGGATGATTTCTCCGGCTTTCGCTGCCATGCGCCGCCCCCCCTCCGGGATATCCTCGAAATCGCCGGACTTATGGGAAGGCAACTGGATCGCATCGAGAGGATGCATCTCGAAGTATTCCCCGGGCAGGTACCATGGCAGATGCGGCAGGTAGATTCCGCATCCCAGGAAGAAGGGCTTCTCGTGGTCCTGCTGCAGGAAACGGGCTGCACCTTCGACCGTCTTCCAGTCCGCCGTCTCCTCGACAGACTGATCAATCGGAGCCCAGTCGATCAGGCGGGCAAGGATGGGATTGGAGAATTTCTCCTTCAACCCGTGGCCGTAACGCTCATTCACAGGCGGACGCGGAGTCCCCATCCGGGTACTGTATTGCTTGTCCCAGGAAACGGGATCGGAAAATTTTCCGTGTGGCTGGTGATACAGCTTACCCCCACCCCAGGCCAGGTAACCATGACCACGGAAGTATTGTGGCAAGGTCACCCACTCCCGGTAGTGCGGCAGATCGCGAAACCAGTTCAGGTTGCCGTAGATCCCGGTAGTCGACGGGCGTAAACCCATCATGAGCGCCGTTCGGGAGGGACTGCACAAGGGAGCCGCACAGTGGGCCTGCTCAAAAAGCACTCCTCCTTCTGCAAGCGCATCGATATGCGGCGTCCTCGCCTGTGGGTGCCCACCAAGGCATCCAACCCAGTCATTCAGATCGTCAACCGCAATGAACAGGACGTTTGGCTTCTGCAGGGCAGAGGCACCCGGGGCCAGCGACCCGAGAACCAGGATGGCGAGCACCAAACGCATCACCATGAAATTCTGGAATGAAAATCCGTGTCTGGCGAGGAATTCCACCACCTGGAAACTGGATCCGATCCCATCGCATTGTGGGAGACATGTCGATGGGCAGGGCAATTCAAGCCTTCACCCTGCGAGGGCCTCCTGCCACACTCCGCCACCGTTCAAGACAGCTCATGCAGGTCCACCGCGTCCACCAGCACCTCGTCTCCAACCCGCTTGCTGATGTGGAGACCGAGGTCCATCGGCAATTGGATGCACTCGGGACGAGGCCGCCCCGGGGGGAGGTTGCCATCACGGCGGGAAGCCGTGGCATCGACAACATTGCAGCTATCACGCGCGCGGCCGGGGACTGGCTGCGCCAGCATGGCGCCACCCCCTTCCTGACTCCCTGCATGGGATCTCACAACGGAGCGACCGCAGAGGGACAGCAAGTCATGGTCGAGTCACTCGGTCTCACCGAGGAGGCCACCGGAATGGAGATCCGGTCCAGCATGGACGTGGTCAGGGTAGGAGATGTGGCCACGGGGGAAGTCTGGATGGATCGGCACTGTTTTGAGGCTGCTGGCGTCCTTGTCCTCAACCGCATCAAGTTACACACCTGCTTCTCCGGCCCTGTCCAGAGCGGCCTGACCAAGATGATGGTGGTCGGAATGGGGAAGATCAAATCAGCGGAAACCTTCCACTCCTCCCCCACTCCCGTCATGAAGAACATGCTCCTGGAAATGGGCCGGTGTGTCATCGAATCAGGGAAGATTTTCGCTGGCCTCGCCCTCCTGGAGGACGGCTTCGACCGGACTGCGGAGCTTCATGCCGTCCACCCCGGGGACATCCTCGAAAAGGAACCTTCCCTGCTGGAGCGCCACCGCGCCTACTTCCCCACCCTTCCCGTCGACGACATCAATGTCCTGGTGGTGAAGGAGATCGGCAAGACCTTCAGCGGCACGGGCATGGACACCAACGTCATCGGCTACCGGGGGGTGAATGGCTACGAGGACCTTGCCCGACCCCGCATCACCGCCATTGCAGCCCTCTCCCTTTCGGAAGCGACCCGCGGGAATGCCATCGGAGTAGGTCTGGCCGACTTCATCACCAGGCGCCTGCGCGACTCAATCGACGAGGAAAAGACCTTCACCAATGTCTTCACCACCGGCGACATGCGCCGCATGGCCATTCCCTGCACTCTCCGCGACGAACAGGAGGTGGTGAGCCGCATGCGCGAGCGTTACGGGGAGGAGGGCTGGATCTTCATCCCCAATACCCTGCACCTTGAGACCCTCTACGTAAGCGCCGACCTGGCCGTCACCCTGGCGAAGCATCCCCGCTGCGAAGTGGAACCCGATCCCCTTCCCCTCAGCTTCGATGCCGGGGGACGGGTTGAACTCGGGTTCGAAGGATAGCGTTTGCCCCGATAAGGCAGACGCACTCCGGTCTCATCCTGAAATTCAGGCCTTTGCCGGGCGACGTGAACCCCCTCGGCGACGATTGCGATATCGCCTCTGCGGACGACGATTTCCACGAACGGATTTCTTCGCCACCCTTCGATTCCCACTGGCACCCCGCCCGCTGGCATGGCGTTCCGCAAGGACCGGTAAATGCCAGGCGTGATCATCCGACACCGGGATGGTCTGCTGGATCAGTTTCTCGATATCGCGCAGGAACTCGCGTTCTTCCGGAGAGCAGAATGAGACGGCATTCCCCATCGCTCCGGCCCGGCCAGTTCTTCCGATACGATGTATGTAGGCTTCCGGTTCGTTGGGAAGATCGAAGTTCACTACGAGGGTAACATCCTTCACATCAACACCACGGGCCGCAACGTCAGTGGCCACCAGCACAGGCACGCTCCCCTTGCGAAATCGATTCAGGGTCCGGTCCCGTTGCGCCTGCGAACGATTCCCGTGAATGGCTTCTGCCTTGATACCGGCTTTATTCAAATGGCGCGCCAGCTTGTCTGATCCATGCTTGGTCCGTGAAAAGACAATCGCCAGTTCTCCATCCCCCTGCGCTTTCAATCGCTGAACGAGCAGAGAACGCTTATCTGCGCGCTCGATGAAGCAGATTTCCTGCTGCACATCTTCAGCAGTGGTCTTCTCCGGTTCGATCGTAATGGTCACCGGATCGCACAGGATGGTCCGGGCGAGATTGACAATCGGCTTGGCAAGAGTCGCCGAAAAGAAGAGCGATTGGCGTTCCTGCGGCAGGAGATCCACAATGCGGGTCACATCACGCTGAAATCCCATGTCCAACATACGATCGACCTCATCGAGAACGAAGAATTCAACATCGGAGAGATCAATGTGGCCCTGCTCAACGAGGTCCAGCAGGCGCCCGGGGCAGGCCACCAGAATATCAACACCTCTCCTCATGGCGCTCACCTGAGGTCCCTGGCCCACTCCCCCGTAAACCAGAGCGTGATAAATATCCAGGTGCTTGCCGTAGGTTCGCAGACTCTCCCCGACCTGACTGGCGAGTTCCCGGGTGGGGGTGAGTACGAGAACGCGGGCAGTCCGGGCACGGATATTCTGCGGGTCTTCGTACAACACGTTCAGGATAGGCAGGGAGAATGCCGCGGTCTTCCCCGTTCCCGTTTGAGCACAGCCGAGAAGATCCCTTCCCTCGAGCAAAGGCGGAATAGCCTGGGCCTGGATGGGCGTGAGGGATTGATAATTGCGCTCGCGAAGAGCGCGCTGGATGGGCGCAGAAAGTTGCAACGCCTCAAACGAGGTTGGATTCATTTCGGTCTGGAGCCCGGCTTCCGGAGCGGTGCCTGGGCAAATCTCGATGAGGGGGTATTAGCAGGAACCCAGAACCATTCTCTCATCGACAGGAGATCGGAAAAGGGACCGAACCGATACTAGGGATTCGGTTGCCGACGCACAGGCCGGACGTCCGGGTGTATACGCACAATCACAGGATAAGCAAGGTCATTGTTCTTTTCAGACTGACAACCGGGAAGAATCGAGTTCGTATTCTCCACCCTTACCTGACAAACCATGCGCCGATTCATCACAATCAGCTTCGCTGCCGTCCTGCTCTCCTGCATTACCCTTTGTGCCGGGCAACCGGCTCCGGGTGTGCAGGTCGAACTCACTCATAAGGTCTCCGACAAACAAACCCTTCCCTACCTCTTCTACCTTCCCAGGGAATACGACTCCGCCTCGGACAAAAAGTGGCCGGTTATTCTCTTTCTTCACGGGCGCGGTGAGAGCCGGGGTCCCCTCAGCATCGTGGCCAAGTGGGGACCGCCCCGTATGGCCAAGCGCGGCGACTCCCTCCCTTACATTGTCATTTCCCCACAGTGTCCGGCCGCGAGTCGCTGGACCGACGACGACCAGCAAAGCGGTGTCATCAGGCTCCTCGACCACATCAGCGAAAAGTTCCCGGTCGATCGCTCGCGCATCTACCTCACCGGCCTCAGCATGGGGGGATATGGTAGCTGGAAAATGGCCGCCAGTCATCCGGATCGCTTTGCCGCAGTTTCACCCATCTGCGGACGGGGCAACCCGGAGGACGCCGCCAAACTTGTCGACGTTCCCATCTGGGTATTCCACGGCACCGAGGACAAAGCAGTGCTTTATCGGCATTCCGCCGAGATGGTGGAAGCCATCCACAAGGCCGGTGGAAAAAAGATTCGGTTCACCACCCTCCAGCATGTGGGCCACAACAGCTGGTCCGCAGCCTACGCCACCCCGGAACTCTACCAGTGGTTCGACAAGCACCGGCGCCCGCAATCAAAGTAATCCGGGGTGTTTCCGCCCACCCTCATACATTCATCACCCGATCCAACCCCCCGGATTTCTCTTTTCCCACCCGAGGCCCGCGGTAGGATCGTGCATGCCTGCATACCGGACAGCATGCCTCCTCCCCCTTGCATGGGCCTGCCTGATGCTTTCCGCTGATGCGGGTGCATCAGATTTCAGCAGGGAGATCCAGCCCCTCCTGGCTAATCACTGCTATGCCTGCCACGGACCGGACGCCAAGACCCGCAAGAGTGGATTACGCTTTGACCTGCGCGAGGTGGCAACCAGTGAATTGGAGTCGGGTGCCCGTGCCATCGTGCCCGGCGACCTTGAGGAGAGCGAACTGGTCCGCCGGATCTTCTCCAAGGATCCCGATGAGATGATGCCCCCCCCGGACTTCCGCAAACGCCTCAGTGACGGGGCCAGGGAAAAACTCGCTGGGTGGATCAAGGCAGGGGCGCACTACGAAAAACACTGGTCCTTCCTCCCCGTCGAGAAACCCGCGGTGCCACAGGTCAAGGATGGGGATTGGCCCCGCAATCCAATCGACAACTTTATCCTCGCCCGGCTGGAAGAACAACAGATGAAACCCTCCCCCGAGGCCAGTCGCCGAAACCTGGTGCGGCGTGTCTCCCTCGACCTCCGTGGACTTCCTCCTTCGCCCGCGGAACTGACCCGGCATTCAACCGGCAATGACGAAGAACAGTTCGCCCGCCTCATCGAGGCCATGATCGATTCCCCGCACTACGGCGAACGCATGGCCCAGGACTGGCTCGACCTCGCCCGCTACGGCGACACCAACGGCTACCACAACGACTCCGTGCGCGACATGTGGCTCTACCGGGACTACGTCATCGAATCCTTCAACCGGAATAAGCCCTTTGATCGCTTTATCGTGGAGAACATGGCCGGGGACCTTCTCCCCGACGCCGACGACACCACCCGGGTCGCTTCCGGTTTCAACCGTTGCGTAACCTTCAACGAGGAAGGAGGGGCTGATCCCGATGAATTCTACGTTACCTATGCGGTGGACCGCGCCAACACCACCGGCCAGGTCTTCCTCGGTCTCACGGTGGGTTGCGCCCAGTGCCACGACCACAAGTATGATCCCATCTCGCAGAAGGAGTACTACCAACTCTACGCCTTCTTCAACAGCGTGGACGGCGAGATCGGGGCCGGAGGCCGGAGCGGCTACCACAACAAGCCCCTTCCCCCGCTCCTCAAGGTCAGCCCCGGAACCCATCAGCAGAAGCGAAAGGACCAGCAATCACGCCTCGAAGCCAGAACCGCGGAACTTAAGGATGCCCGTGAGCGCCCGGAATTCACCGATCCCGGAGGCGACCTCGCCCCAGCCCTCAAGGAGTGGCTCACCTCCCTGGCCCTGCCCAAAACCGGAGTGCTACCCGTCAAGAACGGCCTGCAGCTTCACCTCGACGCGGGCTCCTTCGACGCACCGGGCGGATTTGTAAAGGAGTGGCCGGACCTTTCCGGAAACAAGCGCACCGCGGTGGCCACTGGCCAGCCCAAGCAATTCGGCCGGGCTCTCAACGGCCATCCCGCCATCCGCCTCGATGGCAAGAAGGACTTCCTTCGCACCGAATCCGGGGCCGGACATCTTGGAGGCGACTTCACCATGGCGCTTGTCCTCCAGTTCAATGAGCTTGCCAATCACCAGATGGCTCTCATGTGGGGCGACGAGTCCCAGGGCAAACGCCGCGCCTTCTGGAAGACCGACAAGAACAAATTCAGCTTCAATGGCTACGGCGCTGACATGGTGGGCAGCGCGGATCTCAAGCGTGCGGTTCCGGTGGTGGCCATCATCACCCAGCAGGGTTCGAACAACGACACCCGTTTCCGCCTCAATGGCAAGGACGGCGGCGGAGGCGGGGTGGGCCTTTCCGGCTTCCAGAACAAGGCCATCACCATCGGGGCCAATAATGCGGGTGCAGAAAAAACGGCCGCCGACTTCGCTGAAGTCCTCGTCTACGACCGCGCTCTTGATGCCAACGAGCAGGCCGCAGTGGGATTCTATCTCGGCACCAAATACAAGATCGACGGGGAATGGAACCCGGCTCCCGCGGACATCATGGCCCTCGCCGCCAAGCCCGGGAAGGAACGAACAGAAGGCGAACAGAAGAAGCTCTTCTCCTACTTCATCAACTATGTGCACGCGGGGTCGCGTGACCTCTTCCGCAAACTGGAGTCCGGGATTGCGGAAACCCGGAAGGAACTCGACCAGACCGGCAAGTCCCTTCCCACCACCATGGTGATGGTCGAGATGAAGAAGCGTAAACCGGCCCACGTCCTGATGCGGGGAGATTTCCGCCAACCAGGCGAAGAGGTCGAACCGGATGTCCCCGCCATCTTCCCCCGCCTGCCCGCTGACCAGCCCCGCAACCGCCTGGGACTGGCCTACTGGCTCACCGACCCCAGCCACCCCCTCGTGTCCCGGGTGATGGTCAACCGCCTCTGGAAGCAGTTGTTCGGTACCGGACTGGTGAAAACCCTCGGGGACTTGGGCACCCAGGGGGAACGCCCGAGCCATCCCGCGTTGCTGGACTGGCTGGCCGCCGACTTCGTCGAGCATGGCTGGGACGTCAAGCGCCTCCAGCGTCTCATGCTCACGTCCGCCACCTACCGGCAATCGTCGGTCAACCGTCAGCGCTACCGGGCCAGCGACCCCGGCAACCGGCTCCTCTCCCGCGCCCCCCGCTTTCGTCTCTCGGCCGAGGAAGTCCGCGATGGCGCGCTCTCCATCAGCGGACTCCTTAATCCCTCCCTCGGGGGACCGAGCGTCTTCCCCTACCAACCCGCAAACTACCTCAGCAGCATCGGCAAGGGATGGAAGGAGAGCAGCGGCGAGGCCCTTTACCGACGGGGACTCTACACTTTCTGGCGCCGTACCATGCTCTACCCCACCTTCCAGATCTTCGATGCGCCCAGCCGCGAGTTCTGTTCCGTCAACCGCCCTCGCACCAACACCCCGCTGCAGGCCCTCGTCACCCTGAATGACCCCGCCTTCGTGGAAGCTGCCCGCATGTTCGGCCAGCGCATCCTCTCCGAAGGGGGCAACAACGACCAGGACCGCCTCACCTTCGCCTTCACCCTCTCCACCTCCCGCCCCCCGCAGGAAGCCGAGTTGAAGATCCTGTCTGCCACCCTCACCGAGCAGCGGGAGGAGTTTCGAGCCCACCCCGACCGTGCCGCGCAACTCATCAGCAATGGAAAATCCACTCCTGCGGAAGGCGCCGATCCCATTGAACTGGCGGCCTGGACCGCGGTGGGCAATATCCTCCTCAATCTCGACGAAACAATAACCCGCGAGTAACCGATGAGCGAATACCAGGATTCACACACCCGCCGCACCTTCCTCGCCCGCACCTCCTGCGGTCTCGGTGCGGCCACCCTCGCCCAGCTCTTCTCCTCCGGCAACACCGCTCCCGCCGCCGGATTGCCCGGCTTCCCCAATTTCACCCCCAGGGCCAAGCGTGTCATCTATCTCCACATGTCGGGTGGGCCTTCCCAGCTGGAAACCTTCGATCCCAAGCCTGGACTGGCCCAGTGGGATGGCAAACCGCTCCCTGCCGAGGTGCGTGGCGACCAGCGCCTCACCACCATGACGAGCGGACAGGGCGCTATCAACGTGATGGCCTCCCAGCACAAGTTCGCCCGGCACGGCCAGGCTGGCATGGACATGAATACCCTCTTCAAGCACATGCCGGAGATTGCGGACGACATCTGCCTGATCCGGAGTACCACCACCGATCCCATCAACCACGACCCGGCGGTCACCTTCCTCCAGACCGGAAGTCCGCTCTCGGGCCGGCCCAGCATGGGCTCCTGGCTCAGCTACGGCCTGGGGAGTGCCAACGAGAACCTGCCCGCCTTCGTCGTTCTTCTCTCTGGTGGTGGCCAGCCCGTCCCCTCCCGCTACTGGCATAACGGATTTCTTCCCAGCAGGCACCAGGGCGTGAAGTTCCAGTCCTCCGGCGATCCCGTCCTCTTCCTCTCCAACCCGAAGGGCATGTCGAAGGAAAACCGCAGGAAGACCATCGACCGCATCAGCGCCCTCAACCAGCTCAAGCACCAGCAGTCGGGTGACCCTGAGATCGAGGCCCGTATCGACGCCTTCCAACTGGCCTACCGCATGCAGGGCTCGGTCCCCGGGCTGATGGATATCTCCCAGGAACCAAAGAACGTCCTCGAGAGCTACGGCGCCCAGCCCGGAAAGGCATCCTTCGCAGCCAACTGCCTTCTCGCCCGTCGCCTTGCCGAGGCGGGTGTGCGCTTCATCCAGCTCTACGATCGCGGTTGGGATCACCACGACGGCATCACCAATGCCATCAAGGGCAAGATCAATGCAGTCGACCGTCCCACCACCGCCCTCCTCCAGGACCTCAAGGAACGCGGCATGCTTGAAGACACCCTCGTCATCTGGGGTGGAGAATTCGGCCGGACCACCTACGCCCAGACCCGCAACCGGAACTTTGGACGCGATCACCATCCAGCCTGCTTCTCAATGTGGATGGCCGGCGGGGGAGTAAAACCCGGCATGACTTACGGCAGCACCTGCGAATTTGGGTACAACGTGACTGAGAATCCCGTTCACGTGCACGACCTCCAGGCCACCATCCTTCATCTCCTGGGGATCGACCACGAAGCCCTGACCTTCCGCTTCAAGGGACGTGACTTCCGCCTCACCGACGTCCACGGGAAGATTGTAAAGGAAATCCTGGCGTAGGCAGGCCCGGGTTTCAGTATCTCGTACCCTTTACTTCCGGCGATACTCCACCGGGAAGATTCCATCTCCCATCTGCTTCCTCGCCTCGCGGTACCACCTCCCAATGGCATCGCTCGAAAAGCGCAGCCGTCCCTGCGGATCACGCCTGGCATAGGGCTTCAGGATCGTTCCCAGCGGAGCCCGGTAGAGATCCTTCATCTGCTCGGCCCTCGCAGGCACAGTGGCCAGGCGGCGTGCCATGATCCACCCCATCGCACACAGGTAATCGCTGTCTGCGAGCCGATGTGCCAGCTGAATCCGCTGGGTCGCCAGGGTTAAATTGCTCAAATGGCTCACGAGGGTGATTGAAAGCAGGTGATCAAGGAGGTCGGCCGCCTTGCGAACATCCCTCTCCTGTTCCGTGACTGACTTTCCGGCCACATCCAGCAGGCAGCGGAGGCGTATCTCGGCGGCCGTAACATAAAGAGGATCGCGGTGATCCTCCAGCAGGTAGGCTTCCGGGGAAAGCTCCCGGGCGCGCTGTAACTGCCCGGTCAGCATCCAGTGCTCTGCTTCCAGGAGGGACCGCTGTCGGCTGCTGAGTTCCCCAAACTCGCCTGCCAGTTCTGCATCCTCGGCAAGAAGTTCAGCCATCTCCCGGGGACCCACCCCCCGGCCGCGCGCCTTCCAGCCCCGTCGACCTGAGGCGAGGCGGAGCTTGACGTCCAGTGCCCGGGCCCGGGCCTGGATGACGGCCCGGACCTCATTCCCGTCATTGCCCGGTCTCAGGATCTCCCGCAGCCACGCGATGGCCTGCTGCGGATCCCGCCCCTGCACCGCCACTGCCCGGGCGAAGAGCTGTTCGTTCCCAGAGGAATGACTTGCGTAATAACTGTTGAGATCGATGTGCCGGGCGCTCCCCTGTAACAGGCGGTTGAGATAGCCACGATCAACCGGGCCTCCCGTTATCTCACCGATCAGTTTCGGCGACTCCTGGTTGAGGAAATGCAGGGGGCTCAGAACCTCCCGGAGCCTCCCCCGCCCATTCATCGCTCCCTCCCGTTTCCCATTCAGCTTCTGGCGGATCGCCATCAGGTTATGATTGTCCGTGATCAGCGGGTGCCCCGCCGCAAGACGACGACAGCCAGCTTCGTCCAGCTGTAACCTGGCGAGAACGTCCTCCGCGTTGGCGAGCTTGGGATAATCACTGAGCCGGAAGAGTCCTCCCTGCGGCGTCGCGCCTGGGAGAAAGGGATCCTCCAGGGACTTTCCCGATCCCACGAAGAGAAAATTGTCCTCAATCAGGTAGAGCTGGGTGTGGGGAAAGACCGCCAGCATTGTGGCACAGAACGAACGCAGCAGGTCCTCATCCACGAAGTGGGCCCCCAACCACTGCACGAAAGTTCCTTCCTTCCCAAGGTGATCGCGTGCCAGCTCAAGGAACTCCCGGGTGTAAAGATGGGAGGCCCCCGCCGTCCAAGGATGGGAGGGCTGGGAAACGATTGTGTCGTAGCGCTTGTCCGTGAGGCGCAGCGCTCCACGCACATCATTGACGATCACCTTGATGCGCTCATCCTGAAAAGGATCAATAGCCCTGTGGTCGGCGATGAGTCTGTTGGCCCGGATCACTTCGGCCTCCAGTTCCACCACATCAATCGAATCGATCGGACGCGGCACCGCTTCCAGGAGAGCCCCGCCACCAAAACCGACCACCAGCATGGATCTGGACTCCGGACGTAGGACCACCGGCAGGGCCGGAAGCCACCGGATACTGGTGTAGGCTATCTTGTCCCCTCCCCGCGGAAAAACCTGTGCCTCCGGCAGGCCGTTGGTGCGGATCAGGAAACTACCCTGTCTCTCCAGGACAGCCACGCTGGCGGAATGCCCGACCGCATGATGAATCAGTCGCGGGGCCTTCCCATCCACGGCCCGGGAGGCCCCCGGGGAAAGGGTTAGCAGTTCGAGGGGTGGACCCGGATGATAAAAGATCCCCGTAGCGAGGACCAGGACCCCTGCCACCGCCGCGGGAATCGCCGGGCGGGGCTTCATGAAACCCAGGAGGAGGGCTCCCAGCAGGAGATTGGCCACAATGGCCCACTTGAAACTCGCCCCGTACCCAAGACTGGGAACGAGAAGGTAACCCGCAACTACTGCTCCCACGATGGCTCCGATCGTATTCCATGAATAAACCCGGCCTGCGGTTCAACCGGCTTCCCGCGGATCACTGGTCAACACGCGCACCGCCAGAGGGAAGGTCGCCCCGATGCAGATCGTGGCCGGGAGGAGCAGCCAGATACAGAGATTCACGAGGGACCCGGTCGTTGCCTCACCCCAACGCTTGTCCGCGAAGCCACTTGAAGAGACGTAGACAAAGAGCAGAAGGGTGATCAACCCCGCTCCGATCTCGACCCCGGCCAGCCAGTAACAGGAACGCCTCTGCTGTCCCGCCAGGCGGGCACCAAGCATACCCCCGATGGCGATTCCCCCCAGGAAAGCCGCCAGCATGGTGGCAAAGGCCACCAGGCTACCCCCCAGCACATGTGCGAGCAGGCGCGACCAGAGAATCTCGTAGACAAAGGAGACCGCACCGGACAACAGCATGATAACGAGGATCAGGGTGATGAATACCCCCGAAGGCACCCCGTGAGGATCATCCTCATCCGCTACCGCAACACCCATCCCCTCTTCATCTTCACCTGCCTCCGCGTCCCGCACCCGCGGAACACGCAGGGCGACGAACCATCCAAGGACCGCCACCAGGAGATTGAGCACCACCCCGACAAAGGACGTCTGCCACAGGCCGAGCCGGGGGATGAACACAAAAGCAGCCAGCAAGGTCCCTGCCACCGCCCCGAAGGTGTTCAGGGAATACAGCCAACCCACGCGTTTTCCGATCTGCGCTTCCCTGCGCACGATTCCAGATGCCAGGATTGGCAGGGTAGCACCCATGCAGGCGGTCGGAATGAACAGGACCACACAACCAAGCCCAAGAAAGGCGAGCGCCTCTCCCAGGCCTCCGTCCGGTGGTGGAGCTGCCTGCCCGCCAAGGAACGTTGTATGTAATGCCGCCACGCCCTTGAGCAGGAGTGGCACCAGCACGGCGGAAAGCGCGATGACACATTCCAGAATCGCGTAGGTTCGTATGGGGCTCCTCAGTCGATGCACCCGGCGGGAAGCCAGCGCCGCTCCCACCGCCAACCCGCCCATGTAGGCTACCAGCACCGTGACGATGGCCAGTTCCGAGGTGCCGAAGATAGTGGAAAGATAGCGCATCCAGACCATCTGGTAGACCAACCCCGCCACCCCCGAGAGAAGGAAGCACACCGAAACGCCCCAGAAGGCGGCATCGAAGGCCGCGCCGGAAGACGCTGGGGACTGACGGGTGCTCATCTGAAGATCCGGGAACGCGACCGAATACCGCGCGCGGCTATGATAGGAAACCTCCGCTCCTCCCGCACTAATTTTCGCGGACCAATCCCGCCCATCCTCCAATGGGGAAGACCATCTTCCCGTGATCCCTCGAAGCCGGTCCGGCTATCCCGCATCCTTCATGCCTTCGACACCTAACGCCTTGCACGCCGACACATTTCAGCAAAGAGTGGCTACGCTCCATGAGCGC
Source organism: Roseibacillus sp. (assembly GCA_022448985.1). GTDB lineage: Bacteria > Verrucomicrobiota > Verrucomicrobiia > Verrucomicrobiales > Akkermansiaceae > Roseibacillus_B. The sequence continues at coordinate 52,982 of JAKVCR010000047.1, forward strand.
AGGAGCATCCCCCGGCCAATGGGTTCACCTCTTCCAATCCCCACCCGTCACCGGATGTCTCCCGGCGCATGGCGTATCCTCCTCTGCGCCTGGGTCGTAACCGTCACCCTCTTCTCTCCTGGTTGCGGTGAGCGGGAACAGAACACCCCGGATACGCCGGGGACCGACCTTGAAGAAGCTCCCGCGCCTCTCCCCGCCGAGGCCCCGCGGACCTCCCTCCCGGAAGTCCCCCCCTCCGCTCCGCCCGCACAGGATGACCCCTCAGCCGACGGATGGGACACCGAAGTGCTGGCCGCAAAGGCAGGGAAGCAGCTCAAGGCTCTTGGGAAGATGTTCTTCGAAAAAGGAAATGTCGATCTGTCGACTCTCCTCGCACCGGGCTTCACGTGCGAACCACTCGTCCCCTCCGGTCTGAAGCCCGTCTTTGAAGACGATCTCGTCCTGGTCGAACGGCACGCCTCCACGGCTCCTGCGCCAGCCAGGGAAAAGGACCTTGCAAACGTGCTGGCAGAAATCCGGGAGCTTTCGCAAAGCGGTGGCCGGAGCCCCCAGAACGTGGAATTCAAGGTCGTGGGTGTCTCCTCCGGTTCCGCTGGCAGCGCCTTCCAGACCGAGGTCATCTTCTCCCTCTCCTTCGCAACTGACAAGGCGCTCGTCGAGCATCATGCCACATGGCTCGTGGACTGGAAACCCGGACCCGGCCAGGACGCCCTCCCCGCCCTGGCACACCTGGCCGTACGGGATTTCGAACGCACCACGAGCAAGCGCAGCACTCCTCTCTACTCCGACGTGACTGCATCCGCACTCGGCGACACCCCGTGCTACCGTGACCAGCTTGGACTGGGCTTGAACCACTGGCTGGGACGCCTTCCCGTACGCGCCATGCTCAACCGCTTTGGAACACCGGGACTTGCGCTCGGAGACGTCAATGGCGACGGGCTGGAGGATCTCTATCTCTGCCAGGAGCCCGGACTCCCCAATCGCCTCTTCCTGCAGAAACCTGACGGCACCGCCGAGGAAGTTTCCGCCGCCTGGGGGGTCGACTGGATCGACGACTCCCGCAGTGCCCTCTTCCTCGATCTCGATAACGACGGCGACCAGGATCTCGCGGTCGCCCTCTACGGGGTCGTAGTCGTTGCCCGTAACGATGATCAGAAACGATTCACGGTTACCACCGCCCTGCCCTGCAACCCTTCCACCACCTCGCTCGCTGCCGCCGACTACGATCGTGACGGCCTCCTTGATCTCTACGTCTGCGGCTACTCCCAGGATGACGGGGGTGCCTCCATCGGGGCCGCGAATGAACGCTTCGTCTATCACGATGCCAGGAATGGTGCTCCCAATTCCCTCTTCCGTAACATCGGTGACCTGGCCTTCCAGGATGTCACCGCTTCCTCCGGCCTCAATCAGAACAACCTGCGCTGGAGTTTCGCAGCGGCATGGGAGGACTACGACGAAGACGGCGACCAGGACCTCTACGTCGCCAACGACTACGGCCGGAACAATCTCTACCGCAATGACAATGGAAAATTTGTCGACGTCGCAGACAGCACCGGGGTGGAGGATGTCGGGGGCGGCATGTCGGCCGCATGGGGTGACTACGACCGAGACGGCCGCATGGACATCTACGTGGCCAATATGTTTTCCGCCGCCGGTTCCCGCATCACCACCCAGGGACAGTTCAAGACCGGCACCGACGCGGACATCCGCGACCGCTTCCGCCGTTTCGCCCGCGGCAACACCCTCTTCCGCAACACTGGCGAGGGCTTTGAGGACGTGAGTGTGCAGACCGGGGTCACGGTCGGGCGCTGGGCCTGGGGTTCCAACTTCGTGGATCTCAACAACGACGCCTGGCCCGACTTCGTTGTGGCCAACGGTTACCTCTCCTCCGAGACAGACAGCGGCGACTTGTGAAGTTTCTTCTGGCGACAGGTCGTGTCGCGCACCCTCGATTCCAGTGAGATGCCATCCGATCCGGCAGCCAGCACTGCCCACGTCGCCCTTTCCTCCATGATCGATTCCGGGCGCTCCTTCAGCGGGCAGGAGCGTAATTGTGTCTTTCTCAACACCCGTGACGGACGCTTCGCCAACCTTTCCGCGGGGAGCGGACTCGACTTCCCCGACGACGGGCGTGCCCTCGCGGTGTGCGACTGGGACCAGGACGGAGACCTCGACCTCTGGATCAGCAACCGCAACGCCCCGCGTTTGCGTCTCCTGCTCAACGAGGGGAACAGGAAGAACCACTTCCTTTCATTGCGTCTCCGCGGAAACGGAACCTCCGTCAACCGGGATGCCATCGGCGCCCGGGTGGAATTGATCCCCGGATCCAAGAGCCCATACCGCCTGGTCCGCTCCTTGCGCGGGGGCGAGGGCTTCCTGGCCCAGTCCAGCAAGTGGCTCCATTTCGGGCTTGGAGAAGAAACGGACATCGCCGGGATCAGGGTGCGCTGGCCCGATGGCACCATGGAGTCCTTCCCAGGCGTGGCGGTCGACCGGCGCTATCTTCTCCTCCAGGCCACGGGAACCCCCCAACCCATCACCGCAGGGAAGAGGGCTATCGCCCTCACTCCCGGTCCCCAGGAACCTTCCCCTTCCTCGGTCAGGGCCCGAATTCCGGTCGTCACCCACCTGCGGGCTCCCAGGCTCAATGTCCGCAACCGCCAGGGCCAGCCCGCGCTCGGCAAGCAACCCCTTCTCCTCAACCTGTGGGCCACCTGGTGCGCACCCTGCCTTGAGGAACTGGGCCACCTCCGCGACCGTGCCAGTGACCTGCGCACGGCCGGCCTGCAGGTTCTTGCCCTCAGTGTCGACGATCTTGATCCCTCCACTGCCGGCGATCCATCGAGGGTCACCAACGGACTGGGGTTCCCCTTTCCTTCCGGCAGGGCCACCGCCCCCCTCGTAGCCGCTTTCCAGCAATTTCATGACAACCTCGTTGGACTCAACCGACCCCTCCCCGTCCCCACCAGTTTTCTCATCGGTTCGGACGGACACATATCAGTGATCTACAAGGGACCACTTGATGTGGACCAGCTCCTCCAGGATCTCACCCATTCGGAGGGCAGCGTGGACGAACGCCTGCGGAGGGCCGCCCAGTTGCCGGGGTCACAAGTTGCCCATCCGCTCGTCGTGCGCAGCCGGCTTACCCAGGAATCCTCCTCACAGTTTCGCTACGGCGTCGCCCGCCGGGCCGGTAGCGACCCCGAGGGAGCCGCCTACTATCTCTCTGCAGCCCGCCGCCTTGATCCCTCCTACGCTCCACCGGCCAAGGAGTTGGCCAGCCTCCACCTGGCTCAGAGTCGCTGGCAGGACGCACAGGAAGAACTACGGGCCTACCTGCAACTCGAACCCGACGACGCAATCGCCCACCACGAAATGGCCCTCCTCCAGTCCCGGCTTGGAAAGGCTGAAGATGCCCGGCGGCACTTTGAAAGCGCCCTGCGGCTCAACCCGGACGACAACCGGATCCACTTCCAGTTCGCGGCCTTCCTCGCACCCGGGGATCCCGCCTCCGCGGTTTCCACCTATCGGGACGGCCTCCGGCGATGGCCCGACAACCGCTTTGCGTCCAACAATCTGGCCTGGCTCCTTGCCACCCACCCCCACGCCGACATCCGGAATCCAGCCGAGTCCCTTGAGATTGCCCTCGAGCTCGACCGGAAGAGTGGAAGCCGAATCCCCAATCTCCTTGATACCCTCGCTGCAGCTCAAGCCGCCACGGGCGACTTCGACTCCGCCGCGGCGAATGCCCGTAAGGCCCTCGCCCTGCCCCAGACTCCTCAGAATAAGCAGCTTGAAGCGGGCCTCAAGGCCCGTCTGAACCTCTACTTGGAAGGCAAGCCCTACCTGGAAACGGCGACCGGGGAATAATCTCTCCGAGGGCTTTCAAGGCCGGTCATCACCGTCTCCTCCCGGATCAATTTGCTCCTCCAAACTATATCGAACTTTTAGTTTAGTATCCTGAATATTTTTTTTGCAGAAAGCGGCAGAATTGCGGTTGACGCCCCTCCCTCTCATACCTTCAAATGACTCCGTTACAACGACGTCCTAGCCGACTCATGAAAAAATCCATTGCCCTACTCGCCCTCGCCGGACTGGCCCTGCCAGCTTCCGCTGCGGTCTACTCTAACAATTTCGACGGCTACGCCGACGGCACCACTGACCTTGGTGACGGCAGCGTCATCACCGGTGCGGCCGCCAGCGTCCAGGGAGGACGCCTCCAGCTCACCATCGACAATCAGGGCCTTGGATTCTCCAGCTTCAACATCCCGGCCTTGGCTGGCTCTTCCGCAGGCTGGACCGCTACTTGGGATTACGAGTTGTTCGACAGCGTCGGTGCCAATCCGCCGGCCGACGGGTTCTCCTTCAACTACGGTGACTTCCAGCTCAACGAGCGGGGACAGGCCGAGGAAGGCATGGCCACCCGTCCGGGCGTGAACAACAACCTCTCCTTTGAGGTCGACACCTGGATGAACTTCGACAACGAACAGGGAGTCAACATCTCCGGGATTCTCGGTGGCGCCGATGTCCAGGACGGCTTGGGTGCCTTCAACAACGGACCCATTCTCAATGACGGCCAGCAGGTCACCGGCAGTATGACCGCCAGCTACGATGCCGGCGCCGGGACCGTATCCTTCACCACCACCGGCCTCGAGACCAATGCCGACTTCGTTGACATCGCTCTTCCAGCCGGGGTTGCCGGAAACGACGCTTGGAACTTCGGTTTCTCGGCCCGTGTCGGTGGCGCCAACCAGGACCTCTTCATCGACAACTTTGTCCTCACCACCGTGCCGGAGCCCAGTGGGCTCGCGCTCCTCGGCTTGGGAGCCCTCGGCTTCTTCCTGCGCCGTCGCCGCTAACCCGGCTGAGATGTTGTAATTTTTTCATCACGGGGCTTCGCATGCGAGGCCCCGTTTTCTTTGGCCAGTGAAGCACCGCGCCCTTATGAAATAGATAGCCCTCCAAACCCTCTCCTATTATGAACTCCCGAGTATTCCTCCCCCTGGCAGGCCTGATGGCCTCCTTCTCCCTCCTCAGCAGCAGCTTTGTCCTCGCCGCGACTTACGAGCAGGACTTCGACGCTTATCCTGACGGCACCACTGATCTCGGTGACGGCACCGTCATCACCGGTGCGGCCGCCAGCGTCCAGGGAGGACGCCTCCAGCTCACCATCGACAACCAGGGCCTTGGATTCTCCAGCTTCAATATCCCGGCCTTGGCTGGTTCTTCCGCAGGCTGGACCGCCACCTGGGACTACGAGCTCTACGACAGCCCCGGTGCCAATCCGCCGGCCGACGGGTTCTCCTTCAACTACGGTGACTTTCAGCTCAACGAGCGGGGACAGGCCGAGGAAGGCATGGCCACCCGTCCGGGCGTGAACAACAACCTCTCCTTCGAGGTCGACACCTGGATGAACTTCGACACCGAGCAGGGCGTCAACATCTCCGGGATCTTGAACGGTGCCGATGTCCAGGACGGCCTGAGCGCCTTCAACAACGGACCCATTCTCAATGACGGCCAGCGGGTCACCGGCAGTATGACCGCCAGCTACGATGCCGGCGCCGGGACGGTGTCCTTCACCACCGATGGCCTCGAGACCAATGCCGACTTCGATGGCATCGCTCTTCCTGCCGGGGTTGTCGGAGACGACGGCTATAACTTCGGTTTCTCGGCCCGTGTTGGTGGTGCCAACCAGGACCTCTTCATCGACAACCTCGTCATCACAACCGATGATGGAGGAGGCGGCAACCCGGACCGCGATGGAGACGGTCTCTCCAATGTCTATGAGGAAGCCAACGGCCTTGATCCCGACGACGATGGAACCATTGGCGAATCGGCCCCCGGGGCCATGGACGGTCCTAACGGTGCCCTCGGCGACCCCGACGGCGACAGCCTGACCAATACCGAGGAACGGGACCTCGGAACCGATCCCCAGGACGTCGACACCGACGGCGATGATCTAACCGACAATGTCGAGGACGGCGGTGGCATCTACGTCAGCGCCAGCCAGACCGGAACCGACCCCCTCACGGCCGATACCGATGGTGATGGCCTCCCCGACGGCGTGGAGAATCCCAACCTGCCCTTCGTGAATGCCAGTCAGCCCGGCACCGACCCGAATAATCGCGACACCGACGGCGACTTCACCGGTGACGGAGACGAGATTAACCAGGGACGCGACCCCACCGTCTCTGACGGCGGCGGCGGCGCGGCCTACGTCCAGGACTTTACCTACCCCGATGGCACCATCGATCTCGGTGACGGAAGCATCATCACCGGTGCGGCCGCCAGCGTCCAGGGTGGACGCCTCCAGCTCACCATCGACAACCAGGGCCTTGGATTCTCCAGCTTTGCCATCCCCGCCCTGGAAGGGTCTTCCGAAGGCTGGAGGGCCACTTTCGATCTTGAGCTCTTCGACAGCGTTGGTGGCAACCCCCCGGCTGACGGCTTCTCTTTCAACTACGGTGATGCCGCCCCCGATGCGCGGGGAAATGCCGAGGAAGGCATGCATGAATTCGCACAGGACAATCTCTCCTTTGAAGTGGACACCTGGATGAACGGCGATGCCGAACAGGGAGTCAACATCTCCGGGGTCCTCAACGGGGTGGACATCCAGGACGGTCTCAATGCCTTCAACAACGGACCCATTCTTAACGATGGCCAGCGGGTCACCGGCACGGTCGAAATCAGCTGGGATCCGGCCAACGGGGCAAGCTTCACAACCACGGGCCTGGAGACCAACGCCGACTTCGTCAATGTCAACACCGGTGACTTCCAGGGTAATGATGACTTCACCTACATCATCTCAGCCCGCGTGGGTGGAGCCAACCAGGACCTCTTCATCGATAACCTTGTCGTGACGACCGGCGCTCCCGGGGATAGCGACAACGATGGCCTTTCGGATACCTACGAACTCGCCAATGGCCTTGATCCCAATGACGACGGAACCACCGGGGAATCCTCGCCCGGGGCCATGGACGGCCCCAACGGGGCCCTCGGCGATCCCGACGGTGATGGATTGACCAATATCGAGGAGCGGGACCTGGGTACCGATCCCCAGGATGATGACAGCGACGACGACGGACTCCTCGACGGGGTCGAGGACGGCGGCGGTGTCTACGTGAGCAGTTCCCAGACCGGAACCGATCCCCGCAATGCCGACACCGATGGTGATGGCCTCTCGGACGGAGTGGAGAATCCCAACCTCTCCTTCGTGGATGCCAGTCAGCCCGGGACCGATCCCAATAATGCTGACACCGACGGCGACACCGTGGGAGACAATGCCGAGATCTCCCAGGGACGGAACCCCACCGTCTACAATGCACCTCCCACCGGCTACTGCCAGGACTTCGACAGCTATCCCAATGGCACAACCGACCTTGGTGATGGCACCATCATCGCCGGCCAGGCCGCCAGCGTGGAGGATGGCCAGCTCCGCCTCACCATCGACGGGCAGGGCCTTGGCTTCTCCAGCTTCTCCATCCCGGGACTGGGAGGATCCTCCCAGGGCTGGACCGCCACCTTCGATGTCACCCTTGAGGACGGGCCCGGCGCCGAGGTGCCAGCCGATGGCTTCTCCTTCAACTACGGCAACGCCCCCCTCGGCACCCTCGGCTTTGCGGAGGAAGGCATTGACCCCAACGATGCATCGGAGAATCTCTCCTTCGAGGTCGACACCTGGATGAACTTCGACACCGAACAGGGTGTCAATATTTCCGGTGTGGCCGGGGGAGCAAGTGTCGGAGAACTGGCCTTCACCAACGGACCCATCCTTAACGACGGAGCTACCGTCACCGGCACGGTTTCGATTACCTGGGATCCGGCCAACGGGGTTAGCTTCATCACCACCGGCTTCGACACCAACGCCGACTTCATCAACGTCGACCCCGGTGCCTTTGTCGCCGAGGACTCCCACACCTTCATCATCTCCGCCCGGGTGGGTGGAGCCAATGAGACCCTCCTCATCGACAATCTCTGCATCCTCACCGGACCGCCCACCAAGACGCAGTTCGAACTCAGGAATGTGGGTAGCGATCTGGAATTCACCTTCGATAGCGTGGCCGGCAAGGTCTACGACATCCTCAGCACCACCGACCCGGAAGCAGAACCGGATCCCTCTTCCTGGGCCGTGTGGAAGGCCGGGATTGCCGCCACCGCTCCCGTTAACGTGGAAAGCTTCGCGCGCCCTGCGGATTCCAAGCGCTTCTTCGTCATCCAGGAGAAGGAGGCTCCCCCCTTCTTCGTCGAGGACTTCGAATCCGGACCGGGTGGCTGGACCACGGGCGTGAACGACGCCAATGGTCAAACCACCTGGGCGCTGGGCTCGCCCAATGGCAGCACTGGTCCCATCACCGGTGCTGACGGCTCAGCCAACGCCTTCACCACCAACATTGGTGACTATGCGGACAACGCCGACATTTTCCTGCGCTCTCCCGTAATCGACCTCACCGGTGGTGGCATCACAAGTGCCACCCTCACCATGGATCACTTCCGTGATGCCGACGGATTCGGGGATCTCTTCGGGGTCCGCATAATCAGGGCAAGCGACCTGGCCGTCCTGGCGGATATCGATCCCGATTCCACTGTATTTGACGCGGACTGGGAGCCGTTCAGCGAAACCCTGCCCGCCTCCGCGGTGGGAGAACAGATCATTCTTGAGTTCTGGTTCACCAGCGACGCCAGCGCCGATGCCTTCAGTGGCTGGTCCATCGACAACGTCGCTATCGAAATTCAGTAACATATCCGCCGTAGCAACCCTCTTCAATGGGGCCATCCCGCAATGGGATGGCCCTATTTTACACTACCGGAACGGTATCTCTACATCCTCGACCCCGGATGGAGTCCATCCTTCCTGCAACCACTGCCGCAGGCTCACTCCTTGAAAAACGGTCCATTCGGGTCTACTACTGACCGGACGGCAAGATGAAGATCCCCTGCCCAGTCTGCGCAACGGTGATCAAGGCCCGGGAAGAACATGCCGGCCTGAAGAACCGCTGTGTCACCTGCGGAACGAAGTTCCTCATTCCGTCCTGCGAGGATGCGGAAGCGGAAATCCTTGAGCGCGGGGAGGCCCCGCAGTCGACAGGGCCCAAACTCCAGGTCCGCCCACCAAAAACCGCTCCTCTCCTCAAACCCGGCAAACACCGCCCTCTGGTCAATCCCCGGAGCGAGGAACAACCACAGGGCCCTCGCAAACTGCTCACCTCTTCCGATCCGCTGGGGGCTCCTACCGGCACCCCCGGCAGCAAAGTGTTCCGGGCCCTCCCCTCCGTTCCTCCGCCCCGGACTCCCGGGGAGGAGGAAACCGAGACCGCGCCAGAAGTTCCCGCCCGGAAGAAGTTGAAGCGTCGAAAGATCGCCAGCAAGAAGACCTCAAAAAAACACAGCCTTGAGCACCTCCCTGCTCTCGATCCAGACCCGGAGCCACTGAAAGAGGACCCCCGGCAGGAATCACCTCCCGATACAACCGCCCTCCTCGGTGGGCCCGGGAGCACACCCGCGGAGGTCACGTCCAACCCTGGATCAAAGACTCCTTCTGAGGAAGATCCCGATCCAACCGGAACCTCTCTTCCTGCCACCACGAAACTTGCGGACCCGCCAGAAATAAAGAACCGCTCAAGAGCAAAGCCGCGCCCGTCCTCTCCTGATCCGGAAGCTGCCCCTCCCCGCAAACGATCCCGGGACGGACAAGAACGAGGGAAAAAAGCCACCCCCTCCCTTCGCACCGGAACCGATCGTCCCCTGCCGGACCGCGGCAGGCACGGGAGCTTCCATGATCTGAAGGTCAAGCGCACCCAGAAGGATGCCAGGGGAATCGTGCAGGCCATTGTCGTCCTCAGCATCTGCGCTGTTGTGGCCCTCCTCTTCTTCTCCAGCATGGGCCGGGAAGATGATAATTCCCGGACCTCCAACCCTGCCTTTGTTCCTGACAGGGAATCTGGACCCGGTTCCGGGGCCAAGATGGACCCGACAGATCCGGAACCCATGTCAAAACCGGAACAGGGTACTGAAGTGGCTGGGGCTGACCATCACTGGAAGGATCTCATCTCTCCCTGGATCGAACACTACTGCCTCGACTGCCACGACGAGGCCAATGAGGAGGGCGGACTCGAACTGGAACGCTTCACCAGCGAAAAGCTGGCCCTGACCGAACCCCACATCTGGGAAAAAGCGGCCCAACTGGTCAGGATGGGGGACATGCCCCCACGCGACCGCTTTAACCTTCCCAGCAGCGAAGAGCGTGCACAGTTCGTGACCTGGGTGCGATCCGTAAGCAAACGCTGGGACGCCGGGGAGTTCGGAAAGGATCCTGGCCGTACCACCATCCGGCGCATGACCAAGAACGAGTACAACTACACCATGCGCGACCTTTTCGGACTCAAGATCCGGCCAGCCGACAACTTTCCCGAGGACGGCGGGGGTGAGGACGGGTTCGACAACAATGCGGATGCCCTCTTCCTGCCACCCCTTCTGATGGAGAATTACGTGGAAGCGGCGGGCCTCCTCGTCAACGAGATCTACAGGAATCAGGATTCGTTCCGCCGCTGGCTCTTTGCCTTTCCGCATAACGAAGGCGGTGCGCCCGCCGCTGCCCGCAAGGTCCTGAACCACTGGATGCCTCTTATCTACCGCCGCCCGGTGGACAGCCAGGAAGTCGAGAACCTCGTCTCCATCCTGCGGTTTCAGATGGACAAGAAGAAGAAGGAATACCGCGAAGCGATGAAGATGCCGCTCCTCGCCATCCTGATTTCTCCCCATTTCCTTTATCGCTCCGAGAAGATCCTGGAGGGCAGCAAGCCCTACCGGGTGGACGACATTGATCTCGCCAGCCGCCTTTCCTACTTTCTCTGGTCCTCGACCCCTGACCAGCAATTGCTCAAACTTGCTTTCGAGGGCAAGTTGAGCGATCCACAGATCTACGAGAAGGAGGTCCGCCGCATGCTGGTGGACGAGAAGGCCAAATCCCTTGGTATGCACTTCGGTGGACAGTGGCTCAAGTGGGAAGACCTGCGCTCTCGCGCCAACCCCGACCGCAAGCGCTTCCCGAATTTCGATTTCGCCCTGCGGGTCTCCATGTACCGGGAGTCTTCCCTCTTTTTCGACAACCTCGTAAAGGAGAACCTCTCCATCCTCGACCTGATCGATTCGGACTACAGCTTCCTCAACCAGAAACTGGCCATCCACTACGACATCCCCGGCGTCAATCACTCCACCTTTCGGAAGGTGAAAATGGATGATCCCAATCGTGGCGGCGTGATCGGGATGGGAAGTGTGCTGACCGCCACTTCCCTCCCCCTGCGTTCCAGTCCCGCCAAGCGGGGTAATTACCTCCTCACCGAACTGCTGGGCACGCCGCCCCCTTCTCCTCCGATGGACGTTCCGCAACTCCCTGAGGACGATGAAAAGATCGAGTTCAAGTCCTTCCGTGACGCCCTCACCGAGCACCGGGAAAATCCCAGCTGCAAATCCTGCCATGAGGCCATTGATCCGATGGGATTTGGCATGGAGAACTACGATGCCATCGGGCGCTGGCGTCAGTTCCAGAACGATCAACCCGTGGATGCCAGCGGCAAGCTGCCCAATGGAGAGAGTTTCAACAGTCCCCGTGAACTCAAGGTCATCCTCATGAAACGCAAGGACACCTTTACCCGTAATATGGTAGCCAAGGCCCTCGCCTATGCCCTTGGCCGGGAACTCACCGCCTACGACCGCCAGGTCTCCAAGTCCATCACCGACAAGGTCATTGCAGATGACTACAAGGCCCAAACCCTCTTCCTTGAAATCGCGCGCTGTTACCCGTTTTTAAATTGTCGCGGCGACGATTTTCGTAAAGAATAGGTAGTTGTCTTCTCAAACTGAACGACAATAAGTTATGGCTACACATTCCTGGCAGATTTCCCGCCGCCACGTTCTGCGGGGCATGGGGGCCACCATGGGCCTTCCACTCCTTGAAGCGATGCTGCCCTCCGGCCGTGCCCTCGCCGCCGGGGCTGCCGGTCACGAAGGCCAGCCCGTGCGCTTCGCCGCCTTCTTCATGCCCAACGGGGTGAACCATGGCGACTGGGACGTCAAGGGGAGCAACCTCGATACCCTCTCACGAACCCTCACCCCACTTGAGTACGTCAAGGACTACGTCAACGTATTCAACGGCATGCACAATGCCGCTGGTGGACACAATATGGGAACCAGTAGTTTCCTGACTGGACGTAGCCCGGTAAAAACCGCGGAGGCCGCCAACGTCAACGTGGGCAATGCCAGCATCGACCAATATATCGGCAGCCTTTGCCCCGGCGCCACTTTACCAACCCTCGAACTTGGCATGAGCCCACCCCGCCGCGGTGCTGCCAGCAACGGGGTGAGCCATGTCTACACCAGCCACATCAACTGGAAAGACGCCAAGACTCCCGTTCCTCATGAAATGAATCCTCAGCGCGCCTTCGACCGTCTCTTCAAGGGCGTGGGCATGCATATCAAGGCCGCTGGTCTCACCAAGAACCCGCCCCCCGTCCCGGACAAGAGCGTTGTCGATCTCGTCAGCCAGGATGCCAAGGACCTCAAGAAGAAGCTGGGTCGTGCCGACCAGCAGAAACTCGAGCAGTATCTCTCAGCCGTTCGCGATGTGGAGGAACGCATGGTCAATCGCAAGAAGGCCATCACTGGCCGCATCCTCACCCGGGAAATCTCCAATGAAATCGGGGCGACCCGCCGAAACCTGCGCAAGGCCTTCAAGGAATCGGGCTCTGCCGACAAGCTCAGTGTTGTTCCGCAGCTTGCCTATCCCGAGTGGGGACGCCTCATGGCTGACGTGATGGCCCTTGCCTTCTGGACTAATTCCACCCGCGCCGCCACCCTCATGTGGGGCGACGGAAGCCACGGCCGCAACATGTCCTTCATTGAGGGAGTGAGCGGAGGACACCACAGCATCTCCCACCACGGTGGGCGCACCGAGTCCTTGGAGATGTTTACCCTCATCAATACCTTCTACGTCGAGCAGTTCGCCTACTTCCTCAAAAAGCTCCAGGGCTTTGAGGAGGGAGCCAGCAACGTCTTGGAAAACTCCGTGATCGTACTCGGCTCGAACATGGGCGACGGACAAAGTCACAGCCGTGGGAACCTGCCTCTGATCGTGGCCGGCCGGGGCGGATCCCGCATCAAGACCGGCCGCAACATCGGCAGCAGGAACAGTACGGGTGACCTTCACCGTTCCATCCTCGGCACCTTCAACCTCGATCCTGACGCCTGGAAACAGGGAGGTGAAGTTGGCTCCTTCAAGAGCTAGAGGCAGGAAGCGTGATTTTCAAAAAAACTTCCCAGGTCCTGATGCAGGTCTGGATGCCTCGCCCTGCCATAAAAAATGAGGCGGCCTGCTGGCCGCCTCAATAAGAGAATTCGGATCAGAGCGGAATGGATCCTACTTGAGTGGCTTGATCCTGATGTTGCGAAAGCGCACTTCAAACCCCCCCGGAGAGTGATACTGCAATCCGATGATTCCTTCCTTGGCCGCTTTCTTGGGGTCCTTGTCGTCAAACTCAATAGTCACCACCCCATTCAACTCCTGGGTCAGCTTTGAGCCATTTGCCGTGATCTTGTACTTATTCCATCCATTCTCCTTCTTGATGGAAGGCTTGTTCTTGTACTTGCCCGCAAGCACCCCACGGCCCTTCTCCTCATAGAGCTTTCCATACCATCCGTTTCCAATATCGGCCTGATAACCACTCACCACCCACTTGTTGGCGCCATTTGCAGACTGCTTGGAGCGGATCTGGATCCCGCTGTTTCCCTTGCCGTCCACCAGGACCCACTCGGCCTCCAGTTCGAAATTGGAGAAGGGGTGCTTGTAGACAAGAAAGGTATTACCTCCCTGCAGACGGGCGATCTGTCCGCAAATATATCCGTCCTTGACGCTCCAGACCTTCGGGTTGCCATCCCAGCCAGCGAGGTCTTTTCCATTAAATAACGTGATCCAGCCATCCTTGTCCGGCTTCGGCAGTCCGTGATGATCCGCAAAGAGCGGGTTCGCGAGAAGGGCAAGGGCGAAAGCGAGTGTGATGATTTGTTTCATGGTGTTCGAGTGTGCCTTGGGATTCTTCAGATACAGCGGGAGGACGCGAGCCTTTTCACTGCCAGTGTCACACCCTGCCAAACTTCCGGATTTCTCTGGCGGGTTCTCCCTTCTCCCGGATTCAGACCTGCGAATCCTGTGGCCAGGCCCCCGGCCCCGAAAACCCAGACGGGAATACCTAAGGGGCTAATGGCTTCAGGGCCTTAATGAGCCCTGGGACCAAGCGATCCACCTCCTGCTTGGAGTCGATCGCGAACCAGCGCTTCGATCCCTCCCCCGGGGAGCGGACACTGAAGGTCAGCAAGCCCCCGTCCGCTGCGGTCTGATCTCCCAGCACGAGAAGGAAGAAGCCTCCCGTATCGAGATCCGAGCTCCAGGTAGGCAAATAGAAGAGATCGACCGAGCCGTCATTGCTGCTCCAGCGGGACAACCGCCGCGTCAGGTCAAACCGCAACCGTTCCTCGCCATTCATCATCAGGACGAACCCCCCTGTTTCGGGCTCCGCGCTCCAACCGAGACCCCCCGAAAAACAGAGGACCCGTTGCTCTGTCCCTTTCCGCCGGACCTGGCTCTCCCAACCGACTTCCGCCCCCTGTTTCTCCTGCCGGATAAAGACGCGCTCGACAAAGTCTCCCGCCAGGTTGTGCCATAAGGTGCTTTCTGCCGTCCCAATATTGATCTTCCGGATCGCGGACTCGGCCGCTGGCAGGTGTTTCGCCACCAGTTTTCCCAAAGTCGCCTCCTCGGGACTCCCTGGAGCAGCGGCCCACTCAACAAGTTTCTCAAAGGCCGCATCTTCTCCGCTTGGGGGCCGATGGAAAGGCGCTGGTTTCTGGTCCTCCGGGGCAGCAAATTCTTCCCCTACAACCCTGTGGACCGCTCCCACCACGACCTCTTCCACCTCCGGCTTATAACGCCCGGGTTGCTCGTAGTAGACCTGTGAAAAGTCTGCTTCGTATCCGCCTTCCGACAGAACCCGCCTTGAAGGAATATAACCGGGCATGCCATTGGCCCACGCCGTAATCCACAAGCGTGGCCAGGCCAGCTCCCGGTTCAGACGCACCGAATAGTCAACCACCACCTCACCGGGGAGAAATACCATCGCAAGGTCCTTCCCGAATCGCCAGCTGGTCACAGGGTAGGGAACATGGGAAGGAACCCCTTTTCCTGCATCGAGACGCTTGAGCATCGCGATCCCCAACTGCCCGTCAAACCCTCCCTTGGCCTTCAACTCCTCCCAGTGCTTCCGCGGCTTGGGATCCACCAGCGGCAGTTCCACGGTCGTTTCCGTCACAGTAGGAGCAGCCCCTAGCTCGCTCATCCCACCTCCCAGCAGCCGGCGAACTTCTTTTCCGATCTCCCGTCCATGCCGTTCTGCGATCTGAAGATTTCCCCCCGGTTGTGGACCTATGTCCGCCCCACAGCCGATTGTCATGAGAGCAGTGGCCGAGGGAAAAGCCTCTTCCATCGACTCGTTGGCATAACCGGCCCAATCCCCACTGACGTGATTCCGTCCACCAACCGTGGTGCAATGACAGGCATAGTTCGCCCATAGAATCCTGACCTTTCCATCCCGATCCTTCGCGGCGAGAACCGGAAGACTGTGATCAACAGGAGCGCCGTGCTGAAGGCCGAATCCTCGCCATTCGTTTCCCACCATGACCCGCCGGTTTCCGCCAAAACTCGCCCGGCCCTGAGCCCAGGAGAGGCGCATCGGCTGACGATTCCTCAAAGCCAGCCTCACCGCCTCCGCCATCTTTTCCAGGGCAAAATCTGTATAGCGAGACATTCGCTCTTTCTGCCCGGGACTCATCCTCCCCGCCCACAGGACCGGGGCGTAACCAACGAGATTGGGTGCATTGTGAGTATGGGTGACTGCGACTACCAGTCGTTCCGGAACAATTCCTTCCGCTGCGAGATTTCGTGCCAGCCTTGCCTTGAGAGCAGCCGGGACCCCGCAGTTGTCGATGACCACAATTGCAACCGGATCCTCTTTACCAATTACCATCGCGCGGGCCCAGAGCCTTGTATCAATTCCTTCCAATTCGGTTGTCCGTCCCCCGTAACCAGCAAGAACCACGGGATGGGCTGGCGTTACATCCATCTTGGCCGCACCCACGGGTACCAACCGATCATCGGCCCGGGCCATTCCGCTCAGAAGAAACAGCACCGCCCCGGATAACGCGGTCCACCGGATGATTGTTCCTCTCTCTTTCATGGGAAAGATTATCCTGAACGCCCCCGCGTAAAACGCGAGGACCGATTAGGCGCCTCGACAGAAGCAGTAGAGCATGCCTATCCTTCCGCATGTGCCGCCTCTTCATCATTGGATGTGGTCTGGTTCTTCTGACGGCCATGCGCTGTCTCGCCGTCGAAGTGCCACCCAACCTGAAGAAGAACAATCTCGTCGCATGGTGCATCGTCCCGTTCGATGCCTCCGGACGCGGTCCCGCTGCGCGATCTGCAATGCTCGCCGGGCTCGGTCTCAAACGCTGTGCCTACGACTGGCGAACCAGAAATGTCGCCGAATTCGAGGAGGAAATCCTGCAATACAGGAAACATGGAATCGAATACTTTGCCTTCTGGGGCCAACATGAGAAAGCCTTCCGCCTCTTTGAGAAATACGATCTTCATCCTCAAATCTGGCACACCCTCGGCAGCCCCAATAAAAAATCACAGTCCGAAAATGTCGCTGCCGCTACTGCCTCCATGACTCCCCTTGCTGTGCGGACCGCGGAACTTGGTTGCAAGCTGGGTCTCTACAACCACGGTGGCTGGGGCGGAGAACCTGCCAATCTCATTGCGGTCTGCCGCGCACTTCACAAGGCGGGACACCATCACGTCGGGATTGTCTACAACTGGCATCACGGCCACGGCCATATCGCGGACTGGGCCAGGAACCTTGAACAGATGCAACCCTACCTCCACTGCCTCAACCTCAATGGAATGAACACTGCCGCAAAACCGAAGATTCTCCCCCTCGGTCAGGGCCAGCACGACCTCGTCATGCTCCGGAGCATTGTCGAGAGCAGTTACCGCGGGCCCATCGGAATCCTCGATCACCGTAGCGACCTCGATACCAAGGAAGTCCTTCAGGACAACCTGGCTGGACTTGAATGGCTCACCCGGGAGCTAGCCACCCCAGGATCGGGAGGATCGAAACCGATACCCCAGGCCAAACCGATGACGAAATGACGCCTCCGACCTCAGGCTGAATGTTACCGTACTCCCAACAACTATCTAGTTGGGGTCATCATCGGGATCAAGGGTCCAGACCACACTGCTTCCTTCCTCCAGAGTCTTGACCTTGCCGCTCCCGGTTATGATCTCCATGGGCGATTTGACCTCCACATGGCCGTCGGCAAAAAGGAGAAGCCCCCGTTGGTTATGACGGGCGGCGAAGGCCTTGGGACCAGCCTTGGGAGATGCTGAGAAGTTCGCCTGTGAACGGACGACCTTCTGGTCCTTGGGCATGCCGCGCTCAAGAAAGATAACGGTGTTAACCGGGGCCTGAATCGAGGCCAGGGTGCCCTGCGGCTTGTGCCCCGTGTCGTTTTCCCGTCGCTGCAGACGACTGTTCATCCCGATGGCATACATCGGCTGTTTGTACTTCTTTTCGCTCTGCGGGTAGGGTGCTCCCGGAACGAAAAGCGGATACGAATCTTCATAAAAAAGTTCTGGCTTGGCGTCCTGCCCGATCTCCCCCACCGATTTGTAAGACATTCTCCAGACAAGGGCATTGTACCACACCTCGCTCGCTTCCTCCTCGGCAGCGGCCTCCCAGGTGTCGCCCGATCCGGAGTGGTTCTCGCGAGGGAGCTTCCCCCCGCTCTCCGTGGTATAGGAAACAAAGGCTGAACCCAGATCCTTGATTTTCTGGGTGGCCCGCGCAAGGTGCGCCTTTTCTCGCCCGCTTTTCATCACCTGCATGGTGAGCCCCGCCAGCACCATCAGGATTGAGATGGCGACCAGAAGCTCCATCGCCGTAAAACCTGACGGTAACCCGGCGCGAGTCGTTGAGCGGCTCGTAGTGTTCATGGATTTGAGGGGTTCACACTGCTGTGTCAGCGGTCGGAGGGGTGTGGGATGTTGATAATGTCCCCGAAACGGCAGTAATCTTCAAGCCACCTTTCCGAGGAAGCACCTGCCTCCGGAGCGCTATTTTAAGCCCTTTAAGGCCGCCAGCCTACCCAAAGACGGTATTATCTCTACAACCCGTAGTATTACACCCCGGACCCACCGGGGAAATGCTCAATTTCGCTTGTTGGGCGAACCTTTAAACAACAAGCTCTCCCGCCCTTACATAAACTGCCCGCTTGCCCACAATGAACGCAAATTCTGTCTGTTCACCTAGACTGTCGCTGCCCAAATTCCTCCTCCTCCCAAGCTTCCTCCTGGGAGCTGGAATCTCTCTTGCCGGAGTCCCCCAACCCTTGGGTCTCGAACTGGCCCTCTCCCCGGAAGAAATCGGGATAGGCAGCACCAGCGAGCTCACCATATCCATCGACAATTCGGCTAACCCCGGACCAATTAATCAGATTGACTTTACCCTCCCCATGCCGGAGGGCGTTATTATTGGGAGGGCGCGCTCGACTGAATGCGGAGGGACCCTCACGGTGGAAGATGACGGAAACCTTCTGAGATTCACGGATGGCGAGGCCGCCGCCTTTGAATCGTGCGACATCAAGGTCCTCGTGACTCAGACTGCAGTGGGACCTCATCTCCTCACAATCTCTGACCTCGAGTCCGCCGCTGGTCCCAGCGAATCCGCCTCCGTCACCCTGCTCACCTCACCGGAACCAGTCCTCGGTTTTCAAAAACGCTTTGTCCCTGACATCGTTCCCCTCGGAGGAAGATCGACTCTCATTTACACTATCGAGAACCAGGGCACGGAGGACGCCTTCAATTTGTCGTTCAACGACTTTTTCCCTGCAGGCATCGCGATCGCCACCCCTGCCTCGGTATCAACATCATGCCCTGGCATCAGCATCACTGCCATCAACGGAACACAGGCCATCGAGGTATCTCCCGACGATCCTATCCCACTTCCTGCTGGTGAAACCTGCACCCTGACCCTTGAGGTGGTAGGAGTCGCACCCGGGATACACCTGAGCGTCTCCGGCAATCTGACCGCCGCGGGAGAGATTGGAGGAGACCGTGTTTCCGGTGGCCTCGCCGTAGCAGAGCTTGAGGTAATCGACCCCGCCTCAATCATGGACGTGTCCTTTACCAAGGAATTCATCGACGATCCAATTGCCCCGGGAGGAACGGGCACTCTTGAGTTTACCATTACCAACAACAGCACCACCGACACCCTCACCAACATCCAGTTCACCGATGACCTTGAATCCACCCTCCAAGGCTTGGTCGCCACCGAGATTCCAACAAGAGGTGGCACCCTGGTCGACGCCCACTTCGGTGGGGACGATGGAGACGATGGGGACGATGGGGACGATGAGGATCCCATCATCACGGGAGCCTGGGATTATCTCGACCGCATAGAGAACGAGAACGGGGCCAATCAGGATTATCCGGTTGATGGGAACGGCAATGCCTGGAATTCCATCGATTTCGATGTGGCGACCTCAACCATCGGTCCCTGGGAATCCGAGAATGCTCCCATCCAGACAGGAGGGATCGATGGCTTTCCCGGTGCCCCGGATCTCCTCTTCGGCATCGATGCTGCGCCCAATGGCGAGAACCTCATCACCACCTATCTCTTCCGCAATACCTTCGAGATCACTGCCGAGCAACTTGGTGAAGCAGGGTGGCTCATTGACTACCTTATCGACGACGGAGCAGTGATCTACATCAATGGGACCGAGGTCTTCCGCACGAGCATGCCGGCCGGAGCAGTTGAAACCATCACCCTTGCCAACCTCGGAAGCGAAACTGCCTCCTCCAGCGGCAATCTCAATCTCAGTGGCATCCTGGTAGAAGGCACCAACTCCATCGCGGTGGAGGTTCACCAGAACACTCTTGGCAGCAGCGATGTGGGATTCCAGTTGCAATTGACTCCTGCTGCCCAGGACCCCACTGAGGGAGATCCCTTCCAGGTCACGGGGGCCTGGGATTATCTCGACCGTATAGAGAACGAGAACGGAACCAATCTGGGCTACCCCATTGACGAAAGCGGCAATGCCTGGAACTCCGTCGCTTTTGATGTGGCGACCTCAACCATTGGTCCCTGGGAATCCGAGGATGTTCCCATCCAGACAGGAGGCGTCGATGGCTTTCCCGGTGCCCCGGATCTCCTCTTTGGCATCGGTGCTGCGCCCAATGGCGAGAACCTCATCACCACCTATCTCTTCCGCAATACCTTCGAGATCACCGCCGAGCAACTTGATGAAACAGGGTGGCTCATTGACTACCTTTTCGACGACGGAGCAGTGGTCTACATCAATGGGTCCGAGGTCTTCCGCACGCCAAACATGCCGGCCGGGGCAGTTGAAACCACCACTCTGGCCGCCGTCGGAAACGAAGCTGCCTTCTCCACCGGCAATCTCAGCCTCAACGGCATTCTGGTGGAAGGCACCAACTCCATCGCGGTCGAGGTGCACCAGACCTCCCTCACCAGCAGCGATGTGGGATTCCAGTTGCAATTAATTCCTGCTTCCCAGAATCCCACTGACGGATTCGCCTATGTAGACGATCCCTTCCAGAAGCAGGCCAATCCCAACATCTCATCAGGCCAACTGGATCCCAATGGTTTTACCGGCAACGGACTGCAGGTCCAAACCGGAGGTCAGTCTTTCTTTGCCGGTTTCAGCACGCCGGAAAGTTCAGGCGGATGGAGTCGCGATTTCACCCTTGAGGAAGCAGCAACAGCAACCATCAGCCTCCGCTACCGCCTCCTCGTAGATGGATCCTTTGACAACGGTGAATACGGCGAGGCCGTGCTCACGATCGATGGAACTCGCTATGGCTCCGGCGCTGGCAATTCCCTCCTGCGTTTCGATGGGACCAGCGACAACGACAACGACTCTGATTCGAATTGGCAGGAGGCCACTATCGAAGTCCCCCTCAACGCCGGCACTCACACTCTTGTCCTCGGGGCTTACATCAACCGTTCAACTCAGAACACCGAAGTTGTCCAAGCCTGGTTTGACGATGTCGTCATCGAGGGTCCCGAAATCGATATCGAACCCTGTGGTCCTGGCTCGAGTATCGGAGGCACTGATCTTCTCTCCATCGTCGGCGGAACGCTCGCACCTGGAGAGACCTGCGCCTTCAGCGTGGAAGTATCGGTTCCAGTGGAGGCGCCCTTCGGCACCTACCTCAATGTCACCAGCCGTCTTACTGCTGAGATTGCAGGGGAATCCAAGGTCGCTCTCCCGGCCAGCGACACCCTGGTCGTGGAGCCCATTCCCCCCATCATTACGAAGTCCTTTAATCCAAGCGCTATCCCGGTCGGCGGGAGAAGCACCGTCACCTACACCATCGATAACACCGCCAGTGCGCTTGAGGCCAGTGACATCGCGTTCACGGACGTCTTCCCCGGAAGCCTCGCCTTTGATCCCTCCTCTCTCCAGACCGTCAACTGCGGGGAGGGAGGAACCTACAGTTTCCTGCCTCTCACCAACACCTTTGAAACAGGGGGAAGCGCTGTCGTGCCGGCTGGCGCCATCTGCACCATCAGTTTCGACGTGATCGCCTCCTCTCCCGGGACATATGAGAGCAGCACCAGCGAACTCACCACCTCCCTGGGCAGCAGCCCGGGTGCCGGCGCCACCCTGACCGTCGTACCGCCCCCGGTGTTCACACAGACGTTTGAACCGAACGATCTCGATGCTGGAGATGATGCCACCCTCACCTACACCATTGACAATTCAGCCTCGATCCTGGACGCCACCACCCTTTCATTCTCCAATACCCTCCCGGCCGGCCTGGTTCTTTCCAACCCCATCGGTCTTTTCAGCAACTGCGTGGGCGGCAACGTTACTGCAGGATCCGGCTCCTCCTCCTTCTCCTATTCCAATGGCACTGTTCCAGCGGGTGCCAGTTGCATCCTGCGAGTCAATGTGACCAGCCTGGAAGGCGGCACCTTTGAGAACATCACTGGTGATCTCACCAGTTCCCTTGGCAACAGCGGACCCTCGAACGACACCCTGGTGGTCAGTCCCATCGTGGAAGTCAGCCTCGATCAGGACGAGTCCATCGACCCGGTCCTTGCGGGTTCGGGAAACAGCAATCTCGTTTACACTATTTCTGCGAGCAACAGCGGACCTTCAACTGCCACCGGCGTCACGATCACCGAAGCCCTTACCATCCCCGCCGGGGTCCGCATTGAGAGCATCGTGGCCAGCGATGGCACCTATGAAGATGGCACCTGGGATCTAGGCACACTTGGCGCTGGCACCAACGCGACCCTGACCATCACCCTGACAGTCGGACCCACGGCCTCCGAAGCCATCGACGCCATCTCCAGCAATGCTACCCTCGCCACCGTCAATCAACCCAACCGGGCCACGGTGACCTCGGTCTCGACCTCCACTTCCATTATCACCAGGGCCGATCTTCAGGTCACCAGCCTGGCGTTAACCCCCGATCCCGTGATTGCCGGGTCGGGAGAACAGAACCTCGCCTACCTCGTCACCGTCACGAACAACGGACCATCCTTCGCGACCAATGTTTCCCTCGACAGTATCGTCACCGGACCACCTGGGGTCACCTTGTCTGCCGCCGAACCGTCCGACGGCACCGCCTTCTCCGATGACGTCTGGACCGTGGGCGACCTTCCGGTCGGGACGACCGCCGTGCTCACTCTTTTCTTTACTGCTGACTCATCAACCCCAGAGGGCCCCGACATCATCGACAACACGTCCTCCGTAATCTCTCTGGACCAGACTGACGTCAATCCGCAGAACAACACTTTCACTGTCTTTACCTCGGTGGTGAGAGAGGTTGATCTCATGATCTCGATTGACGAGTCCCGCGACCCGGTTCTGGCAGGCTATGATCTTCCCGGCAACCTCACCCACAATGTCCTCGTCACCAACAATGGACCAAGTGACGCCAGCAACGTCACCGTGGCATTCGACCTGACCACCCCCTTCGGAACCGTTCAATCGGTCTGGGTCGTGGGCAACCTGCCCCTCGGCGAATCCGAGTCCTTCCCGGTCGGCTACGACATCGACACTTCCGTTCCCAGTGGTGTCGACAACATTACCACCCTGGCCGAGCTCGCAACTGTGAATGAAGGTCTCGTCAATACGGGGGACGACTCTGCGACCGAGAGCACCAGCGTGGTGAACCCTGGAAGGGTCAACGTCAGCGCAGGCGAAATCGAACTGGATCTGCAGACTGCCCTCTTCAAGCAGACCGTCACCATCACAAACAACAATCCACGCGCCATCCCAGCCCTCCGACTCCTGGTCGGAGGCCTCCCGGACGATGTAACGGTTCACAATGCGCAGGGTGAATCCAATGGCAGGGCATTCCTCCTCTACAACCAGGCCCTCGCCCCGGGGGAGAGTGTTGACCTGGTGGTAGAGTATTTCCAAGCCGATACCTCTGGCGGATTCGAACCGGAATTCAGCATCACCCTCCGTGATGCCACCGAGGTTGCCACCTCCGCGGAGGGCCTTGCCCTGAATCGGATCGCCTCGCTCCCTAATGAGGACAAACTCCTCGAATTCGTCTCCGCTGTGGGAGAGACCTACACCATTCAGTTCAGCAAGAACGGCAAGGACTGGATCGACGTTGTTCCCGATGTAATTGCGGGCGCCAATGTCACGCAGTGGGTCGATAACGGACCACCCAAGACCCCCAGTCACCCGCGCACGACCAAGAATCGGTTCTATCGGGTGGTGTCCAAGGCTACTGAAAGTTTTTCAAATTCTTTGACTCCCTGAATCCTCGACTTGGACTCAGAAGGACGCTATTCTCCGGGGCAAAGGAACCGCTTCTGTGGTCTACAAGGCCACTAATTGCGCTTCATCTCAGTTCCTCTCTCTGCCATGAATCCTCGACTCGGACTCACGATCCTGATGATCCCCGTTCTTCCGCTTGCTTCGGCTTTAGCGGGAGATGATAGCCCCTCCGCCAAGGACGCTCTCCCTCCCTCCGCCAAGGAGGCTTTGGCTCCATCCCCGAAATCCGGAAAGGGCATCATCGTGCTGGCCCCGGAGCCCTCGCAGGGACGCTGGAGCTTCGGGGCGGGCCTTTCCTGGCGCAACATTGGTGTGACCAACTTTCGCACTGGCATCAGCAGCCTCACTATCCCCAGTTTCTATCAGCCGAGCAACACCCCCGTACCCGGCATTGGCCCCGCCGCGGGTCCGACAGAGCGCCTCTACGACAACGGATTCATTCGCCCTGACAGGTTGACACCACCCCGCACAACCGACTACGGCTACGACACCCTCGATCAGATCCAGGGTAACGCCCTGGTATTCAACGCCACTGGTGGAGAGCGCGAGGATGTGTCTCGCGCCACCGATGCCGCAGAAACCGCTTGGAACGAGGACCGGGACTGGGCCGTGGCACCCTACCTTAAACTGAGCTACCAGAATGATCTTGGCAATGGCTGGAGTGTTGGCCCGGCGGTTCATCTCTCCTTCGCCGAGATCAATGGTTCCCGTCGGGGACTGAACACCATCAACGGCCGCGAACAACGCGATACCTTCGATATAGCGGCCACCGATTTCTATGACATCACCGGCCTGAATCTCCCTCGACAAGTCCCCTACACCGGTGCTCCTAACATCGTAGCGCCCCTCGTGCCCAACGAACCGATCGCTGGCAGTCGCCTGCTCACTGACACCCTGCGAGCCACGGATGTCGCGATCTGGAACGACTCCATCGCCGAGTCCCTTGAGGTCGATGCCTGGAGCATCTCCATAGGGGCGGATGCTGTCTACCAGTATGACGAGCGCTTCTACGCCTCGGTCGGGGCAGGTGTCGCTCTCAATATGGCTTCCTGGGATGCAATACGCACTGACCAGCTCTTCCAGCAAATCAACACCGACGCGCCGACGGTCATCAGCAGTAACAGCGCAAGCAACCTTGGCAGCTCCGTTCTCTGGGGGTTTTACCTGCAGGCCGCCGGCGGCTACAGCCTCAATGAGGACCTCTCGCTGGAGCTCAGCCTCCGCTATGACCACACGGAGGAACTCAGTGGGGAGGTCGGCAACAGCTCGTTTGACGTGGACCTGAGCGGATTCAGCGTGGGCCTGGGTGCGAACTACTCCTTCTAGGGATCACTGAGGCCATCCCACCCGACTCCAGGAATGGACCCGAACCCGCCACCCGGGTCGTGGAAGAGGGGATAAGGGAATTCCATCCTAGGCCAGGACTTCCTTCCAGACGTGTCCGTGCACATCGGTGAGCCGGAGATCCCGGCCGCTCCATCGGTAGGTCAGCTTCTCGTGGTCGATTCCGAGCTGGTGCAGGACCGTGGCCCACAGGTCGTAGACAGTCGAGATATCCACTGCGGCCTTGTAACCGAACTCGTCCGTCGCCCCATGTGCGGTGCCACCCTTGATTCCCCCACCACCCATCCAGACACTGAATCCGAAGGGGTCGTGATCGCGCCCATTCGATCCCTGCGAGAACGGCGTGCGCCCGAACTCACCGGTAAAGACTAGCAGCGTTTCCTCCAGCATCCCACGCTCCTTGAGATCCTTCAGGAGAGCGGCAATCGGACCATCCACCTGTCCCGCCATCGCCCCGTGACCCCGTTTGAGATCACCGTGCTGGTCCCATGGGTTGCCTCCGCCACCCGCTCCGATTCCGTAGCTGGCGCATGAGAGTTCCACAAAGCGCACTCCACGCTCCACGAGACGACGGGCCATGAGACATTGCCGTGCATACTGCGCCTTGTTGCCGTCCTTGCTATTGATCCCGTACCTCTCGCGGGTAGCCTCGCTTTCCTTGCTGATATCGGTCAGTTCCGGGACGGCCTGCTGC
>JAKVCR010000048.1 GCA_022448985.1 Roseibacillus sp.
GGGATCCTCGTGAACGAAGGCCGCGACGCCAGCCCGGCTGCTGGATTCATCGGGATCCAGAACGAGTGGGCCGAGTGCTTTATCCGCCGCCTTGAACTCTGGCCGGTTGGAGGCTTCAGGGAAAAACCCGCAAAAGCTCCCATCACCCCAGGGCCCGGCTCCTGACGAATCAAAATTTCCCTCCACCCCCGCCGGAAGATGTCTGCCCCGGAAACGGTCGAGATCGTCAACTGCCACGCCGAGGGAGAAGTCGGTGATGTCATCGTGGGGGGCGTCGAACCACCCCCGGGCAGGACCCTCTGGGAACAACGCACCTTTCTTGAGCAGGACCAGTCCCTGCGCAACTTCGTTCTCAACGAACCAAGGGGAGGAGTTTTCCGCCACGTCAACCTCCTCGTTCCGGCGGTCCATCCTGACGCCGACATGGGGTTTCTCATCATGGAGCCCGCCGATACTCCTCCCATGTCGGGTTCAAATTCCATCTGCGTCGCCACTGTCCTCCTCGAGCAGGGAATTATTCCCATGACCGAACCGGAGACCCGGCTGCTCCTTGAGGCCCCGGGTGGCCTGATTGAAGTGCGGGCCCAGTGCCGCAACGGCAAGGCCGAACGTATCACTATCACCAACGTGCCCTCCTTCGCCGCCCGGCTGGAAGCGCCCCTGGAAGTCGAAGGACTGACCACCCTCAGGGCGGATACCGCCTACGGCGGAGACAGTTTCGTGATCGTGGACGCCCGGGCCCTCGGGTTCGAACTCGTGGCCAGCGAGGCTAGGGAGCTCACCGAACTGGGAATGAAAATCGTAGCCGCGGCCAACGAGCAACTCGGGTTCGCCCACCCGGAAAACCCGGAATGGAAGCACCTCTCCTTCTGCCAGTTCGCGGGTCCTCTCGAGCGCGAGGGCAATACCCTCACCGGCCCGAATGCGGTCGCCATCCGTCCCGGCAAGATTGACCGTTGCCCCACTGGTACGGGCTGCTCGGCGCGCATGGCAGTTCTCCACCGGAAGGGCATCATGACTCTTGACGATACCTATCACGCACGTTCCCTGATCGGGTCGGAATTCCTCTGCGGCATCGATGCCGTCACCACCGTGGGCAACAGTCCAGCCATTCATCCGAGGATCTCAGGCCGGGCCTGGATCACCGGCACTACGCGGCACACCCTGCACCCGGAGGATCCCTGGCCCACGGGCTACCGGCTTTCCGACACGTGGCCGGGGGCCTGAAAAGGGCACTTCCTCCCCCAGCACCCCGCATCCATCCCTCAATCTGTTCCACCCGGACGGACCCGGGGCCGCTGCGACGGTGGTCCTGGCCGACGCTCGCCCCGGGACGGGCCACGCCGCCCGAACGGGGGCCCGCGGCGCTCACCCCCGCCTGGCCTGGCTCCCCGCCCTCCACGGTGATCAATCACACCATCCGCATCACGGTCTTCCCCATAGGGCACTCCGTTTTCAAAGTAGACCCTCTCCCGCCGCCCCTGCGCGACGTGCTCACTGTAAATCTTGCGTTTTTCCATCCCGGCAAAGGAGGTATTGGCCTTGAGGAGAGCGGATTTCAGTTCTTCGAGGTCAGATTCCAAGGGCAACTCCTCCATCACATTCCCGGTCTGTCCGAACGTATCCGCCCTGATCACAAAGAAGCCTGTCTTGCCCCGCTCACCCTTCACCGCCTCACGCCACTTGGCATCCGGCTCATTATCCGCGAAGTCGGTGTGAAATTTTCCCACGATTTCCCTCTCACTCATCAGGGGTCGCAGCCTCATGCGCAACTTCTCGCGGTCGTCTTCCGGAGCCACCACATAGAGCAGCAAACGCTGATCACCCGAAGCCACGTTCAATCCCTGGCGAAAGCTGTGGAAATCCTGCAGCACAGCCCCTTCTTTTGAGCCCTTGGGCCGATAGTTTCCGGACACCTCCTTCATGGCCCCGACCACTCCATTATGCCCGGCTCCCCCTCCCCGATTTGGCCTGCGGTTGCCACGACCCTGACGCAGCCCCTTCTCAGGGCTACGGCCTGTCCCGGACAGGCGGGTCTCTCCATCCGGGGCAAGAAGGCAGAAGGCCGTATTCTCAAAGCGCCCGTTCAGGAACGACCGGACCATCTTCTGGTGCTCCTCACTCTCATAGGACTCAAGACGAACACAGACGAACGCCCGGGAGGCCTCAATGAACTCCTTCTGCGAGAACAAACTGTTCTGCGTGTTGGTGTAGCCCGGTCAGAACACGCCCGAAATCCCGCTGCAGGTCGCCGCCGCGGCCATGAAGAAGATTGGGCGATTGGACCGCTTGGCCTCATCCAAGGCAGTCTCCCAGGTCGTGTACCAGGCCACTCCGGCCTCGCCGATCGGCTGGGGGCTGGCTCCGAGGTCATCGGGGCGGGGTCCTCCCTGGCCAAGGAGGATTCCTCCGGACAAGAAGGTGATAAGAAGGGCGCCCAGGGCTTTCATGGGAGAATAAACGATTAAGACCCCGATAAGTTGCGCCGGAGGCCGCTGGGGAACAGGAAAGACCCCCTGAGAAAATGCTGGTGGCAGTTTCCCCTTGAACTCAGGGCTTGGCAACGCCTGACTTCGATAATCATGGAAGCACAACACCCGTCCACCCAGTCATCACGACGCCGTTTTCTCCAGGGAGCGGCCGCTACTGGCGCCCTTGGATTTCCCGCCATCGTCAGCGCCAAATCTCCTAATTCGAAGCTCGATGTTGCCGTCATCGGCTGCGGCGGGCGCGGGGGCCACAACATGCGCACGGTGGGGAACACCGAGAACATCGTGGCACTGGTTGACGTCAATGACCGCAACCTGCGGGGAGCTGCTTCCCGCTTTCCCAAGGCGGCAACCTACCATGACTTTCGCAAGTTCTACGAGAAGCCCGGCAACTACGATGCGGTGGTGGTGAGCACTACCGAGCATACGCACGCCTTTGCCGCCCTGCCTGCCCTGCGCGAGAAGAAGCATGTCTACTGCGAAAAGCCGATCAGCCGCGATGTCTACGAAGCGCGCCTGATCACCGAGACCGCCCGCAAGGCCGGGGTCGCCACCCAGCAGGGAACCCAGATCCATGCCGGAGGCAACTACCGCCGCGTGGTGGAACTGATCCAGGCCGGCGCCATCGGCAAGGTCAACGAGGTGCATGTCTGGGTCGGCCGGGCATGGGGATGGCAGAGCCCCGGGGATGCCAAGAAGTATCGCGACATTGTCAATGTGCAGGATCGTCCCAAGGAGGCGCAGCCCGTGCCCAAGGAGCTCAACTGGGATCTCTGGATCGGGCCAGCCCCGATGCGGCCATACCACTCCGTCTACTTCCCGGGACCGAAGTGGTACCGCTGGTGGGACTTCGGCAATGGCACGATGTCCGACCTGGGCAGCCACTGGAACGACCTTCCCTTCTGGGCTCTGAATCTCGATGCCCCCACCTCCATAGACGCCGGAGGACCGGAGCCACACCCTGAAATTGCACCTGCCTCAATGTGGGCCCGCTACGAGTACGCTGCGCGGGGCGACCGTGGGCCGCTCAGCCTGACCTGGTACCAGGGGGTGGAAAAACCGGAAATCTGGAAACAAGGCGGTATCCCCAAATGGGGCAGTGGTGTTCTCTTCGTCGGCGATGGAGGCATGCTCCTCTCCGATTACGGTAAGCACCTCCTTCTCCCCGAGGACAAGTTCAAGGATTACAAGCGCCCTGAAAAGACCATTGCGGAATCCATTGGGCACCACCAGGAATGGGTCCGGGCCTGTAAGACAGGTGAGCCAACCACCTGCCACTTCGACTACGCCGGTCCCCTCACCGAGGCCAATCATCTCGGCAATGTCGCATTCCGCGCCGGTAAGAAACTGGAGTGGGACGCCAAGAACATGAAGTTTCCCAATGCCCCGGATGCGGAGAAATTTCTCAAGCGGGACTACCGCAAAGGTTGGACGCTCTAGGCAGGCTCTCCGCATTACACAGGGGAAATTGCCGCAAAATCAATGAATAACCCCCGGGGGGCGGAAGTCCAAGCAGCAGCAGGAACCGTTGGGAATACTGCGTTTTCCTGCTTCCACGATTGATTAACCCCAAGCGAACCGCTAGAATTCCAGCACTATGAAATCATCCTTCTCTCCTCGACCACGGCTCTTCGCCGCTGCCCTCGCCGCCGCCTTCAGTCTCTCCAGTTGTGTCACCGAGAATCCCTATACGGGCGAACAACAGATCTCCAAGACAACCGCCGGGGCTCTCGGGGGCGCTGCGGGAGGAGCCCTTCTTGGGGCGGTGATCGGCAACAACGTTGGCGATGGCGATGCCGGACGCGGGGCCCTCATCGGGGCTGCCCTCGGAGGTCTTGCGGGCGGAAGTGTTGGCAACTACATGGACCAGCAGGAATCGATGTTACGGCGGGACCTGCGGGCCAGCGGCGTAAGCGTCACGCGGCAGGGAAATAACATCATCCTCAACATGCCGCACGATATCACCTTCAACACCGGGAGCTCCCGCATCAAGACGAGCTTTTCCCGCACCCTGACTTCGGTAGGAATCGTGCTCCGCAAGTTCAACCAGACCACCGTCCTGGTGAACGGCCATACCGACTCCGATGGCAGTGCCTTCTACAACATGGGCCTCTCACGCGACCGCGCCAGTTCAGTTTCAAACGCCCTGGCTGGCCAGGGAGTCCACCCCTCCCGTCTGGTGGCCCGTGGCTTCGGCGAATCCCAACCCATTGCCTCGAACAATAGCGCGGCTGGCAAAGCCAAGAACCGCCGTGTCGAGATTCATATTGCACCGCGCAGCTAGGGTCAGGAACCCGGAGCTTTGCCCAGGGGAACAGCGTCGGCTGTTCCCCTTTCTTATTGCGGGAAATCCCGACCTGCCAATTTCTGGCTCCTCGTCAGGCTCCAGTCCCCTCAATCATCAAAAGGGAATATCATCTTCCTCTGCATCCGGCCCTGCATCCGGCCCATCCCCGATTCCGGGAGGAGCGTCTTCGTCACCGTAACCCGGGTCAGGGGTTGCCGCCGCTCCACCCCCAAGCCCTTCCAGCTTCCAGGCATTCAGGTTGACGTAAAAACGTTCCTTGTACTCGTTGCCACGGATATCGAAGGTGACTTTGACAGGATCGTCTACCTGCATGCCATCGGTCAGGGCCGTCTTATCCTTGACGCACTCGAACTTGATCATCTGTGGATAGTTGCCGTCCTCCACCTCGACCACGAACTCGCGCTTGGTAAAGCCGCTGTTAAAAGTCTGGATGTCGTAAATGACCTTCAGCCTGCCCTCGATCTCGAATGATTTTCCCATGTTTCAACTGCTCTCCGATTCAGGGGGAGCCTCGGACTTCAATTCCCTGTTTTCAAGTTCAAGGTTTCAGGTTGTGCTTCAGCGGCGCGGGCATTCCGTGAACGTTTCTCCGGTCCCGGCTTGCCCGGAAGGTCAATCTGTTCACCCTGTGCTCGTCATGAAGTTCGGCTGCCTGTTTCTCATCCTCGGAATCTCCATCACTATCCTCGCCTCATCCATGGCCCTTGGTGCCAAGCCCAGGGGTCCGATCTGGACTGATCCCGCCAAGGCGGCCAGGGAAGACCCGGATTTTTCGATTCAGGGCGAGTATACAGGAAAAAAGATCGGGGTACAGGTGGCCGCCCTGGGCGAAGGGGAATTCCACGTGAGCACATTCAAGGGCGGTCTTCCGGGGGCCGGATGGGACAAGTCGGCACCGGTGGCGGCGCTTACCGACAAGGCGGGGGCAGAAGTTGCCATCAAGGGCTGCCAGAAGGCCCATCGGCAAAGCCCCACCCTTGGAAAGAAACCTCCCGGAGGGGCCGACGTCCTCGTCGGCGACACCATCAGTCCCAAGCTCCTCAAGGGAAAGGGGGAAAAGGGGATCCTCTCTCCACCTGCCCAGACCGTGAAGGAATACGGTGACTTCACCATGCACCTTGAGTTCCGACTCCCTTACAAACCGAAATCCCCGCTCAGCAGCCAGGATCGCGGCAACAGCGGGGTCTACCTGCAGAACCGTTACGAAGTCCAGGTCCTCGACAGCTTCGGACTGGTCTACGAGCGCGCCCACGTCAAGGTGCAGGTCCGCTCCGATCCCAGGCAATGGTGTGGCTGCTTTTACCGCTTCAAGACCGCCGACGTCCCGATGTGCCTCCCTCCCCTTGCCTGGCAGACCTATGACATCGACTTCACTGCTCCGCGCTTTGATACGGAAGGAAAGAAGACCGCCAATGCCACTATCACGGTGCTGCATAATGGCGTGAAGATTCACGACGCGGTCCAATTGCCTAAGGGCACGGGCATCGGCGGCACCCGCCCGGAGGTCCCCAAGGGCCCGATCATTTTCCAGGGACACGGGAATCCCGTGGCCTTCCGGAACGTCTGGATCCTGGAGAAATAGCACCCCGGTACTATACCGGGAAATCCCTGCCAGTTAACGACAGCAGGACCAGATCAGGCAACCTTCCCCGGTTTGCTTATCCCGGGACGAGGCTGGGGGGGGAACAGGAGCCGGGCCACCCATGCCGCCACGACACTGGGACCCGGTTCAGGAAGGAATACGAATTGGACAAGCCGCTCTCGCATTGCAGGGAGAAGGTAAGGGGGTAGGGGAGAAACGCGCCGTGAAAAGAAGCGGAGAAACGGCGCCGACAACGGCAACACCTTACCAAGTCCTGTTAGAACAGGCAAGTGCATTTCTCTCCCGCCATTCGCACGCGGCGACTAGTGACCTTTCCTACCCAAACGAGATTAGAACCCCGCCACGCTCCAGCCTTTGCGGTAATTACGACTCAGGAGAATGTTGGCGGTGCTGTTGTTGGTGATCGCCATCTTCCCGGCATCCCACTTGAGCAGGGTATCGGGAGTTCGGATTGCCACTGTCCCCAGGAGGATCGCCTCAGTCATCGGACCGGTCTGCTCAAAATAGGACTCGTTCTTAGCTGTGCCGTGAATGGCATCACAGAAGTGATGGTAATGATCGCGGGGCTCCAGCTTGGGAGCCTTGACAGACTTGAACTTCTCCGGGGGGAGCAAGGTCGGCATCTGGCCGTTCGGCAGGATGATGGCCCCTTCGGTGCCAATCAACATGGCCGACTCGGGCGGATAGGGCTTGGCGGGAACCAGGGCCTGCACGTCGGCGGGCGGATAAAAGAGCCCGTCAAACCACTCCACTGTAATCTCGTCCTTCTCCGTCATGCTGGTCCCGGGAAAGACCCAGGTAATGTGGTCGCTCTGGGGCCAGGTGTCCCCCCGGCGGACCTTCGACTGCTTCCACGACTCCTGAACCCGGGCGCTCACGGTCTTGGGCGCGGTAAGCCCCAGGGCCTTCCAGGTCGCATCAAAGACATGACATCCGATATCGCCTGACCAGCCGGTCCCGAAATCGAGCCACGAACGCCACTTGGCGGGATGGTATATATGGGGAGCATAGGGTCGGACCGGGGCCGTCCCGGTCCAGAGATCCCAGTTGAGGTGACCGGGCGCCTTCTCCGGCTTCCCGGGTCGGGGGCCAACGAAGCGGTAGCTCTTAATCGCACCTGGCCGATTCGAGCACAGCACCACTCTCTGGATCTTCCCGATCACTCCACTCTTGACCCAGTGAACGAAGGTCCGGTCCCCGTTCCCGGCGGCAGCCTGGGTTCCCAGCTGCGTCTTCACCCCCGCCTTGCGGGTCGCCTCGGTGAGCAGACGCACCTCCGCCACATCATGACAGAGCGGCTTCTGGCAGTAGACATGCTTGCCACTTTCTACCGCAGTCATCGCGATGGGAAAATGCATGTGATCGGGCACGGTCACATTCACGGAATCGATCCTGTTGCCCTCCTTGGCCAGCAGCTCCCGCCAGTCGGAATAGGTCCGCGCATCGGGCACTTCCCTGGAGGCCTTGGCCAACCGGTTGCTATCCACGTCACAGATCGCAACAACCTCGGTCTTTCCGTGGGACTTGAACTTGTTGAAGTCGTTCCAGCCCATGCCTCCAACCCCGATGCAGGCATGCTGCCCCTTGCCGTTCAGGTTGGCAGCGCGGGTGGCTGCCGGCGCAGCAAAAGCTGCTCCGGTAGCCGTCTTCATAAATCTGCGGCGAGTCGTTTTCATCTCATCCAGTGATCTACGAAAAGCGCTCCCCGTTGGCAAGGTAGGATCGAACATCCCGCCCCTCCCTGCCCCGGGCGAGCTTGCGGCTTGTTGTCGGATCCTTTGCCGCTATGGTCTGACTCCGCTTCGACCGTTTCGCAGCCTTACCCATAATCATCCCATGACAACGCCCTCTTCCCGCCGCCAGTTCCTGACTACCTCCACCCTTGCGGCCGCCGGCACGGTGGCAGCGACCAGTCTCTCTGCCCAGGATGCCGCCCCCGCTACCGGCAAGGGCCCCTCCCTTGAGGGACGAATCTTCAAGGCCGTGAAAGGCGGGAAACAGGGGGGGGAGACTCCGCTCCAGTTTTTCGAACGCCTCAAGAAACTGGGATTTGATGGCGTGGAGAGTGGCAATGCCGGACAGGCTGCGGCCTATGCCGAAGCAACCGAAAAGACGGGGGTGATGTTTCACGGCCTGGTGTGCGGTTGGCACTGGGGGGGCAATCGCCTGAGCAGCCCCGATGCCGACGCCCGCGCCAAAGGCCTTGCCAACATGGAGAAGGACATCCGCAACGCCTATCGCCTTGGAGGATCCGCTGTTCTCCTCGTTCCCGGCAAGGTGGGTGGAGCCAACGAGACGCACCAACACGTGTGGGACCGTTCCATCGCGGAAGTCCGCAAGATCCTTCCTCTCGCCAGCCGCCTTGGCATCCGNGTCCTCATCGAAACCGTCTGGAACGGGTTCTGCGAATCGCCCGCCGTGTTCCGCGACTACATCGACGCCTTTGACAGCCCGTGGGTCGGAGCCTACTTCGACATCGGGAATATGCAGAAATTCGCCCCGGCCGAGGAATGGATCCGGACGCTTGGGAACCGGAACGAGAAACTGGACATCAAGGACTGGGGCCGGAAAAACGGCTTCTGTCGCCTCGGAGAGGGAGACGTGGACTGGGACAAGGTGCGCACCGCCCTGCAGGAAGTCGGCTTTTCGGGCTGGGCCACCAGGGAAGGAAGGGACAAGAACCTCGAAGACACCTCCGCGCTCATCGACCAGTTGCTCATTGGCAAGAGTTAGATTGGGGTATTAATCCGACCCGGCTCCAAGTGCTTCTTTCACCGCCCTGGCCACCTGCCGTGCCAGCAAGGACGACCCCTCCGGCTTGAAGTGCACGTTGCCCGGCCGGGTTCCAAATTGCTCCATCTTGCCCGCCACGATAGCGTGAAGATCATTGATGGACACTCCGTGCTTTTTCATGACCGCCCGGGCCGCCTTGTTGTAGCGCAGGTCATCGCCGACCTTGCGTCCCGCCTCGCCCTCGGGCACGGGCGTAGTGGTCGCGAAAATGAGCCGGGATCCCGTTTTCTTCATTCGAAGGACAAGCTTTTCAAGATTTGCGGAATACTCTTCCACGGTGTGAGTGACGGTGCCGTTCACCTTGTCCCTGCTCCCCTGCGTCTTTGACTTCGGATGCCGGTAGCAGAGATCATGCAAGCCCCAGTTGAAGTGGATCACGTCCCACTTCGATCTCCCGATCCAAGCCTCGATGTGCTCCAACCCCTTGCTGGTGGGCCCTCCATTGGTCGGAATGCGGTGCACGTTGGCTACTCCCTCAAGCGCTGCCCGGACGGGCAGGGTGTAACCAATCGAAATGGAGTCTCCGATCAAAAGCACGCGTGGCAAATTGGGGGCATCTTCGATCGGAGCCATGGGGCCCTTCCTCTGGGCCTCACAGGCCCCCGACAGGCAAATCATCAAGGAAACCAAACCAACCGTGCGCATAGCAATATACGATGCCGTATTACCCCCTTCCCGTCAAAGAAGCAGTGACTATCCCCCGGGGAAATGAAATATACACGTTCAGTTCCAGTATAATCTGCGACTTAAAAAACAACTACACCGGTGAAAGCTATTATCACAGCCATCCTCATTTTCTCTTGCCTCCCGGGCTTAGCCTTAGCCAAGGCCCCGAATCCCGCCGTCGCCGCTGCTAGGAAGGCCGCCCTGGAGAAAGCCGCTGAGCACAAGGCCGCCCAGGAAAAGGCTGCCCGCGAGGCCGCTGCCAGGAAGAAAGCCGCACAGGAAAAGGCTGCCCGCGAAGCCACTGCCAAGAAGAAAGCCGCCCAAGAAAAAGCCGCCCGCGAAGCCGCTGCCAAGAAGAAAGCCACCCAGGAAAAGGCTGCTCGCGAGGCCCGCGAGGCTGCCGCCAGAAAAAAGGCCGCCCACGAAAAAGCAGCGCGCGAGGCTGCCGCCAAGAAGAGGGCCGCACAAGAAAAGGCGAAGAAGCCCGCTACTGCCAAGAAGAAGAGCGCCCCGAAGAAGAAGGCCCCGGCAGATAAGTCCGCCCAGGAGAAAGCCGCTCGTGAGGCTGCCGCCAAGAAGGCTGCCGAGCAGAAGACCGCGCAGGAAAAAGCTACCCGCGAGGCCGCGGCTAAAAAGGAA
>JAKVCR010000049.1 GCA_022448985.1 Roseibacillus sp.
CCCAAAGGGGAAAACTGGCGGAACGGACGAGACTTGAACTCGCGACCTCCGGCGTGACAGGCCGGCGCTCTAACCAACTGAGCTACCGCTCCGCTTCAGTGGGCGCGCAAGCTAGGATGATTCGCTCCTGCAGGCAAATCTAAAATCGGGATTCAGCCGGACCCCAGGCCCCGTCCGAAAGGCCCTGGGGCTCACCCCCTCAAGTGAGCCACCGCGGCCTCAAGGCTTTCCCGGTCCTCTACCGCAAGGACCTCCGCCGTCTTCTCGCGGTCGATCCGCCCCATTAATCCGGTCAGCACCTTCCCGGGACCAAGTTCGATGAAGAGGCGATGCCCCCGGTCAAGGAGGAGACGTATCGATTCCTCCCAGCGCACCGATCCGGTCACCTGCAAGGTGAGGGTCTCCCGGATCCGCTCAGGATTACTCACCTCCTCCGCTGCATAGTTGCATATCACCGGGAGCTTAGGCACCCCAACCTCCGCCTCGGCCAGGGCTCGGCCGAGGTTCTCCTGCGCCCCAGCCATCAGGCGCGAATGGTAGGCCCCGGCCACCTTGAGCTTGCGCCCCATCCGGATCCCGTGCTCCTTGGCAAGAGCCACCGCCTGGTCAATCCCCTCGCTGGCCCCGGACAACACAATCTGTCCCGGGGCGTTGAAATTCGCGACATCCACATCGCAATCGGCGGCCAGTTTGCGCACCGCTTCCGCATCCCCCCCGATCATGGCCGCCATCGCCCCATCGGTGGCCTTACAGGCCTCGTCCATGAAAGCCCCGCGCCTGGCCACGAGGCGAAGACCTTCTTCGAATCCGAAGGTCCCCGCCGCGGTGTGGGCGGTCATTTCCCCGAGGGATAAACCGGCCGCCGCCACGGCCTTGAGCGATGGAACCTCCTCCTGCAGGACTTCCAGCAGGGCCAGTCCATGCACAAAGAGAGCCGGTTGGCAGTTGGCCGTCTTGGTGAGCTCCTCCTCGGGGCCCTCAAAGATAAGCGAGCTCAGCGAGCGACCGAGGACCGCGTCAGCCTTCTCGAATGCCGTGGTGGCCGCGGGAAAGGCCTCTACCAGGTCCTGTCCCATTCCAACCTGTTGCGCCCCCTGGCCTGCAAACAACAGGACCGCCTCCACTGTAGCCGTGCTCATCTCCGGTCGTCATACGGACTGACTTCGAAAGATCCAGTCCATAGTGCCAGCCTACTCGTCTTCCCAGTGCCTGAGCAGTCCGGCCACTTCGCCCCCGAGTTTTCGCACCAGTTCCTCGGCTCGGAACATGCACTCGTCTTCACTGAGACCAAACGACTCGAGGGAAAGGGTCGCATCAAACCACTGGCAGTCGGCCACGATGGGATCAACCCGACCCCCGACCCCAATCACCTTCTTTCCATGCTCCCGGGCCAAAAGAGCCAACCCCATCGGAGCCTTCCCAAGGAGAGTTTGCGCATCGAGGGAGCCCTCCCCGGTCACTACGAAATCGGCCGCTGCCATCTGCGCAGGTAACCCCAGGGCATCGGCCACCATGTTGAATCCATTCCGTAACCGCCCCCCGGCAAAGCACATCAACCCAAAACCCAGTCCCCCCGCGGCACCCGCCCCGGGCGTCTCAGCCGCCTCCTGCGTCCCCGTCACCTGCACCAAGCGAGCCAGGGCTCCTTCAAGAAACCCGACTTCCTCCTCGCTCGCGCCCTTCTGGGGCCCGTAAACCGCACTGGCCCCGTTTGGCCCCAGCAGGGGATTCTCCACATCACAGGCAACCTCGATCGGGGGAAGATCAATCAGATCCGCGGTATCCACAGTCGCCAGGTTTACCAGTGAGGCCGGCACCGGGTCCAACGCGTTGCCCTCCGCGTCGTGAAACCTCGCCCCCAGCGCCGCCAACATCCCGGCCCCGCCATCATTGGTGGCGCTCCCCCCTATTCCGAGCAGGATCCGCTGCGCTCCCTGGACCACCGCATCCCGAATGATCAGGCCCGTCCCGAATGTCGAAGAGTAGAGCACATTGCGCGATTCCACTGGAACCCGACGCAGTCCGCTGGCCTCTGCCATTTCAAGGACCGCCTGCAATTCCCCATCCGGGTTCCGCAGCATTCCGTAACGCGCCTCCACCGGATTGTGCAAGGCATCATGAGAATCGCAGGTTCTCCACTCCCCCTGCAGGGCCACGACCATTGATTCCGTGAAGCCTTCTCCACCATCCGCAATAGGACATACGACCAGCTCGTCCGAGGAACCCGCCTCCCTCAACCCGTCCCGTAGAGCCTCGCAAGCCGCTGTGGCGGTGAGAGACCCCTTGAACTTGTCGCAGGCAATGAGGATACGCATGGCTTTGGAAGCAGAATTTGCGACCCTAGCAAATCAGATTCCGGGCAACGAAGCAAGTCAGCCCTCTTTCAGGCTCCCCCCATCCGCTCAAACCTGCCCTTCAGGCCTCAGTAGGACCGAATCCCATCCCTTAATTTCGCGCTCTCCTGCCCAAGTTCCCTCAGGGCACGCAGAATACCCGGAGGGATCCGGCCATCCGTCGTCACCGGGACGTCCAGGGTCACCGCGCCGCCTTCGGAATTGATGTGGTCAATCCGGTCTTTCAGCGTGGGAACATCGAACCGGGGCTCCTCACCTGCGCCCCAACCCTGACCTACCGGAAGGAGAAGGTGCCAGACAACGCCTTCCGGGGCAGGAAAGTTCACCGGAGTCAGGAGCTTCCCCTGCCCCTTCTTGATCCGCTGGCGGAACCCATGATTCTCTCCCGATGTAAACGTCTGGTGAGGACACAATTTTCCCCCGGTGCAAAGGGAGAGGATGGGATGGGCTCCGGCATTAAAAGCCAGTTCAGCAGCAGGGTTCCCTGAACGGACGGCCTCAACCCAGGTATCAATATTATATCTTTCCTTCTGCAGGGATTCATAAGCATCCCGCATCTCCGTCTTGTAGCCATCGAACCACCAACCCGCTACCAGCTTACCGTAGCGTCTCGACCATTCCCCGCATACCTCCCCCCAGTTCTTGAGGAAGGCAGGGGTCGGGGCCTGGTTCTCACTGCGCCTGAAGCCCTTGACCTTTCGGGCATGAGACATCGGGTCGACTCCTGGGCCTGCCGGTTTCCCGTTGATGCTGGGCAACGCATCACCCATGGCCTTAATGACCTTGTAATGCCGCATCGGCGCACGCGCTGTCATGTAGATGATGAGCCTGATGTCCCGCTCCGCGAGTTGCTCCGCGAGCTCCTGGATGAGATCCCGTTTCGAGGTCCACACCCCGTTCCCGACTCCCAGCAGTTTCTCATACGCACTGTTGGGCGCGCAATACCTGCCCCAGTGCTGGCCAATAACGAAGATGACGTGCCCGGCCTCGGTGCTATCCACCGCGCTTACGAACCGGTTGACGTCAAAGGAATCGACAGCCTGGTTATAGGATTGCGCGGAGTGCTGCCTGAAGGCCTCGTAGTGAAACATCAGGCCATAGCCGCTCTTCTGCAGCCATCTCTCTCCTTCCCCCTCGTTCGCCATGAGCGTCCCTGCAGGCAGGCAAGCCAACAGAACGGGCAGAAACACTGCGATGCAACGCCGCATCAGAACGGCCTCCAGCGTCTGCCTCCCTCGGCGATCACCTTGTCCAGCTTCCACGAGGATCCTTCTAGATCTGACCAGTCACCAGCGCGATCACAAAAGGAACGGGCAACACCCCCTCCGTCTTCAGGAGCTTCTTGCCGGTCCCATAGGCCCTTACGTATTGGCCCTCCCACGTGAAGAGCCTCCTCCCGTTGCCGTAGGTCATCACATGCTTTCCGTCCCACTTGTAGAGCTTTTTACCATTGCCGTAGAGCATCAGGTAGACCCCGTCCCACTTATAGAGCCTCTTCCCGTTGCTGTAGAGCAGGATGTGCTGGCCATCCCACCTGAAGAGCCTCTTTCCGCTGGAATAGGCCATGAGGTGCCTCCCATCCCACTTATAGAGCTTCTTCCCGTTGCCTGCCTCCATGATGAAGGAGTCCGCCCTCAAGGGGGCCACCACTCCGGAAAAGAACAACAGCGTAGCGAGGAGTCGAAATGCTTTCATGGGGAAGAGAAAATCTACAATTCACCTGAGATATACCCCGTTCCACTGTCTCTTGCCAGCGATCAGGCTGTTTTCCTCCGGTTCGTCATCACCAAAAGAAAACCGCAGACCGGTCCCGGCCTGCGGTTTTTCAGATTCATCTTCCCAACGGATCTTTACGGAGCCGCTTCCTCGTCGGGAGCCTCCGACGCTTCAAGGGCCGCGATCTCTGCATTCAACTGGGCCGGATCATAGTAAGCCAACATATTTACGACCTTGCCATCCAGCGTCCGGAAATCCATGTGCATACGGAACGTTATCTCCTTGCCCGTGACCCTGCCCGTTGCATTCACGATGGCCCACGCATTACTCCAGATTGTTTCTTCCCCGGGGTTCATCTCGCCAACGGTCTTGCCCTCCATCGTCAGTGCCTCGGGAGAAAAATGGTTGGTGTGAACGTGCAGCTTCTCGAACGTCATGTCTTTCAGGAGAACCTTGTGAATCCTGTTGAGGCGGGCGACGTAAGCTTCTTTCCCGTTTACCGTGATGTCGTTCACCCACACTTCGACTTCATCCCCATAGAAAGTCTCGGCGAATGCGATGTTCTCCTTCGACATCTCCTCAAAATACTGCCTGACATTCTTTGAGATGTCGTCCCGGGTTCGGAGGTAGGATTTTTCACCGGTCTCCGTACCCTTTTCGTCCTTTGCCCCCCCACAGGAAAGCAGTGCCAGGGATCCCAGCAGGAGGCTGGTCCCGGTGATAACTATGCGGAATACTTGTTTCATTATACGTCCTTCTGGTTGTTCGCCTCCAAAGGAGGCCACGGACAATTATCCCCCGCAGGGGTTATCGGTAAAGGCGATTGTGATGTGCTCTTTCTCCCCGGAAAACCCAACAATCATACCTGTTTCTCCCTGCCGTTCCCACTCGCCCATTTCCAGAGACCCGGGAATCGGGAAAAAAATCGGGAAAGATGAAAACGACCCCTCCTCCCTCCGGTTTAATAAGTAACAGGCAGCCAATCGAAGGAGTGAGATCCAAGGTCCTGCAAAAAAACAAATCTTAGACCAACGACTTCTGCGATCTCACTTCCTTGAGGAAGCTGCCTCATTTCTTGTACGGGAAAGCCTCAGGATGAGGTGGTTGCCGAAGGCGCCTCCAACGCCGTCAGAATGGAGGAAACGGCCTTCTCTCCCAGTAACTTGTAAGCGGGGCCAGTCCAATGAAAGCGATCACCCTTGGCCAGGCTCCGTCTTTTGAGAAGCAGCTTGTAGAAATCACTGACCGGGACCGCTTCCGCCTTCATGACCTCATCCGCCATCCCGTTATGCTTCACGATGATCGGATTGATCTCGGTATCCAGGGAGGAGGGATCGCCCTTCGCGGTGACCGGGGTGCTGCTGGCCCAGATCAAGCGCGCACCCGGCGCCTTTTCCTTGAGAACGTTGACATAAGCCCTGGTCAGCGGTCGAAACGTCCCCTCCTTGATGCGACCCTCCGGCCACCCATGCAACCCCATGTTGAAATGGACCACCTCATAGGGTCCATTCTTCTCCAGGAGATCGGCAAGCAGCTTATTGGTATTCTCGGACTGCCAGTGCGGATTCACCCAGGCATCCACGTAAGCCTTCCCCTCCAGGGCTCCCACTACCCTCTTGCGATAGCCGCTCAGGATCGAGTCCCCGATCAACAGGACGCGGGGCCGGGTGCGGTCGGTGACGCGGGCCCTGTCGAGTCGCCAACCCCGGCCTTCAACCTGGTGCCTTGCATTCGCCCCGGGGGCAGCCACCCCCTCTGGGGACCCGGTCACGATCCGCAGGACCGTCGGTTTACTGGTGATCTTCAATCCGGGGATGGCAATCAGCCCATGTGCATCAGCCTTGCCTTCTCCCTTTGAATCTCCGAACTCCCACTGGAAGGAACCGCCCGCCTTCACCCTGAAATTCTGCAACCGCCGCACGCTCACATCAGCCCGGGCCTCCGATGGAATCCTGAACTTCGTCTTGAGATTCGCGGGGGAAGCAAGAAAGAGTGACATTTCCAGTTTCTGGGCCGCATCTTCCACAGTCTTCCAACGGAAGAAGGCATTCACCTGGCCCGCTTCCCCGCTCTTGAGATCGTCTGGCCAGGGAAGCTTCGAGTTCGTGGAGGCCTTCGTGAATACCGGGTAGGCCTCGTCTTTCCTCACACTCAACCAATCGAAGGAATCAATCAGGTCGTTCACTGTCTTAATCCGGGCCGAATTGTTGGCGTGCCCGAAGGGCCCCCAGTAGAAAAAGAGCGCATAATGACGTTCTTCCATCGCTTCAAAAAAACGATCATGCCCGAAAGACCAGCCGTCGTTCTGGGCGGAATAGTTGACGCAGATCGGCGGATCGGGCAGTCGCTGCCCCTTCGGAGGGCTCTTCGGGGGGAAGAAGAGACGCTCGGAAACATGCTCTACCCCCGCAGGCACATTTGCCTTGATCGCTGCAAAGACATCCCCATGCCTCATGCCGATTCCAAGGGTGCCACTGCCTCCCATTGAATTTCCTGACAGGTAGACCCGGTTAGGGTCGATCCGGTAACGCTTGATCGCCCATCCCACCGTGTCGATCACCCGTTTCTCAACAGGCACCGTGTCTCCTCCCGAATTCCGCTCCGTCAATCCCTTGTCCCGGCGATGCATTCCACCCCACCACCAGTCATTGCGATTCTTCCGGCAGTCAAGGTAGAGGGCGTAGTGATCATCCGGGGAGCGATAAATGTCATGGTTGCCAACCGTCTTCGTGCAGTTCACGCAGGAGAAGACATCATGCCCGGCGGAGTGCAGGACTACATAGAGGGGCGCGTTCACCCGATTAACCTTCGGATGCATCACCACGAAGGTGTCTTCCTGTGGTGCGGCATATCCCCACTCCGACTTCACTCCGTGCCGGAAGGTTTCCGTCTTCCGCTCATTGAAGATCTTGCTACTGGAGGGCTCCCCCGGAGGCCACTCAACCGCTTCCAAAAGGGGCGATACGAAATACAGGAGAACAACGGTCAGAGACTTATGCATGGCGAAGGGTTCACTGATCCCGGTAAAGGAGCAACCCTTGAAACCATTCCTGATCCCTCGGGGCAATCGCCTGCCACTGTCCCGTGCAATGTCCCGTCTCGATTCACCGCCCTCACACTTCGCCCGCCTGCCGGTGGATCACTGAGGTTCCCGTCCGGGCGGTCGCCGTACCGCTCCACGCCTGTTGGGGGGTAGCAAGATCCTGTTTGCATTGACGCAACTTCCTTTAACCGGTGTAGTTACGCACTCTCTTTTGACCTCCCCGATAATTCGCCCCCCATGCGCCGTCGTCTGCGTGATTCTCGCGGGCACTCTGCCGCTCGCAGCCGAATTCACGGCCTACAACGATATCGTGGCGGGCCCGACTACCCACGTCAGCACGACGAGCTTTGCTCCCAACGCTACGCCCAGTGGTCCGATGAAGGATATCGTTTCCGGCGCCGACACCTCCGTCACCCTCACAGTCACCACCTCGGACGTAAACTACGAAGGCCTCACCGGCATTCCTGCCGCCGGCACCGACGCCGGCTCCACCTTCCTCGGCTTTGTCGACTTCAGCACCGACGATCCCCACAGCCTCGCTCTCGACGGCAACGACCACTTCACCTACACCTTCGCGGGACTCAACCCCTCCAACCACTACGAGTTCGCGGGAACAGCGGTGCGTGGAGAGAGTAGCTACACCAACCGTTGGACGCTGGTGACAATCAATGGAGCGGACTCCTTCACGGTCGCTCACAGTTCGGGGATAGGGATCATCACAGCCGGACTGGCTTCCAATCAGGTGGCGGTTTGGACCGGAGACAACAGCCAGAGTGATCAGGGATTTATCGCGCAGTGGACCGAGATTGACCCGGGCGCCGACGGAACCTTTTCGATCGTCAGCAATCAATACACCGGGGCGACGGGACAAGTCGGATCGGGAATCGCGGATGGGACCAAGAGCTACGGACTCAATGCCGTTCGCCTGAAAGAGTCCGCCGTTGTTGGTCGGCCCACGGTCGTGAATCATCCCGCCAACACGATTGGACCGACCTCCGCGCGCCTGCCCGGAGAGGTCACCGACCCCGGTGCAGACACCCCGACCGTCACTCTGTACTGGGGCGACCACGATGCCGGATCGCTCATTGGAAACTGGGATCGGACCCTCCGCTTGGGGGAGCAATCGGAAACCTTCGATCGCGTCCTGACAGGCCTGCAATCGGCAACTACCTACTTCTTCCGCTACTACGCCCAGAACTCAGTGACGGGAC
Organism: Roseibacillus sp.; assembly: GCA_022448985.1. Taxonomy (GTDB): domain Bacteria; phylum Verrucomicrobiota; class Verrucomicrobiia; order Verrucomicrobiales; family Akkermansiaceae; genus Roseibacillus_B. Next base: position 8,325 of record JAKVCR010000049.1, read on the forward strand.
GCTGGGCCTCACCCAGTGCGAGCTTCACCACGCTGGCGCTTCCCCCCACCGTTGTAAACCTGCCCGCCGCCCACGTGGTCGCTTTCCAGGCCGAGTTGGGCGCCGAAGTCACGAGCTCCGGAGGAAGCGACCCGGATGTCACGATATTCTACGGGACGAACAACGGAGGGACGAATCCGGGAGGGTGGCAAGCATCCGTAAATCTAGGGACAACTGCCGGATCATCGTCGACCACCGTCACTGGGCTCCCGCAAAACACGACCTATTTTTTCCGCGCCCGCGCCACCAATTCCGGCGGCACGACCTGGGCTCCATCCAGCGGATCGTTCACCACGCCAGAGGTCACCCCGCCTGCTGTGATAAACAGCCCCGCCAGCGGCGTGACGGGAATCTCCGCCGTTTTGAATGGTACTGTCACCGCCACGGGTGCGGATCCTCCCCTCATCCAGCTCTACTACGGCCCCACCGATGCCGGCACGGACAAGGCGTCCTGGGAAACGTTCGTCGACCTCGGCGGGCAGAGCGGACAGTTCTCGGGCCTGGTCAATAACCTTGTTCCCGAATCGACCTACTATTTTCGCGCGCTGGCGACGAACGCGGCCGGCGAATCGTGGGCTCCAAGCTCTGCCACCTTCGTCACTCCCCCCTACACGCCGCCGTCGATCGTAATCAACGAGGTTCACTACGATGAAGACGACAAGACGATCCGCGCGGAATTCATCGAGATTCACAATATGAGCAATGAGCCGGCCAGGCTGGGCGGCTGGGAATTGACAGGCGCCGTGGACTTTACGTTTCCGCAAGGCACTACCCTCCGAGCGGGCGCCTTCCTCGTGATCGCGGAGGATCCGCCCACCATGCGATCGCAATTCGGCTACGCAAGTGCGCTCGGGCCATGGGAGGGCAAGCTGCGCAACAGCGGAGAGACCATCAACCTACGCGACCAAGGCGGAAATGTCGTCAGCCGCGTCGACTATAAGCTGGGCTTCCCCTGGCCCACGGTGGGAGATCCGGTGGGCAATCCCGCGGTCAGCCCCTCCATCCAGCTCATTGACCCCCTCCTCGAAACAGACCTGGGCGGAAGCTGGCGGTCCGCTCCGCCCACCCCCGGCGCGCAAAATGCGGTCTACAACACTCAAGCGCCACCGCAGACGAGACAGGTGGTCCACACGCCCACCCAGCCGGCATCGGGCCAACCTGTGGTCATTTCCGCGCTCATTACCGATCCCGACGGCGTGAGCTCCGCCACCCTCTCCTACCAGGTCGTCAATCCCGGCGACTATTTCTGCCGCTATCTCAAGTTCAACGACAACGGCACGCCGAACTACGATTCCCGCTACGAGAACAACACCAGTTGGACCACCATGCGGATGGCGGACGACGGGACGGGCGATGATCTCGTCGCCGATGACGGCATCTACACCGTGACCCTCCCCGGACGCCTGCAGACCAATCGCCGACTCGTGCGCTACCGTATCACGGTCTCCGATCCCAGAGGCAATTTCGTCACCGTTCCCTACGACGATGATCCGCAACCGAACTTCGCCTATTTTGTCTACGACGGAACTCCGGCCTGGGTGGGTGAGATTCGCCCCGGTGATCGGAAGGCGAACTATTCCGGCGAACTAATGTCGAGCATTCCGACCTACTTCCTCCTCAGCAAGGAAGAGTGGGTGAATAACTCGCAGTTCGGCGGCTACGGTGGTTCGGAATACCTTTGGCCCGGCACTCTCGTCTATGAGGGCAAGGTCTACGACCACATCCGCTATCGACCGCGCGGCGGGGGATGCCGCTTCTGCGACGGGAAGAACCACTGGAAATTCGATTTCCACCGCGGACGCCGCTTTCAGGCCAAGGACGAGTACGGCCAGGAGTACGACACCAGATGGAGCAAGCTCAACTTCTCTGCCATCTCCCAGCGCGTGAGCGAAGGCCACCGCGGGGAGCAGGGATTGTTCGAGGGCGTGGGCTTCCGCCTCTTTGAACTGTGCGGAACGGCGGCCTCCAAGACTCACTACAGCCAGTTTTATGTCGTCGATAACTCCAGTGCCACCGGCGCCAATCAATATGAAGGCGACTACTACGGCCTCTTTCTCGTGATCGAGCAACTGGACGGGCAGTTTCTCGACGAGCACGACCTCCCGGACGGCAATCTCTACAAGATCGAGGAATACAGTGGGCGCTCCAACAACCAGGGACCGACCCAGGTCACAGATCGCTCCGACGTCACCTCTTTCATCAGCACATACCGCAACAGCAACCCCAGCGCCCAGTGGTGGCGCGACAATCTGAACATCGAAAAATATTTCAGCTACCGCACGGTCGTGGAAGGAATTCACCACTACGACATCGCCTACGGGAAGAACTTCTTCTACTACCATAATCCCGAGTCGAATCAATTCCAGATACTGCCGTGGGATATCGATCTGACATGGGCCGACAATATGTTCGGCAGCGGCAACCACGACTTCAAATTGAAGGTCGCTGATAATCCGGCCTTCAACACCGACTACCAGAACCGGGTGCGCGAGATCAAAGATCTCCTCTACAACTCCGACGAGGGATTCCGTCTCGTGGACGAGGAGGTGAAATGGGTGTGGAACCCCCATGGGCGCTCCCTGGTGGGCGCCGACCGCAGGCTCTGGGACAACAATCCGCGCAACCTTCAACCGGACCGCTACTACGACATTTCCGGCACGGGCGATTTCGGCGGCATGATCCAGATCGTGAAGAATTACATCGTGTCACGCGGGAACTGGATGACGTCGAGTCTGCTCACCCAGGAAAGCCAGGTGCCGGCCAAACCAACCATCCGCTACGACGGCGCGGCGGGATATCCCACCAACGATCTTCGTTTTTCCTGCAGCGCCTATCGCAGTCCCGGCCGTTCCACCTTCGATGCGATGGAGTGGCGGGTGGCAGAGGTCCACAATCCTTCCGTTCCCGGCTACGACCCCACCCAGCCCAACATTTACGAGATCGAAAATCCCTTTGAGTCCGGTGAACTCACCAGCTTCTCCTCCACCTACCAGTTCCCGCCAATCTCCGTCCGGGTGGGGAAAACCTACCGCGCCCGCGTCCGCTTCCGGGATGCCGCGGGGCGCTGGGGTCACTGGTCCGATCCTCACGAATTCACCGCCGCCACGCCAGACATCGCGGACTACGTGCAGTATCTGCGCATATCGGAATTCATGTATCATCCGCCCGAGCCCACAGGCAATGAAGTGACGATCTCCACCAACCGGGATGAGTTCGAGTACATCGAGCTCAAGAACGTGGGACCCTCTGCTCTCGATCTGCGTGACGTGCGCTTCACCAAGGGGATCGATTTCGACTTCGCGGGAAGCGAGGTGGAGACGCTGCAATCCGGCGCCTTTGTCCTCGTCGTCAAGAACCGCGCCGCATTCGAGACGCGCTACGGGACCGGCCTTCCCGTCGCGGGGGAGTATCCCTACGAAAACCTACGCAACAGCGGAGAACGCCTCAAACTCTCCTTCGGCGCCGGCGTGCCCATCCACGACATCGACGAATACTCCGACACCTTGCCCTGGCCTCAGTCTGCAGACGGCGGCGACTTCAGTCTTGTGCTGATCGACGTCAACACAACGCAGAGTCCCGACCATAACGATCCCGGGAACTGGCGCCTCAGCCGCTACACCGGAGGCAGTCCGGGAGCGGATGACGAGATCACGCTGGCTTCCTGGATGCAGTCCCACGGCGTAACCGGCAACCTGTCCGACGACGATGAAGACGGAGTGCCAGCCATGATGGAGTTCTTTTTTGGTGGGAATCCGCACATCCGGTCGGCGGAGATCCTTCCGGTGGCGGACGTCGAAACGCTCCAGGTGGAGGGCGTCGAATCAACTTACCTGACCATCCGCTTTAGCCGCCAGATCGCGGCTGACGACGTGGACTACTTCGTGGAATTCTCGACCGACCTCGTGACCTGGACCTCCGATGGCACCCTGGTGAGCCAGACCCCGAGCGGTCAGAATGACGGCATCGTAAGCGAAGTTTGGCGCGCTGCGGCCCCCCGCGCGGACCATGCTCAGCAGTTTGCCCGCCTGCGGGTGGATCACTGAGTTTCCGCTTCCGCCCGACTAACTGCACCCCGCCCCGATCCGCGTGGCGCCCCCTCTCCCCGCTTGCCCCCTGCACCTGGGGTGGGTAGATATCAGGAATGAAGAAAGCCCTGACTGCCTTGTGCTTCGCCTCAATGGGAACGCTCCTGTTTGGTCTTGAGAAGCCCGCCGCTCCAACTCCTGTTGGCCCAGCGATTACCAAAGTAGATATACGCCCCTCAAAAATCGAATTCAGCCGCTGGAACACACCGGTTGAGCTGAGATCTCTCGAAGACGCGAAGAAACATTTTGAAGGAGATGCTCTGGATCAGCTGAAGGCCAAAGTCGACTTTGGAAATCACATTCTGCTGGTTTTCGCCTGGCGTGGTTCCGGGCAGGACAAATTGAACCATGTCGTGATGGAATCCTTCCCAGAGCAGATTGCCTTCTCCTGCCGTCCGGGCCGCACCAGGGATTTGCGTCCGCATGTGCACGTGTTTGCCCTTCGTTCCAACGCGAAATGGCGCGCGGGAGGAAAATAGATTTCCGATTAGAACATCATGCCGTCAAAGGCACATAAATAACCACACCCCACCCCGATCCGCGTGGCTACCCTCTCCCCGCTTGCCAACTGCGCTTGGGGGGTGGTAGGCATTCTGGGTTGGGAATGGGGCGATGGAAATCTTTGACTGCCCTCGTCGCTTCTTCGTGTCCACCCGGTTTTGATGGTGATCCGAGGGCCTGTCCTCATAGTCACCGCTACGCAAGGCTACGATAACTGCGCCAAGACATGAAACATTCTCGCACACCCCTCGCCATGGGCTCCCTGGCATTCGTCATCCTGGGAGCCTGGCAACCATCGAGCGCCCAGCCACTGGTCTTCGACGAGAAGATCGGACACTACAAGGACCTGTCCTACGAAGTCCTCTCCGACGAGGGCCTGTCCTGGGAGGAGCAGGTGAAACTGTTCGGAGGAGAGACGGTTCACTACGAAGAGCTGACAAACCAAGAGCGCGGTGCCAAAGAGGCTGAACTGGCTGAGCTGTTGCGGAGGATGAGAATTGCAGACCGGATGGTGCATCCCAATTTCAGCGATATGGAGCGGGCTGGGAAGACCGCGCGCGCCTGGCTCGACGCGCAGCTTCAACTGATTCCGGAGGCATACACCGACCGGGACGCCCAGAAATTGCGCCACGCCGCGTTGGGCTTTTTCCGCGCCTACGAACTGTTCGGCGAAAAGCGCTACCTTGAGGCCGGACTGACCTGCAGCGATCGGATTCTCGCCGCACAATTGCAACGAGGCCACTGGGCCTACGGTAATCAGGGCGGTAAGATGATGCGTATTCAGGATGGTTTTGTCACCAGGCCGTTCTGGATCATGCTCTACGCGTACAAGCTGAGCGGAGACAAAAAGTATCTCGAATCGGCCCGTCGTGGGGCCGATGTGCTCCTCTCCGCCCAGAGCGCAGGCGGCGGCTGGCCGGATCAATGGATATTTCCCGGGGGATCGACCCCCTCGAGCGGCACCCGCAATGGGAGTATCTCATTCAACGATAGCGCCACCAACGCGACCTTCCGCATCATGGTCATGATGTACCATGTGACCGGGGACAAGAAATACATCGCCAAGCTCGGCAATCTGGGACCGTGGATCGCAAAGGCGAACCTGGGCAAGGGCGAGTGGGCCGGCTGGTCCCAGCAGTACCACGGCGACGGCCGACCCACGCGGGCGCGGGCCTACGAGATCGAGTTGCCGTACACCCGAGTGACGTGCTGGCACGTGGGACCATTGCTGACCTGGCTCTACCTGATGGATGGCAACGAGGCCCACATGGAATTGCTGAAACGGGCTTATGCCTCGCACGAGCGCATTCGGGTGGAGGACCTGAATTACCTGGACGACTGGAAGGCGATAGGTGCGGTCTGGACCGATACCCCTTCCTACCCCCGGCTTCAGTATCGGCCCGGTTTGCCCGATGCCTACCTGCCCGATGGTTCGAACTGGGGCTGCGTGCAGATCGCCCACAAGATGATTCCGTTCAAAAAGATTACCCCCAGACAGATCAAGGAATACGGCGGTTTGATGCACCATGATCAGCCCAATGTGCACGAGATGGCAAAACTCGCTCGGGCCTACCAGGCACCTCCCCGCTGGAACAATATCTACCTGTACTCGCACACCTCGAGTAAGGTCGCGCACGCCATGTCGAAAGTCCGCCGGGTGCTGCTCGAGCACAAGCGCGGCGGACGTGATGCTGTGTTACGGTATTATTCCTACCCGACAAAGTTCACCCCCGACCAATACCTGCAGGCTCGCATCGATGCCGCCAAGCGCGTGCTGGACTATGGAAACCGGTCTCTCGCGGTCGACCGGGGGGACGGGCCGGGCAGTAGCAGCATCAGCGCGTGGGAGGATTTCGGCTGGGTGTCCCGCAAATACAAGTGGTATGTCCGTGAGGCGGCTTTCAACACGTCGGGTCCGGGGTCGGGAACGGTTTGGTACCAGTGGCAGTTCCTCTGGGACAACAAGCTGGCCCACGGCAATATCGACGCGGACGCCGCCACGCGAGGCGGGCGCGGGCTCGAGATGTACTCGAACCTCGATTCATGGGACGTGCTGGGCGAGTGGGGCATGGCCTGTCTGGAGAAGGAAAACTACTTCGATGTCCCGATCGGGAAGGACTGAAGAGCCCCAGCATGAGTGCACATGGAAGATCCGCGTGGCGTAGCCTCTCCCCGCTTGCCGACTCTGCCTAATCTTATCCTAGGAGCCCGCGAGTCCGAATTTGCCTTTCCCGGTAATTTCCTTATAAGAGCCGCCCGATAATACGGAGGGGTGGCAGAGTGGTCGAATGCACCGGTCTTGAAAACCGGCATAGGGAAACCTATCGTGGGTTCGAATCCCACCCCCTCCGCCACTTTGCCCCTACTATTGTAGGGCGCAAGGTCGCGGTGGACCGTGGGTGGACCACTTCTGTACGGAGAAAACCCCCGGGACGCAGCGGCGGAAATGAAACGCCACGCCACCGGGGGCGTATCCTGAAAAACTGTTTAGGCCGTGATCCAGAGGTCGCTGAGCCACTTGAGCACCCCGNGCCGGGGGGACTGGAGGGTCATGTCCCCTGACATATCCTCGAGGTCCTTCTTCCGCTTGAGGATGCTGANTACCTTNGCCGACCTGGTGAAAGGAATGCCCAGCTCGTCAGCCTCGGCCATCTCNTTTTCCTCTGTCTTGTCGGCAAGTTTGCCAGCCNCCACCGACGCCTTGCCTTGCNCCTCCTTGGCCCAGTCGGCCTACCTTAAGGCGTCGTAGATAAAATAGGGCCCGAGAAACTGGCCGTGAGGATTGTGAGCACCCCGGTCTCGCGATTTCTGATCCACTTCAGGAGAGGACACCCTTCACGAGGTGGCCGTGCACATTCGTCAAGCGCCGCTGAATCCCATTGTGATAGAAGGTGAGATTCTCGTGATTGAGTCCCAAGAGATGAAGAACGGTGGCGTGGAAATCGTGCCACGTCACCGGGTTCTCCACCACCTTCCAACCGATTTCATCCGTTTGGCCATAGGAAAAGCCGGGCTTCAGGCCAGCACCAGCCATCCACGCGGAAAACCCGTAGCGGTTGTGATCGCGGCCCGTTCCCACTTTGCCCTCGGCCTGGCTGAAGGGCGTGCGGCCAAACTCGGTGGTGAAGAGGACAAGAGTATCCTCAAGCATCCCGCGTTGCTTGAGATCGCGCACAAGGGCGGCTACCGGTTTGTCGATGGCGCGGGCGTTGTTGCCATGGTTTTCGACGATCTTGTCGTGGGCGTCCCAATGAATGAGGCTCCCGGCGTAGAGTTGCACGAAGCGTACGCCACGCTCTAACAGGCGGCGGGCAAGGATGCAGCGGCGGGCGAACTCTTCGGTTTCCTTCTCGTGGAGCCCGTAAGGCTCGGTCACCGACTTGGGCTCGTCCTCGAGCTTTGATACTTCGGGGACCGATAGCTGCATACGCGCGGCCAACTCGTAGCTGCGGATTCGGTCTGTAAGGATTGCTTCGTCGCCGACACGCTCCTGGTGTTTGGCATTCACGGCTCGCAGAAATTCTCGCACTTTAACGTCAGAGCTGGGCGTGACGCTGGCGGGCGGATAAAGATCCCGGACAGGTTTGTCGCCAGCTTTGAATTCAACTCCTTGGAACTGCGCGGGGAGGAAGGCGCTGGACCAGTTGTCGGCTCCCCCCGAGGGGCGTCCTTTTTGATCGGGAAGAACGACGTAGGTGGGCAGGGAATCCGATTCGTTGCCAAGACCGTAGGACACCCAGCTTCCAAGCGAAGGGTATCCGTTAAATTCGAAGCCCGTGTTGACGAAAAAGCATGCTGGGGTGTGATTAGCAGAATTGGTGACAAGAGACCGAATGACCGTCATCTCATCGGCAATGGAAGCGAGATGCGGGAACAGCTCGGCGATATCCAGCCCGCTCTGCCCGCGTTTCTTGAACTCCCAATCGGCCTTGCGCAGCAGACCTACTTTCCCAAAGAAAATGTCCGGCTTGTGGTCCGAAGAGAACGGTTGGCCGTGGCGTTTGGTGAGTTCGGGTTTGGGGTCGAAGGAGTCGAGGTGGCTCAATCCTCCCGGCAACGAGATCTGTACTACCCGTCGCGCGCGAGGAGGGAGCTCGGGAGCGCTCCGCGCTTGCAGCAGGCTGAGAGCGGCGGTGGCTCCAATCCCATGGGCTCCCCAGTCGAAAAAACGACGACGACTGATCATTGATGATGATTCGGAATTCATGGCGAGAGGACTACTCAATAAAGACCCATTCGTTACTGTTCCACAGGGCACGGCAAAGCGCGACGAGGCCCTGTGTGTTGCGTAGTCTGCGAGAGAGTTGCACCTCCTCGGCGTCGGGAGCACGGCAAAGCGCGAGTTCCCAGGCCCGACGAATCTGCGCATCGGGATCGTGGCCGACCTCCTCCTCGATCCGGATCGCGAAGTGCCCGGCCATGCGGATCAGGAACGCATTGTTCATCAGGCTAAGGGCTTGCAGAGGAGTGGTAGTGACACTCCGCGTGGGGGCTGCTGCCGAGGGATCGGGGCAGTCGAAGTTGTCGAGAAGGGCGCTGCGGTCGCCACGTGGATTCACGCGGTATATGGTACGGCGATTGAAGGCATTGTCCTCTTTGTCGATCGGAAAGTAGAAGGCCGTACCCTCCTCCTTCATTTCCCAGTCCTTGAATCCTTGGCCACCGAGCTTTAGGTCGAGTTTTCCGGCCACGCTCAGGATCGAATCGCGCAGGACTTCTGCTTCGACGCGCCGTGGCGAGTTGCGCCAGAGCCAACGGTTGTCTGAATCCTGCTCGAATGCGTTCGCCCGTTTTCGCGATGCCTGTCGGTAGGTCGCCGAGAGGAGGATCTTACGGTGAAGGTCCTTAATTCGGAAGCCCCCTTCGCGGAACTGTAGGGAGAGCCACTCCAACAGTCCCGGGTGGCTGGGTTGTCCGCCATTGAATCCAAGGTCACTTGGAGTGGGGACGAATCCACGGCCAAAGTGATAGTGCCAGACACGGTTAACCATGACGCGCGAGAGAAGGGGGTTGTTCGGTGAGGAGATCCAATCGGCGAGTTTGATTCTGCGTTCACGATCGGAGGCATTCTTTGCGAGTGCAAAATCAGGGCTGGCGCCCGGGACCGCATGAATCCCTCCCGGGGGCACCTCTGCTCCGTAGTCCTTCACGCTTCCGCGGACGTGTACCCGCATGACACCTGGTTGGCGGGGATCGACAGTGTAAATCTTACGTTTCTGTCCATCGGCGGCTTTCTTCCGTTGCTCCTGGGCGGTCTCAATTTCTTTCCTGAGGGCATCTCGGTGTTCTTTCTCCTTTGGATCCAAGTAAGCAACTAATTGCTCTTCGGAGACGTATTCAGTTTCCACCCCTGCGAGAGCGGCTACTTCGGCGGCTGAGAGGACGCGATCGAAAAGGTGAACTTCGAGAAGTTGGCCGGAGAGGAATCTATTGTCTCCGGGTGGCTCGTGCCGAAGCCCAAAGAGAAGGTAGGATTCTCTCGCTTTGAAGGAGTGCAGTTCCTTCTGGTAAGGTTTTCCGTAAACCTGCCCATTTCGGTATCCGGTGATCGTTCCATCCCCGGCGTAGGTGAGGGCGAGTTGGACAGGTTTGGTGTGGGCAAGATTCTCCTCTGGTGCCTGGAAAGATTCTGTCCGTTTGAAATTGTTGCTTCCGGCCAGCCAGCGCCTTGGCTCCTGCTCGCCGAAGACGAGGGAATCAAAGGCATCAGTGTCTGCGATAGTTACCACGCCCCCACCGCGTTGGTCGAGGTTGGACAGGACAACCGTAGCCACTAGCGATTTTGTTCGCAGTTCTTTGGAAAGAGGGCCTGTTTTGACGAACGATTTTCCGTCGAGGTAGAGCGCTCCTCCTTCAAGGCGAGGAGTTCCAGATGGAGCACCCTGGAGCGAGCCCGACGCGTCGGTGTAGTTCTTGTCGAAGGTCCAGGTGCGGAGAGCCGTTGGAAGTGTCTTGGGCTTGCCCGTGGGCCGTTGCGTTTTTCGCCACTGGAGGACCGCTTCGCGAGTCGCTCGATCGATGCTATGCAGGGACTCTTGCAGCTTCTTGATTTGCTGATCCAAGACCGCGAGCTCCTTTGCACGGTCTTCTACCAACACGTCGCGGTTACCGTGGCTGACTCCGTCGATGGCGGAAATGAACTGGTAATACTCGGTCGTGGAAATGGGGTCATACTTGTGATCGTGGCAACGGGCACAATTGATCGTCAGGCCCAGAAAGGTTTGCCCGATCGCTCCCGCGATTTCTTCCAGTTCGTCCTGACGAGCCAGCCTTTTCATCTCCTCGCTCGATCCGACCACCGTATTATGGACTCCGGCCACGAGGAAGCCAGCCGCTGCTGAGCCCTCTGCACCTGGATGCGTGAGGTCGCCGGCGATTTGTTTTTGCGCGAACTCGTCGTAGGGCATATCAGCGTTGAACGCGTTGATCGCCCAATCCCGATACGGCCAGGCGTGATTGCGAGGCCTATTGCGTTCGAAACCGTCACTCTCACCGAATCGCACGACGTCCAGCCAATGTCGGGCCCAGCGTTCGCCGTAGTGTGGTGAAGCGAGCAATTCGTCGACAAGTTCTGCATATGCGGTGTCGGAGGGATTTTTCTCGTAGGCCCTTACGGTCTCGGGCGTAGGAGGTAGTCCCACGAGATCAACATATAGCCGTCGGATCAATGCGCGGGCAGAGGCGGGAGGTGAAGGATGAAGATCTTTTGCGACAAGTTTTTTGAGAATGAAGTGATCGATTTCGTTGCGAGCCCACCCGCTGTTCGGAATCTCCTCAATATGTGGAACGGTGATCGAATCCCTGAGTGGTTGCAGTGACCACCAGCTTTCATCGGCCCTCTCGCTTTCCTCGCCGAGGCATGGTGCAGCAACCAAGATCCCCATCACACCGGTGGCCATCAGGAAAAATTGTCGGCATTTCAGCGCCATCGGGGAGTGGATTGGCTGGGATTCATGCATAAGATTATGTTCAGCCCCAGCACCCGTCACGAAGAGCTTTTCTGTTCGAGCTGATTGCTAGGGGGGTCATTGGCCCTCATCTGATTATCAGACAAGGAGCCCCGCGAAGAGAAACCGCAAATCCAGCAAGTTTTCACCAACTTTCAAATATTTAAGCATATGAAGTCAATGAATTGGGAGTGGGGCAAACCGGTTCCTAGGGAACCGGGAACTCCCCGGACTGGAAGCGGTCATACTGCTCCCGCAGGCCCACCCCGGCGTCGGAACTGGACCCCCCGTGGAAGCTTTCCTGCACCGCCTTCCGCGACCACTCGACAGCCTTCTCCCGGTCCCGCCGGGCAAACCACACTTCCGCCATTGTATCCAGGTAGGCCGCCTGCCGTGGTCTCATCTCCAGGGCCGTCGTGATCTTCTCGTGGGCGTCGGCAAGTTCCCGGCAGGACCGGGAGGCCATCCACGCTGCGCTGTTGTAGGTATTGTGAGCCCGTGGATACGCCTTGATCGATTCCTGGAAGCGCTGGTAGACAATCTTGAAATTGCGATCGTGCTCTTCGATCACACCGGCTTCCCGCAGGAGCGGGAAATAGTCATCCGCCAGGATTCCATCGCCGTTCAGGATTTCAAACGTGCTTCGGAAAAGCTTCATCGCTTCCTCTTCGTTTCCCTCCTGGTGCAGGGCAAGGGCGCGATAAAGATCGGCAATAAAACGCTTACGGATGAAACTGACCGGATTAATGAAGGTGGAGCGTCCCTTGAGATACTGCATCGCATCAACTTCTGCGAAGGCCGCAGCAACCCGCCACTGCTTGTGATGCCGAGCATGCTTGGCGTAGTAGGAGGCCGCGGTCTGCCAGTACCAGTCGCCTGGGCCCCCGGTCATGACCAGCTTTCTCCAGAAGCCTTCAGCCTCCTTCAGGGCTCCACTGCGCTCCACATCGATGGCAAGTCGCAACAGACGGATGGGTTCATCGAGCGAGAAGGTCTCCACCGTCCTAAACGGACCTGCAGCTTCCTCGCCCCGGTCCGCTCTGATCAATGCACCTCCATAGGCCGCCAGGTAACGCAAATTGGTAGGCTCTCTCTCAAGAATCGCCTCCAGGGAATCGATCGCCTTCCCCCAGTTCGAGACGTAACCGTAGTAACCCGCCAGCTTCTTGCCCCACTTCTCATCAACGTTCAACTTTACGAGTTCTTCAAGGAGCTTCAGGGAATGCCTTGCATCATCCCGTGATTCCGCGGCCTCCAGGAGATCGGCGAGAGTCTCAGTCCGGGCTTCCTGTTTCCCGGCCTCCTGTTCCAGCGCCTCGAAAAACGCCTGGAGTTTGCCTTCCTCCATATGCACATCACCGTAGAGGGCTCCAAGCAGGACGATTCGCCTGGCCTTGTCCTTTTCCAGGGCCTCCAGCAGTTGCCAGAGGCGGGGAGCAGAATCCCCCTCTCCAAAGAGATGCGCCACGATCCGAAGATCGTCGCGCTCCTTTGAATCCGGGGTCAGTTTCCCTGCCGCAATGAAGAACGCCAGTTCATGGAGGCTGCCTCCGAGATCCTGGAGACGCCCGATGAATTCCAGCCAGTTGGAATGGCCTTCGCCCGAGGCAATTTCGGAAAGCTGATCCATGATCCTTCTTCCCTCCTCGCCCTCGCCCCTCGTATGAAGGAAGGCCGCAATGGTGAGCACTTCGTAGCGCTCCTTCTCCGAATCCGCCCAGTCCTTCCGTAAGACCTCATAGCGCTTTTCAAGCCACTGAGCCTTTTCCTCAGCAGTCCCAACGTACCCGAACACCTCCACCGCCTTCTGCGGTTGCTCGACAGTCTCGTAATAAGTGAAGGCCGCATCCTTGTTCGATCGGAATACAAGAGGAAGCCCCTCCTTGAGATTGCCATTCAAAAGCAGGGAGAGCATCGCCTCACGTCGCTCGTCGCCCCCTCCCGCCGCCTCCTCTGCCATCTGCCTCATCAGGCGATTGGCCTCCTCGTGATTCAACTGCCACCTTTTCAGGACGGTCTCAGCATGAGCCCGCACGATGGCGGTCTCATTGGGGCGATTCATATGCCACTGGAGATAGGGACCCGGATCACCCTCAAAAAGCGCCATCACGGCCACGATGTCTGAGCGCCCCATTTTTTCAGCCAGCTGGCGCGCTTCCACATACTCACCCTTTGAACGAAGCAGGGCCAGGTGACGGCCTGCAAATTCGCGAGTAGCCTCCGTAACCCTGCCGTCCGCCCGGTAACCTACAGCCTGGGACACCACGCTCATTTCGCGCTCCAATTTGTCCTGCACCCGAAGGAGACAGGCAAGGCGTCGGTTGTTCTGGTCACTTGCCGGAGCCAGGCGCAACACCGCTTCCGCCTTTCCTACATTTCCTTCGACAAGCTCTCTATTAGCGAGAGGCAGGACAGCCTTCTCGACCAGTTCTGCACATTTTCCGCGGGCCTCCTCGTCTTCTTCAAATCGGTAGATCCGCAGCATTTGCACGTAGGCCTCAGCATCCAGGAGTTCCTGGAAAACCGCCTTTTTGGCAGCCGCTCCCGAACGGAAATAGCGCTGGACGAGATCCACCACCTTGGGCGGCGTGTCAGGAGTGATCCCCGTGAGGATTCGCCGAAGAAGGACCCGCGAGCGATAGGCTACTTCCGGATCGTCAGTTTTCAGTCCTTCCCTGATCGCCACGATTCCAACTTCCCCCAACGCCCACAACCCCTTTGTAGCCTCCTCCCTTACCCGGTAGGACTCGTCCCCCAGAAGGAGAACCAGTTTACGAGCCTGGAGAAGCTTCTCGTGTTCAGGATCCGGGGCTGGTTCCGCAGCGGCTTCTGGCTCTGACTCAGTCGCGACCTCTTCCGCTGAACCTGTGGGCGGAGGTTCAACTTCGTCCTGAGCTGATACCAGGAGCCCTAACCCGAGCACTAGCATGCCAGGGAGGGAGATGAATCGCTTTAAAACCATTAGGTGCCTGCGCTTTACCAAGCCACAACATACGGATTCTTCAAGTCTCTCCTCGTAGAATTGCCGGGACAAAAACAGTCAGGATTCATCACCACCCTCCTCTCCCATCGCCCCTCAGCAAGAACGCTGCCCCCGGACCATCTCTCCGGAAAGAGCGGCAGACAGGCTACAAAAAAGGCCCACAATCCAGCCTGGCCCGGTGAAACCTGAAGCATGATCGATTTCGCCCCCATAAATCCCTACTTGCCGATGCAGAAGCGCCCGAAGATCTCACCAAGCAATTCTTCCGTTTCCACCTTGCCCGCTACTTCGCCAATGGCATCCAGGGCAATCCTCAAGTCAACGGCCGCAAATTCCGGACCTTCGCGTCTACTTAACTGACCAAGGGCCTCCGAGAGCGCCTTCTCCGCTCTCCGCAGGCAATCCTGGTGGCGGGCATTAACAGCCACTGCCTCCTGGCCCCACCCTGAAACTCCAAAAGCAAGCTCCTCCCCGATCGCTTCGGTGAGGGCCTTCATGCCGGTTCCCTCCCGGCAGGAAATCGCCACCCCTCCCGATTCTCTCTCCCAGTCGGCATGCTTTCCCAGGTCCGTCTTGTTTAGCACAAGGAGATGATGGGTATTCTCACGCGTTTCCAGTGACAGGGTCGTCCCCTTTCCCTGGCTGCCATCGACGACCTCAAGGATCAAATCAGCCTCCGCAAGGTTCCGCCTCGTCCTCTCGAGCCCGAACTCCTCGATTTCATCCACCGACTCCCGCATCCCCGCAGTATCAATCAAACGCACCGGAATACCTCCCAGGTTCACCACTTCCTCAACGGTATCCCGGGTCGTTCCCGCAAGGTCGCTGACGATCGCGCGCTCGTAGCCAAGCAACACGTTCAAAAGGCTGGATTTTCCAACATTGGGTTCCCCATAAATCACGGTGCGCGCTCCCTCGCGCAAAATTCGTCCATGTTCTGCGGTCGCGAGCAGGTCGTTGATGATCGCCCTCGCTTCCTCCACCCGCGCCCTGAAGCCCTTCCCGGATCCCGCATCGATATCCTCTTCGGGGAAATCGATATAGGCCTCCACTTCAGCGACGACCTGGAGAAGATTCGCCCTCAAAGACTCAGTCTGCGCCCCAATCCGCCCCCCAAGCTGATGCTGTGCAGCTCTGAGGGAGAGTTCAGTCTGGGCCGAAATGATGTCCATCACAGCTTCCGCCTGGGTGAGGTCCATTTTGCCGTTCAAAAAGGCACGTTGCGTGAATTCTCCGGCTTCTGCACTTCTTGCTCCACATTCCAGCATGCGCTCCAGCAACCGCTGAGTGACCAAGACACCCCCGTGACAACTGATTTCTACCACATCCTCGCCGGTATAACTCCGGGGTCCTCGGAAGCTGGTGACCAGAACCTCGTCAAGCACTGCATTTTCCTCGGAGCGGACCTTCGCCCTATGGGCATGGCGCTCCTCCAAATCCTCCGGGTCACACCCCAGGGCCTGCCCCGCCACCTTCAGGGCCCCGCTGCCTGACATCCGCAGCAAGGCAATAGCGCCCTGTCCAAACGGAGTAGCAACAGCGACGATGGTCTCATTCACGGAGTGACGGGGCCGTGGCGCTCTCCTCCTCTTCCCCTTGACCAGTCGTGTCACCTGCACCCTCGCCCTCGGCGGACTCGGTAGTCTCCTCCGGAATCACATCTTCCTGAACCGAAACCGGGGTCGTTTCCTCTGACAGCACAGGGAGAACAGGCTCCTTCGATCCATCTTCTCCGGGAGCATCCTCTCCGAGAGGATCGGCATTACCTATCTCGCCACCAAGACCAAGAAACTCCCAGCAGATCACCTCGTCGAGGTGGATGTGGCTTTCGGGTTCCTCCGTCCAACTCAATCTTACGGTGGCGTAACGGTTCTGATCGCTACGGTCAGGCATATTGATCCAGGCAAGCTGTGACAGCACCCGGCCCGATAGTCCGTCATTCGGGACCACGACTGTGATTCGATCCTGGCCAAAAGCTGGATCACTCAAGCGAAATGTCCGCGTGTCAGCTGCGCTGGTTTCAGCTGCAGACGCAGGAAGGGCCTCCCGGACCATCACCCGAAATACTCCGCCAACCCCGGGCCGTGGCCCCGTGATGAAATGCTTGAAAATGCGGTACTTCGTCTGGGTGTAGACATGCCAGTCCAGAAGAAGCGTGCCATCCACCTCCTTGAAGAACGCCATCACGCGCACCGGGTCCATCGCGAAGCGATCCCTGGAGGCGAGGGAGGAAAGCAGCAGGCCCGGCTCCTTTAAATCATACTGGATCTCAAGTGGAACCACCGGACGGAAAAATTCCGACATCTTTAATTGTGAGGGCCGCTCAAAACGCATGAGAAAAAGCCCTCGCCTTCGATCAACGATGTCGAGGGCCTGATGGCTAAAGCCTTCGATGGGCGTATCCGACTCGTCGATCTCGCTCGCACCGCGGTAGAAATTCGCCATCTCACTCCCCAGCACATCGCTCCCAATAACATACCGCGCCTTCTCTTCAGCACTGCGCGCCTGCAGGAATCCGGAAAGAGCTTTTGAAGCCTCGTCTTTCCAACCCTGCTCAATGAAATGTTCGTGGTCCTGCTGGTGCTCCTCCCTGGCAATCGGAGCAGGCACGTTCCTCTTCGGCGCGGCGACCACGGGAGCACCAGGATCAGGATCCTTCCGCTTTAATACTACCAATGACATCAGGCCCCCTGCAATGGCGACCACGGCAACCAGGAATAGAATTGCAGGGTGCAATCCCCGCTTCTCCTTCATTCGATTGTCCTCCCTGTTCGTTACAGGCCCTTCAACCGAAGGAGTTGGATCCAACTCTACCGATGGCGCCAGATCTTCCGGGCGATCCTCGGAAGAGGAAGCTGGAGTGACAAGAGGATCCGCGGGGGCAACCGACGGCGGCACAGGCTGGTCTCGTGATCCCGGATCAGCAAAGACCACCGGAGGCGCAGGTGAATCGATACTGATGCCGCAATGGGGGCATGGGGCGGTCGTCGGAGGAAGATCAAACGGGATCTGAATCTCACCGCGGCACGACGCGCAATGAAACCGCCGGGTCTCCGGACAGGTAGTTTGGGGCATCAGATTATTAAGAAGTCTTAAAAGACTAGACACATGCCAAATGCCTGTCAATCAGCGAAGGGGCCTCTCTTAGCCCCTCAGCACCCCATCCAAGACCTCCAGGCAGCGCTCATTCTGGGCCCGGGTTCCCACCGAAATGCGAACCCAGCCAGGCAGCTTGTAGCCCCTCATTGCCCTCACAATCACGCCCTGCTCCAGCATTTTCTGAAAGACGGCATCACCGTCCCCCACCTCAAGCAGCACAAAGTTAGCCACGCTGGGGACATAACGTAGCCCCCGCTGCTCAAAGGCCTTCTCCAGAAAGGCCAACCCCTCATCGTTATTGACCACCGTTCGCGCCACGTGCCCATCGTCCTTCATGGCAGCAAGGGCCCCAGCCTGTGCAACAGCATTGGCGTTGAACGGTTGACGGGCCCGGTTCAGGAGATCCGCTACCGGCCCGGAGGCGAGGCCGTATCCTATGCGAAGAGCTGCGAGACCATGCGCTTTGGAGAATGTCCGCAAAATACACACGTTTCTCCCCTCCTTCACATACTTCACCGTATCCGGTGGATCGCTCAGGAACTCGTGGTAGGCCTCATCAAAGACCGCAACGACGTGGTCGGGCAGGCGTTCCATGAAACGATCGATTTCAGACTGTCCCACCAGTGTCCCGGTCGGATTGTTGGGGTTGGCAATGAAAACCAGCCGGGTATCAGAATTGATCGCATCCGCCATCGCATTGAGATCGTGGACGAACTCCGGATCCGGAACCTCCACGTATTTAGCTCCGAAAAGCGTAGCCATCAGCTTGTAGACAACGAAAGCATGCTCCGCCGCGATAAGGGATGTCTGACGATTGAGGAATGAGTGGCAGAGCAACTCGATAACTTCGTTTGATCCGTTACCCAGTACCACCTGCTCCATCCCAAGCCCATGCCTTTCAGCAATCGCATTACGCAGCTTCCATCCGCCGCCGTCGGGATAGAGCTGGGCATCCTCGAGCGCAGCCCGCATCGCCTCCTTTGCCTTCGGCGAGGGTCCGAGTGGATTCTCGTTACTGGCGAGCTTAACGATTTCCTCAGGGCATAAGCCCAATTCGCGAGCAGTCTCCTCAACCGGTTTCCCGGGCTCGTAGGCCACTAGGTCGCACACGAACTGGTTGGCTGATCCCTGCATGAACATGAAGGAGTGTGGCCTCTGGAGCCCTCTCTGTTAAGCGTTAAGACTGCGACACCGGGACTTGCCCCTTATAAATGGAAGCAATTCCCGCACTGAGGGGTATCCATTCCGGCTTCAGTAGTCCGGCCCCCGAAAACAACTCGAGCATATCCTCTCCGCTGGGGAAACGATCGATTGATTCGGCCAGATACTCATAGGCCTCGGGCTCTCCGGTAATCGCTCCTCCTATCATCGGTAGAATCCTTGTCAGGTAAAAGGTATACGGCCGTCGTAAAATCCCCTGCGGAACTGAAAAGTCCAACACAAGCACGAGTCCTCCGGCCCGCACCACCCTGCTCATTTCCCGCAAGCCGCCTTCCCAGTTCGCCATGTTTCGCAAACCAAAACCCACGGTGGCAACGTCAAAACTTTCATCCTCGAAGGGAAGTTCCAGGGCATCCGCCTTGATAAGATCGCGCAATCCTCGCTCCCTGGCATACCGCAGCATCTCCTCACAGAAATCGGCTCCAAGGACCTCTGCATCGGGACAATGCCGCTGGATTTCAAGGGCGAGATCTCCTGTCCCCGTGGCTACGTCGAGAACACGCATCGGATGGAATCCCGCAACCATTCGGCCAACCTTGCGCCGCCATAGGATATCCGTTCCTGCACTCAGAACGTGGTTGGCCAGGACATAATTATCCGCGATCCGGGCAAAGGCACCCTTCACGTAGTCCGGATCCCGACCATCCTGGGTCACCACTTTGGACGCCATTCTTCAAAATGAATTTTAAGCCTCTCCATCTGCCCCATCACGGATCGGGTAGAAGATCCGCAAATATCCCGGGATCACTTCCCGGGATCTCAATCGCCCCACATGCCTTCTCGTAGAATTCCCGCGGCCCTACCCCACCGATAATGGCGTAAGCGTGACCCTCGTCGCGCATGGCCTCAAGAGTCTTGTATAGCAGAGCCCTGCCCACGCCACTGCCACGGGCACTCTCCGCCACCCCGGTCGGCCCGAAATAGCCCTTGCCCGTTGTCTCGTAACATGCAAATCCGAGGATCTCCTTGTTCCTCGTGGCGATAAAGGCACCGATCGGTTGCCGACTGAAGGCTACCTTTGCCTCACTGACCCATTTTGGAGAAAAGTGCTCACCGACCCAGTGAGCTAGAATATGCCGCTCATATCCCCATGGCCTCCGGAGGATCACTCCCTCCTTCTCCACGGACTCATACGCTTCCCGCGTCCTGGGCAGATCATACAGCCTCACCAGCATGTCAATCATGGGGGAAGCCTACGACCTACCGCCCTCAGGGCAACTGGGAATCAACGGATCAGGGTTCTAGGAGCCTGACAGCAGGAGAGCCCTTTCAAGAGGCTTGGACGATTCCCGAGGAAAAGATGATTCGTGACGAGAGCGATCCAACTGTCATCTTCTCCTGCCTCCCGACTCCTCATGCACGCACTGAGCTTTCTCCTCGCCATCGCCCTCCTTGCGCTCGGGATGGCAGGAATACCGGCGGCGGCCTCAACAGAAGACCTCCGTGCAATCGTAATGCCAGGCATATTTTTCGGTGGGGCGGTTCTCATTGCCTCCCTCTATGCGATCAAGGAACCACGCCACGGGCTGGCAGGAGCGGCCTTCCTCGTATTCCTGTCCTTCCTCACCAACTTTGCCACCCTCATCGGCGCCGTTACCGGGGGAACCTACGCATGGTCCCGCCATGAACATCGCATTGCCACCCTTGTTCTTCTCCTGTCCACCTTCTATCTCGGAGCTGCTTTGCGCTCATGGAAGCAGGCGCGAAAGGCCCGGATCATAGCGGAACTGGAGAACGGGACCGGGTAGTACAGTCCCACGGGCAGAGTTCGGGACCAACATGACCGGGAGAAGCGCACTGGCCGCTCTCTCAGAAACGAACTCCGCAACTAAATAATTCCCGGAATTAACCGGCTGTAGATCCAACGTAACCAGCCAAAGCGGCCTCACACCGTCATCAACTCCTGCTCCTTCTCTGCAAGCTTCTCGTCAATCTCCTTGATATGGCTGTCCGTGAAGTCCTGCACCTCGCCCTCGAAATCACGCGCCTGGTCCTCTGTTAAAATATTATCAGCCTTCATCTTCTTGGCCCCATCCATACCGTCCTTCCGACTGGCTCGCACCCTGATCCGCGACTCCTCCGCCATATTCCTGATAACCTTGACCAGTTCGACCCGGCGCTCCTCCGTGAGTTCAGGGATTGGAAGCCGGATCACCTTTCCATCACTCACAGGATTCAGGCCTAGCTTACCATTTTCCCTGATAGCCCGTTCGATATCACTGGTCACACTGGGATCAAAGGGTTGCACCATGATTGTTCGCGCCTCAGGCGTGTTGATGACTGCCAGTTCCTTGAGCCTCATCTTGCTCCCGTAGGATTCGACATGCACCTCAAGGTTCTCGACCAGGCTGGGAGAGGCCTTGCCCGTCCTTACCCCCACGAATTCCTGCAGCATATGATCAACCGCGTTGCCCATTGCAGCGGCTACTTCCTTCTTAGCGGTCTCGGGATCCATGATAGCTGTAATGAATAGAGTAATTGTTCCGGCGCGAAATCCTACTCGGCGCAGACGATCGTGCCAAGCTCTTCGCCTCGCAGAGCGCGCTCGATATTGCCCGGTTCGCCAAGGTCAAAAACAATGATAGGCACATTGTTATCCATGCAGAGGCTGAAAGCTGTGGAATCCATTACTTTCAGACGCTTCGTAATACACTCGTGGAAACTCACCGTCTCATAGCGTTGCGCATCAGGATCCTCCTTCGGATCAGCCGTGTAGACTCCATCCACCATCGTAGCCTTCAGGATGACATCTGCGCTCATCTCGCTGGCACGCAGAGCTGCGGTTGTATCAGTGGAAAAGAACGGACTTCCAGTTCCAGCTGCAAAAATGACCACCCTCCTGTTGTCGAGATGTCGGCGGGCCTTGCGACGGATGAAAGGCTCCGCCACGTTTTTCATTTCAATGGCTGACTGCACAATGCACATCACCCCTTCCTCCTCAAGGGCAGCCTGCAAGGCGAGAGCATTCATGACGGTGGCCAACATGCCGACATAGTCAGCAGTAGCACGGTCCATTCCGCGGGCACTGGCCGCTGCTCCACGCCAGAAATTACCACCTCCAACCACGATTCCCAGTTCCACCCCTGACTGCTGGGCTGCCGAAATCTCCGTGGCAATGCGCCCTACAATCTCTGGAGAAATGTTGTCCTTGCTCCCCGTATCCCGCAAAGCCTCGCCGCTAAGTTTCAATATGGCTCTCTTGAAAGAGCGTCCCTTTTCACCCATACAATCAGAAGGTTGAGGCACTTAACCAATCCCGCCCCCGTCTGCAAAGGGAAAAGGCAAGCGCCATCACTTCAATCTCAGGACCAACCACCCCCCATATGCATGATCCGTGTGACGGAGTCGCCCTTCCCCTCCCGACCTCGCGCATGCAAATCTTCCGCCCACATCGGAAACACTGGTCACATGTCATCCTCGGCCACTTCCTCATCCGATCTCACCCCTCCAAGCGTAAGGCGCCGGGCAAGGTTTTTGAGAGCCTCATTCCCTTCATTGGTCCCCTTCACCCCGATCGAAACCCTCAGGTCCTCATCCTTACTATTACGAAAGTAGTCCTTGAGCGTGTACTCGATCGCGACAATTGAAAGGGTAACCACTTGCCGGGCCGTCAAGTCGAGCTCTTCCGGTAATTCGAGCTTACTGACATCGAGGCGCACCAGCAGCCTGGTATTCTTCATCTCCGCGCTCAGCTCTATTTTACACAGGTTCAGCAAATTGGCATCCTCGACGACATATCCATCACCATTGCTTGTAATCCGGTGAGGAGATCCCACTGCCTTCACCAAGTCCTCAGGCATTGCCCCGGTCACTGCATATGGCCGCGACATCACCGCAGCTTGAACCGGATCATCTTCCCCAAGGCTCTCCCCGACCCCGTCGGTCCCATGAAGAGAGAGCGGTTGATAAAGGTTCACCACTTCAAGGGTTACTCCTGAAACGATCGAAGGCAGGAGCAAGAGCAGTGCCAGGACCCTTAAAGCCATATAACTACTGTGCTCCTATTCACCGGGGCTCGCCAGCGAAAAGAAACAATCTCCGGCGAGCAGCAAATTTCCTTTGATGAATTCAGCGACCGGGAGCCTGTTGCCGCCCTCTACCTGCACTTCATGGAACCGCATCGCACCGGTTCCGCAGGCTACGGTAATCCCGGAAGAACTAACCCTTATGATCTCGCCAGGAGACACATTGCCGATTTCCTCCATTACTGTTCCACCAGGAAACATTTTCAACCGCTTTACCCGCCCGCGGGCATCATGAAACGATGTAAAGGACCCTGGCCAAGGGTCATGTGCCCGAATACGGCATTCCAGGTCCTTGGAGGAGTGGGCCCAGTTCAACTCCCCGTCACCTCGGTGCAACCTGCGGGCATAAGTCGCCAGGCTCTCATTCTGCGGATTTCGCGACACCTCACCACTCGCGATACAGTTCATGCTCTCGCTCAGGACAGCAGGAGCAAGTTCGGCCAGACGATCGTGGAGAGTTTCACCGGTCTCCTCATGATCTAAAGGAATAGCCACCTTCATGATGATATCCCCGGCATCCAATTCCTCCGTCATGTAGATAATGCTTACTCCGCTCTCGGAATCACCGGCCGCAATCGCGGCCTGGATGCAGGAAGCCCCTCTGTGACGCGGGAGCAGCGAGGCATGCACGTTGATGCAGCCATAGCGAGGAAGCTCCAGAAGGGTTCGCGGGAGGATCTGCCCGTAGGCCATGACCACAATTAAATCAGGTTCCAGCGCCGCCACTTCGTCCAACCCTTCCTTCGACCCAATCTTCTCCGGTTGCACAACTTTAACCCCAAGATCACCTGCCGCGGTCTTGATCCGCGGTGGACGCAGCCTCGAACTTCGGCCCACCGGTCGATCGGGCTGCGTGACCAATCCTGCCAAGCCCCCTCGCTCCACCATCATTCGAAACGACGGCAGCGCAATCTCGCCGGTCCCCATAAACAACGTGCGCATGATCTGATTCCAACCATCCGGATTCAAATTACGGCGCAGCCGATATTTGAAATGCGGGGCCTGAAGTTTTTTACACCAGCACCTTGGCCATCTCCTTGTAGACGTCCAGTTTTACGATCTCCGCGATCACATCCCCCAGCACCTCCACAGGTTGCTGGGTGGCGTCGATCTCGCTCACTCTGCCTTCGTAATGCTCGATGAGAGGCCG
This sequence comes from Roseibacillus sp., assembly GCA_022448985.1. Taxonomy (GTDB): domain Bacteria; phylum Verrucomicrobiota; class Verrucomicrobiia; order Verrucomicrobiales; family Akkermansiaceae; genus Roseibacillus_B. The sequence goes on from JAKVCR010000049.1 coordinate 32,375, forward strand.
GGTCTCTTCATCATAGGTCTCGATCCGATGAGCGATGACCTCGTCACTCGCATCGTCGTAACGATTGTCCTTCAGGGCGCGTTTACGCATCCGCCGCGCGAGTTCCTCACGATCCGGACAGGTCAAATGAATGACCCGGTGCACTTCCAGATAGTCTTCCAGGATTTCAGCCTGATGCACATTACGTGGAATGCCATCCAGAATCAGCATGTCGATGTCGGGCTTGAAGAAATAGGTCTCAATCCAATTGTCGATCTGGGCCTTCCAGAGATCAATTGTAAGCTGATCGGGCACAAGTTCGCCCTTGCTGGAAAACTCCACGAACTGCTGACCCAGGTCCGTCCTGGTATCGAGGGACCGGAATACATCTCCACAGGCACAGTGGAAAAACCGAGGAATCGTTCCAAGAACCTTGCCCTGTGTGCCCTTCCCGGACCCTGGAGCTCCGATGATGAGGACGGAGGAATGAAGTTTTCGGGATTCTTCGCTCACTGCTTTCTAGCGATTAGGGACGGACCAACCTATTCAGCAGAATTCCGACCTCCAAGCATCAAATCATCGCCCATCCGCTATTCCAAGGGCCACAGGATCGGATTGATTCAGGTTCCACCCGAACTCCCCGAAATCGATAATCCCGTAATCGACAAGCAACCAGTAAAAGAACGGCAAGGGCACGAGCATCGCGACATCGGCAAGAACCCTGAGAGAGCAGGAAGAGAACAGATGGCGCAACAGGGCAAGAAAAGCCAGGCAGCCTGCACCCACCATGATTGCGAGATAAAAGGCCTTGTGCGTTTGCAGGGTGAAGTCTGCAGCTCGAAGCGCCAGCCAGTAACAGGATCCCACAAGGGCCAGGAGGAGAATAAGCAGTAATCCTTTGTATCCCTCCTGGACCTCTTCTTCGTCCTCGTCCTCTTCATTAATCGGAGAGGATTCCCAATGATCGATCGCGATCATGTTAATAATGCAAAGTAGCGCGAAAACAACGACCTCGGGAGACAATCCCAATTCCCAAATCGACCGCTCCCTCCGAAAATGGACTCCCACCGCAGTCCCGTATGCGAAGGCAATCCCGGCCAGAATATTCTTGATCCAGGATACACCCCCTCCCGAGTCAAAGAAACTCACGGCGAAGTAAGCTCCCACCGGAAGCAGAATCGGCATCGCATACATGAGCAAGCCCCGGGACTGGACACCCATCAAGAGAAACGCCCCGAGAAACCCGATCAGAAGCACGATCTTCATGGGGCCACGAAACTGGCGATAAAACTGGTGCCGGGCGGTCGGACGCCCGACCCGCCGCTGGTCCATGAGACGGTCAGCCACGTAGATGCACCACACCGTGAGGGCCAGGAACCACGGCAGGGACGGCTGGTGGTATTTCACCAGCCAGACCTGCTTGTACATCCAGAACCACGCGAGCGCCACCAGGGGTGCGTCGAGACTCAGGAGATTGGGCCAGATCCAGAGGGGGCGTCGTGACATGAGCGCTGGTGAACGATCACTTCCTGGGGCGCACAAATCAAGACAGTTCGGCCTGGGACTCCTCTGCCCGCTCCTCATAAACAAAAGGCGGGACGCTGGCCCCGATCGCATCTGCTACTGCACGGAGCAACTCGGCCTCCTCGCTGGTCAGTACGCCATCCTCAGCAGCGGCAAGACCGCACATCTGGAGAATCGTCTGCTTAATCAGGGGTGCTGCCACCTCAAACTCAGCAAGAGCGGCCACGACCATCTTGGTGTCGAACGAATCCTCAGGAAGTAACCGGGGCTCCCAGCCTTCATAGGGACCCCAGCCGTCCACCGCCGCCTCAAACGCTTTTGCAGCAGTTTCACTGTTACGACCACTCCACGCCATAAGGGAAAGCAGGACATCCCCGGCCGAGGAAAGGTCTCCCATCCGCTCAGGACCGGAAGGAGCCTTACCGGAAAGCGGAGCAAAGTTTCCTGAAAGATGCCTTGTGAGGGCGTGTTTGAGCATGAATTCGAAGAGATCCACCTTCTCATCAGTCGCCACAACCCAATCCAGCATCTGCATGAGACGCTCATACTCCGGTTGACTCAACTGCCGGAGGGTGGGGATACAGAGATCCAGGAGAGCTATCTTCCCGGTTGAATGCAGCGACTCCAGAGAGCGATGCCACTCAGAGAGCGCCTCGACATAATCCGACCCCATACCCTTGCGCAATCCCTCCACCTGCACCTTGCGCTGCTGGAGATCCCGGGAGAGCAGCATGGCAAAGATGAGAACCTGGGCCTGCCTCCGGTCCTGCGAGGCCTTCCGCCACCTCTGATCAATCTCGTTGCAGACCCGCAGACCGGAACTCAGTTGCCAGCCCTCCTCATCACCCAGATGCCCCAGCGTCTCCACCGCATTCATGGTTGATGCTGGTGGTGCGGCACCAGACGGAGCTAGATTCGCGACCGCACCAGAAGCGGATCCATCTCGTCCCTTCATTTCAACCGCAGGCAGGGACACCGTATCAAATTTCTGGGTCCAGGCCGGGTCAAGGGCCTGGATCCGCACCTGCAGGGGCGGGTGAGTGGCCAGACCCCATCGGAAAAGCCCGCCCTCCGCAAAGAACATATGACTTACCGCGGACCCCTGGGGATTCTTAACGCGTGAATGGTCCCCCCATCCGCCAAGCTTCTTGCGCGCCCCCGTCAAGCCCCCGGCATCCCGGGTAAATTGCACCGCAGAGGAATCGGCAAGAAATTCCCTCTGCCGTGATACCGCGGCCTGGATCAGGCGGGCGAAGAACCCGCCAATTGCTCCCACCAGAAAGAGCACGAGTCCAACCAGTAATACCACCGCAAGTATTCCATTACCTTCCTTGCTGTCCCTGCTCGTTCGGGCATAGCGCATGGAGGAAAGCAGCACCCGACCCACGATCATCAGGATCAGAATTCCAAAGATGAAACCGATCAGGCGCATGTTCAATCGCATGTCGCCATTCCTGATATGGCTGAACTCGTGAGCAATGACCCCCTGCAACTCGGACCGGGAAAGCAGCTCAATGCACCCGCGGGTTACCCCAATAACAGCATTGGAAGGATCCGTCCCTGCCGCAAACGCATTAATTCCGGTTTCCTCGTCCATGACATAGACGAGGGGCACCGGGGTGCCCGAAGCAATGGCCATTTCCTCCACAACGTTGAGCAGTTGTCGTTCCTTGAGATCCCCTGTACTGGGGAGTACAGGCCGTCCACCCAGTCCCTCCGCCACAACCTTTCCCCCCTGTCTCAACTGAGCGAATTTGTAAGCGGTTCCCCCGAGGATCAGGAGAACAGTCACTCCGGTAATGAACAGGAACAAACCCGGGTCCCAAGGCTCAAGCTTGGCCCCTGAGATCAGCGTAGTCCCGAAGATCACCCCGAAATAGACCGCCAGCACGATGGATATGACCGCGCAGATGAAATAAACGACAAGCCACTTCGTCCGGCGGCGAGCCCGATCCTGTGTCTCGAAAAAATTCATGGCAACAGGGCGAGGTGAGCTCGTGGCCAACTGGAACCTCAGCAACCCGCCCCGCTAACTACTAGTCGAAACTGACGTCAACCCGCTCCCGCTCCTCCTCGTTGGCCACCTCGAAAAGGGTCGCCTGCTGGAAATTGAACATCCCCGCAATGATATTGGTCGGAATGGTCTCTGTCTTGGTGTTGTAAAGCATGACTGCATCATTGTAGGCCTGACGAGCGAAACTCACCTTGTTCTCGGTAGTGGTGAGCTCTTCGCTGAGTTGCATCATGTTCTGGTTCGACTTGAGATCCGGATAGGCCTCCGAAAGGGCGAAGAGCTTTCCGAGCATTGAGCCCAGACCGGCTTCCGCTGCCATCAATCCCTGCATCTGACCGGCATCATCCGGATTCAGTCCCTCCCGGGCGCTGGCGGCCGTATTACGGGCCTCGATCACCGCTTCCAGCGTCTCCCGCTCGTGTTTCATGAACCCCTTGGCCGTTTCCACCAGGTTTGGAATCAGGTCATGCCGCCGCTTGAGTTGCACGTCGATCTGGGCGAAGGCATTTCGATAGCGGTTGCGCAACCTCACCAGTCCGTTGTAGCCCCCGATAAACCAGAACACCAGGAGGAGGACGATTCCGGCCAGGACGGCGAGAATACTCCCAATCGCCTCCAAAAATGCCAAAGTATCAAAAAGAGATTCAATCATGGTTCGCGGTGACAGATTCTAGCGTGCACGCCGCTCTGCACCATTACAAAAGAAGGGCCTGTTTGGACTACGCACTCATCTGAAATCCTCTCGCATGACTCCAGTTACCCTGATTTCCAACCAGCAGTTTGCCGTCATCGACTTTGAGTCCGCCGGAGCCAGCCGGGGGCGCACCGACGTCCCGGTCCAGGTTGGGATTGCCCTCTGGTCGCCGAGCGAAGGACTGGGCGAGTCCCTCTGCTCCTTCCTCTCCACGAACCAGAAAATCACCTGGTCGGCCCGGAGGGTACACCGCATCAGCGACCAGGACCTTGCCGGCGCCCCCTCTCTTCTCTCCCTCTGGCCGGAAATTCGGCGCTTCCTTGCGGACCGGGTGGTGGTGGCCCACGGGCACGGCACCGAAAAACGTTTCCTGCGGGCTTTTCCAGGCCACTCCTTCGGGCCCTGGATTGATACCTTGAGCCTGTCCCGGGCAGCCTGGCCGGAGTTGCCCTCCTTCGCCCTTGGCGACCTGTGCGAGCAATTCAACCTCGTCTCCCGTCTCAATGAGATACATGCCGATCGTCGCTGGCATGATGCCCTCTACGATGCTTCAGCCTCGGCCCTCCTTCTTGATCATCTCATTGGCAGCCTTGGCCTTGTGGAGAAACCACTGGACCTCCTTCTCCACCCCGATCTTTCGACCTGGCAGGCGCTCCGGCGTTCGTAGTCCTTGCCAAGTGCACCCTCCCCGTCCAGAAACTGCCTGCAAGCAATTTTCCGCCGTGCCAACCGTCACCGTCAATCTGCCTGACCGCTCCTACGACATCCTCGTGGAGCCCGGCAGCATCAGTGGCTCAGGCCAATTAATCAAGAAGGCCGGGCTCACCGGACGAGTGGCCCTCATCACGGACGCTAACGTTGCCCTTCATTACAGCGAGACGGTGCAAGCCTCCCTTCAGGAGGCCGACTTCCAGGTCAGCTCCCACCTCATCCCCCCCGGGGAAAGCTCCAAGTCCATGGAGCAGGCCCAGTCCCTCTGCCGCTCCCTTATTGAGCATCACCATGACCGAGGCAGCTTTGTCGTGGCCCTCGGCGGCGGGGTCGTCGGTGATGTGGCAGGCTTCGTGGCCTCCATCTTCTACCGGGGCATTCCCTTTGTGCAGATTCCCACCACCATCGTGGCCCAGGTCGACAGCTCGGTCGGGGGGAAGACGGGAGTGAACGTTCCCGAGGGAAAGAACCTGATCGGAACGTTCCAGCAACCCCGCCTCGTTCTCGTGGACCCGGACGTCCTCGTCACGCTTCCTGACCAGGTCTTTCACGAGGGCTTCGCGGAGGTAATCAAACACGCTGCCATCCGGGATGCCCGGATGCTGGAAAAAATTGAGGGCATGGATCCGGGTAACAGAGAGATCGACCCTCGCCTCATTGCCGACAACCTCGCCATCAAGGCCCGCATCGTGGAAGAGGACGAAAGGGAAATCTCGGGCACCCGCGCCCTCCTCAATTTCGGACACACCATCGGACACGCCATCGAGGCCACCGCCGAGTACGGCACCCTCCTTCATGGCGAGGCCATCTCCCTCGGTGTGCGGGCCGCCCTCCACCTTTCCGAGAAGAAGGCCGGCCTGTCACCGGAAGACACCGCCCGCCTCCTCTCGATCCACCGGCACTGGCACCTCCCCCTCATGCTGGACCTGGATATCAGCACCGAGGCTGTCATGGACGCCCTCGCCCGCGACAAGAAGTTCACCTCCGGCCAGATTCGCTTTGTCCTCCTGAAGAGACTCGGCGAAGCCTTCGTCTCCGACGAGATCACCCGGGAAGACCTCCTTGAGGCCATCGAACTGCTCCGCACCCCCGTGTAGAAGGTGCTGCCCGCTTTTTAATCGTCCGCCTCGTCCGCAAACGCCTTCCGCGGGAAGCGCACACGATCGACGAGACGCTGCACTTCCGCCGGTGGCGGTTTGGTCGCGAGCGAAATCCCGATCGCGAGCACAAAATTGATGATCATCCCGATGGTGCCGATTCCTTCCGGTGAAATCCCGAAGAGCCAGTTCTCCTTATTATTGTCGGCCGGATTGATGAACTTGAAGTAGATGATGTAACTCGCCGTAAAGAGAAGCCCCACAATCATACCCGTTACTACCCCTTGCAGATTCGCTCGCTTCCAGAAAATCCCTAGAATAATGGCCGGGAAGAACGAGGACGCAGCCAGACCGAAGGCGAAGGCCACCACCGCCGCGACATAGTCCGGCGGATTCATCCCAAAATACCCGGCCACGACAACAGCACCACCCGCCGCAATTCGGGCAAGGAGCAGTTCCTGCTTTTCACTCAGGTCCGGCTTGACCGTCTTCTTGACCAGGTCATGCGCCACCGCGGTTGAAATCACCAGTAACAACCCTGCGGCCGTCGAAAGCGCCGCCGCCAAGCCACCCGCCGCTACAAGCCCAATCACCCAGTTCGGAAGCTTGGCGATTTCAGGATTAGCCAGCACCATGATATCACGATTCACCGTCAACTCGTTTATCTCAAGCTCCGGGAAATCCGCAGCATTCTTCTCCGTCTTGCCCGTGTACTGAATAATCCCATCGCCATTCTTGTCGTCAAAGGTGATCAAGTCTGTCTCCTCCCAGTTCTTGAACCAGGAGGGCATCTCCTCATACTTCTGATTCGAAACGGTATCGAGGAGGTTCGTCCGGGCGAATACTGCAACCGCCGGCGCCACTGTGTAGAGAATGGCGATGAAGAGAAGTGCCCAGAATGCCGAACTTCGCGCCGCCTTCACTTTCTTGACGGTGTAGAATCGCACGATCACGTGCGGTAATCCGGCCGTCCCCAGCATCAGGGCAGCGGTAATACAAAAGATGTCGAGCTTGCCTTTCACCCCCTCTGTGTAGGCACCGAATCCCAACTCTGCGCTCACGCCGTCGAGCCGGTCCAGCACGTACTCGCCGCTCGCCAGATGCTCTCCACCGAAGCCGATTTGAGGAATGAAATTTCCAGTCATCTGGATCGCGATGAAAATCGCCGGCACCGTAAAGGCAAAGATCAGGACACAGTACTGCGCTACCTGGGTGTAGGTGATTCCCTTCATCCCCCCCATCACCGCATAGAAAAATACGAGGCCCATTCCGATTAACACCCCGGCTTCCTTGTCAACTTTCAGGAAACGGGAAAAGACGATCCCGACGCCCTGCATCTGTCCGCAGACATAGGTGAACGACACGAAAACCGCGCACGCCACCGCCACGATCCGAGCCGTATTCGAATAATAGCGATCGCCGATGAAGTCCGGAACGGTGAACTTTCCGAACCGGCGCAGGTAGGGCGCGAGGAGAAGCGCGAGGAGCACGTAGCCCCCGGTCCAACCCATGAGATACATCGAGCCATCACGCCCCATGAAGGAAATCAAACCCGCCATCGAGATAAAGGAGGCTGCGCTCATCCAATCGGCCGCGGTCGCCATCCCGTTTGCGACGCTCGGCACCCCCTTGCCGGCCACATAGAATTCCCCGGTTGACTTGGCTTTGGACCAGATCGCGATCCCGATATAGATCGCGAAGGTGACCAACGCGATTCCGAGGGTCCAAGACTGGACCGGGTCCATCTGGGCGAGAATAAGTGAGTCCAGCATCGCTTTACAAATCGTCCCCCTCCGCACCCAGTAATTCCCGGTCCAACCTGTTCATCACGAACACGTAAACCGCGATTAGGACAAGAAACACGTAGATGCTTCCCTGCTGCGCAAACCAGAAGCCCAGCTTGAACCCTGTTCCGGGAATCCGAATCTTATCCAATTGGTCCACAAACAGGATCCCGCATCCGTAGGAGACGATGAACCAGACCGCCAATAATCCAGCCAGCCAGCTCAGGTTCTTGCGCCAGTAGCGGGCCCGGGCCTCAGGCGGAGGGATACTGCTCATTACGGCGGGGTCTAACAACGCCTCCCGGGCCTGGGAAGAACTTTCCCGAAGCAGGTGTGAGTAAGTGTCCAAAGCCCCCGCGTTTCGTGCTTTCCATGAACTCTCCGCGATGCCAGCGTAGACTCCGTCGCTATGCCCTCGACTTCCGCCAATTTTCTCGGCTTTGAGAACCTCCCGGCAGATGGCTTCCTGCTCCTTCCCGGCCGTCTTCCGCATCGTGAGTTACTTGCCCTGGCATCTCGCCTTGAACCTCGATCCGTCACCTGGCTGATAGAGGAAAACGCCATGGTAGCACCCGAGACACGGGATTACCTCGCCCGGGAGGATGTCCGGGCAGCCACCTTCTCCGAGGAGGACCCTGATCCCGCTGCCATTGGAGAAGCCCTCCGAACCAAGCTTGAGGACGGCGCCCTCCTCGTATTCATCCCGGGTGATGCTGCGGCTCGCTTTGGGACCGCCTGCCATATCACACCCCCCCAACTGGCCTTTCTCTGCGCCCTGAATCTTCCAACTCTTCCGGTGGCGGTCTCCCTTCCTGCCGAGTTGCGGCTCGCCACTGAACCCGCCTCTCGCCTCCCGTCCGCAATTTTCGTTCTCGGCAAACAACTTCACGAAGGAGAGATAACCGTAGCCGCTTACCAGGAGAATCTCCTCCAAGCCTCGGAGATCGCCTTCAGCTCCCGGCAATTCCTTGGGGAATCCCTCGCCGAGCATATCCTCATCGGACTGAAAAGGCACGGACATGTCTCCATTCACGACGGCTCCGATGACAGCTCCCTGTCTTACTCCAAACTCCTGGCCGCCGCCATCGCCCTCTCCAGGGAAATCCGTGGTGCCACCGACAAGAAAAGGGTCGGTATCATCCTCCCCCCCGGAAAGGGCGGCCTCCTCGCTAACATCGCAGTCCTCTTCGCCAATAAGATCCCGGTCAACCTCAACTTCACTGCCTCCCAGGATGCGGTCCAGTCCGCCATCAAACAGGCAGATATCGATAAGTTTATCACCGCTGATCCCTTTGTCCGCAAGGTGCCCACCTTCCCCTGGCCGCCCACCCGTGATCTCCTTCTTATCGAGCGCATCCTGCCGGACATCAGGAACCGGATCCGCAAATGGTTTCTACTCTCGAGCATTCTCCCCACCTCGTTGCTCACCTGTCTGCTCGGGTTAAGGAAGGGCGGATGTGGGAATGAGGAGGCCATCCTCCTCTTCACCTCCGGTTCCTCGGGCGAACCCAAGGGCGTTCCTCTCAGCCATCGCAACGTTCTTGCCAACGTCTGCCAGTTCGGCACCCGGCTCTCCCTTCCACCTAATGCGGGAATCCTGGGCTCCCTTCCCCTTTTCCACTCATTCGGCTCCACCGTGACCCTCTGGTTCCCGATCATCGAGGGAACCAGGCTCGTGACTTACCCAAGCCCCCTCGAAACCAAACGACTGGCTGAGCTCATCCACGAGCACCAACTCAATCTCCTCCTCGCCACTCCAACCTTCCTGCGGGGCTACATGCGCCGCGTCGACCCGGAACTCCTCGCCTCCCTCGATCTCGTTGTGACCGGGGCAGAGAAACTACCCACCAACCTCGCGCGCTCCTTTGAGAAGAAGTTTGGCAAGCTTCCGTTCGAAGGATACGGACTGACCGAAACCTCGCCTGCCACCAATGTCAACCTGCCCGATGCCGAGGCGCCCAACGCCCAGACCCCTGTCATCCAAAGCAGTAACCTCGGATCCGTAGGACCCTTCCTTCCCGGTATCGCAGTCAAGATCACGGATGCCTCTACCGACGAACAATGTGCCATCAACGAAAGTGGGATCATCTGGCTTCGGGGGGCCAACATCTTTCCTGGTTACCTGAATCGTGATGACCTTACCAACGAGGTCATCATCGATGGGTGGTTCAAGACAGGTGACGTAGGCCGCCTGGACGAAAACGGGTTTCTCTATATCGAGGGACGCATGTCCCGCTTCTCCAAGATTGCGGGTGAAATGGTCCCGCATGAGGTGATCGAAGGGCACCTCAACAAGATTCTCGGTCTCGACGGGGAGGAAGAACGCAAGATCGCAGTAGTCGGGCTACCCGACGAAAAGAAGGGGGAAGTCATCGGTCTTCTCTCCGCCGTACCCAGTGACGTCCCCGAGCAGGAAGTCGTGGACATGCGCTACAAGTTGATGGACGAGGGGATCCCCTCCCTCTGGTGCCCCAAGTTCATCATCCCCGTGGACAACATCCCCGTCCTGGCCTCCGGCAAACTCGACCTCAAGGCTTGTGATCAATTGGCGCGAGCGAGCCAGAGCAGCGACTCTGATGCAGGAGCCTGACTTTCGCCCCACTGGCTGGCTCCAGCCCCACTTTGAGGCCGCAGACAACATCCTCCGCTTCGATCGGTTCATGGAGCTGTGCCTCTATGACGATGAGAATGGTTACTACAGCCGACAGATCCGCTCGATAGGACCCGGGGGCGACTTTTCCACGGCTCCCGCCTTCTCTCCTCTGCTGGCAAAGGCAGTGGCACACTCAATTCGCCTCACGGGATTGCAGGACGTTATCGAAATCGGCCCCGGTGCGGGGCATCTGGCCGTGACACTAAGGCACGAGCTCAAGTCTTCCTTTCTTCGTTTCAGGAAAAGGGTCCGCTATCATCTTGTCGAACGGTCACCCCGCCTCCAGTCCCTCCTTCGTAAAAAGCTTGCACGCTCTGTACTGGTTCACAGCAGCATGGAGGACGCCCTTCGAGCGAGCAGCGGCGCCGCCTTCATCTTCTCCAACGAACTGGTGGATGCTTTTCCCGTCCGGGTATTTCAAAAGGGCGAAAAGAACTGGCAGGAACTCTCTCTTTGTATAGGCGAAGCAGGAATAGCCGAACGATGGCTTCCGGGGAACCACCTTCCCAACTCCACCCTCTTTACACAGCCGTGGACATCGGGACAACGTTGCGAGGTTCACGCCAGTTACCGCCAGTGGCTGCAATCCTGGCTTCCTCACTGGAAGACCGGCTGCATTCTAACCATCGATTATGGGGGGACTCCCTCTGAAATCTATCATCGCAAGCCTGCCGGCACGGTTCGCGGCTACTACCATCATGAGCGCGTCACGGGCACGGAACTCTATCAACTTCCCGGGAAGCAGGATCTGACTGCCGACGTAAATTTTGACGATCTCGTCCATTGGGGAGAGGAACTAGGCCTGCGCCTACGTGCCCTTCTCAGCCAACGTGAATATTGTGGACCCTTTCTGCAGGATCCATCCTCCGCTCCTGAGCGCTTTCTCACCGACCTCCATGGGGCTGGACAGGCTTTCAAGGCTCTCCTTCAGGAACGTAACTGACTGCGCACTGTATAACCGGGCTCCAGTAGTTTACACTGGCTGCATGGTTCGCCAACTCTGTGCCTGTTTTCTACTCGCTCACCTCGCATCGGCCTTTGAATTACCGCAAAGCTCTTCCCAGGCCGTGGTGGGGATTGCCAAGTCCTGGCAGAGTTCCCATCTCACGATGTCTCTTTACGAGAGGGACGCAGAGGGCAGCTGGCACAGGATAGACGGACCCTGGAGGGGTCGGTGTGCGAAAAAAGGACTAGCCTGGGGTCGGGGCCTCCACCCCCTCCCCCTCACGGCCCCACAGAAGGCCGAAGGGGACTGGAGGGCCCCTGCGGGGGTGTTCCACATCGGGGGGGCCTGGGGCTATCAGAAATCAATTAAAAAACATCCCAAGCTACCTTACCGCCAAGTCACAACCCGCGATCTCTGGGTCGAGGATCCCGCCTCGAAGCACTACAACCGTCATCTTATACTTAAGCATGAACCAAGGGAGCCATGGCAAAAGAAAGCCCAGATGCGGCAGAACGATTACCCTCACTCCCTGAAGCTCTTCATTGGCCATAATGTCGTGCCCAGACCGATTCCCGGGGCGGGCTCCTCCATTTTCTTTCACATCTGGCGCGGCGACGGGGCTAAACCCACCTCGGGCTGTACCACCATGCACGAAACTCATCTTCGTACTCTCGTGGCCAAAATTGATCCTGGCCGGAATCCCCTCTACATCCTGTTGCCCGAGAGCGATTACAAGCGCCTCCGGGGAACCTGGCGACTCCCCTGAAAACCCTGAAAATAAGGGCTCATAACGATTAACTCCTTGACCCGAACCGTCCGCGACCCTATTTCCAGCGCCCCTCCCGTCAGGGTCAAGGCGGACGATCCTGAACCATCCCAAGCTCCCATGGCCACTACTGAAGTAATTCTGCGCGAGAAGATCACTGGACTGGGCGTCGAAGCCGACGTCGTCAAGGTCAAGGCTGGCTTCGCCCGCAACCACCTCATCCCCACCGGCAAGGCCTACGAGGCCACCAAGGGCAATTTGCGAAATCTTGAGTCCCTGCAAGCCAAGCGGACCCAGCGGGAAGCAGAGGAACTTGCAAACGCCCAGGAGCTCGTCGGCAAGATCAGCCGCCTACGCCCCAAGTTCACCTTGGAAACGGGACAGGGCGGCAAGGCCTTTGGATCCATCACGAGCATGGACATTCACAAGGAGCTTGAAGAAAAAGGCATCTCCTTGGAACGCACCGCCATCAAACTCGACAAACCCCTCAAACGTTCAGGAAAGAGCGAGGTGGAGATCAAGCTCCATGCTGATGTCATCGCTACGCTCACCGTTACCGTTGAAACTGAAGAGAAAGCGGCAGGAGAAAACAGGGAAGACCCCGCGCCTGCGGCCGAGGCCTGATCAACCGCTTGTTTCTAACGGGAAAGACACCTCATCGCGCAAGCGGTTGAGGTGAATGGCGCCTCTCTGCAGCTTTCCTTTAGAGCCCGAACCGGTCCTGCAGCCGGGGCCTAACTATTACCGCAGTTCTCCCCGGGGTTCTGCACACCCTGAGGCGTTCACCCAGGGACAGTCTAGCCTGATTTATACGGAGAAATCGCGCAGGCAAACCGCGGTCCACAATATTTAGGATGTACTAATTAAATGTTGCGTCCGGTTAGATTCGATCGATGCTCGGGGGAGCAGTTTCCTTTCCCCCATGCCCACCGAGACTCCCCAGAAGCAGGACCAGGATTCACCACGCTTACAGGTCGTGCAACCAGGGAGTGAAGGAGCAGCCCGCGCCCTCCCCAATGCCGCCGGACCAGAGAAGAGCATCCTCAGCTCCATGATGCAGGAGCCGACCGAATATATCGGGGCCGCGGTTGAGGAGCACCTCTCGCCTGGACACTTTTACATCCCGGCTCACGGCACGCTCTATGGAATCCTCCTCGAACTCTACGAGAAGGGCCAACCGATCGAACTCGTCTCCCTTACTCAGTTACTCAAGGACCGCAATCTCCTTGATAACCTGGGCGGAGCCGCTGAACTCACCACCATTTATACCTACGCCCCCACCGCGGCACATTTCGATCACCACCTCGGCATCGTCAAATCGAAATACATCCTTCGCTCGGTCATCTCCTCCTGCACGGAATCGATCAGCAAGGCCTACGATGACCCGGAAGATGTCCAGGCCTTCCTCGATACGGTCGAGGCGAAAGTCTTTTCCATCAAGGAGGACTCCGAGGTGCAGGGTGAAATCAAGGTAGGAGAACTCATCGAGGGGGTCATCGAGGTCCTTGAGCAGTTCATGCACAATGAACGTCCTCTCGAGGGCGTATCGACCAAATACACCAAGCTCGATGAAATGAGCAAGGGTCTTAAGCCAGGGGAAATGTTCATCATAGCGGCCCGTCCTTCTATGGGAAAAACCTCCATGATGATGAATATCGTCGAGCATGTCGCCATCGACCAACAGATCCCCACCCTCGTATTTTCCTGCGAGATGAGCGCGCAGCAAATTGTCCAGCGACTCCTCTTCTCGCGGGCCCGCTACAGCATGGCCAACCTCCGACCCGGTCTCCAACCCACCAAGGAAGAACTCTCCAATATCCTTGAAGCGTCCAAGCATCTCAAGGACGCACCCCTTTTCATCGACGACACTCCTGCCATCCCCATCGGAGATGTCCGTGCCAAGGCTCGACGCAAGAAGCGGGATTCAGACATCGGGCTCATCGCAGTTGACTACCTGCAACTCATGCGCTCCCAGTCCCGGCAGGCGGAGGGCTCCCGGGAACGGGAAATCGCTGAAATATCAGCCGGCCTCAAGGCCCTGGCCAAGGAGTTGAATGTTCCGGTTATCGTCCTGGCCCAATTGAACCGCGGCCCAGAGCAACGAGGTGGAGCGCCCCGCATGTCGGACCTTCGCGAATCAGGGTCCCTTGAACAGGACGCCGACCTCATCGGTCTCCTCTACCGGCAGGATTACTACAACAATCCTGCCACCGATGGAGATGAATCCGATCAGGACCGCGAGGCGAATCAGGGAAAGGCCGAGCTCATCATTGCCAAAAACCGTAACGGTCCGACCGGAAACGTCGAACTGACCTTCCTCAAGGAACTCATGCGCTTTGAGACCCGGGCTCCCGAGCCTCATAATTGAACTTGGGAAAACAACAACTGCATGGCACGGGCTTCAACTGGAAGCCTTCCGGAAATACGGACCACCGCGCTTGGCTCGTAAAACGCATTTAATTGTCGCTGAATGCCCTAATTGGGAGGATAATCCCCTGCCACAGGGGATTGATGCTCTTCAAAGACCATTCCCTGCTGAAAAAGAACGTTACGACGCCATCAAGACGCTCTGTCAGATTCTTCTCGCCCTGTTGCTTTCTGCAATGACTCAGGCTGCCAGTCCTCCGGATGCGGCTTATTTTGAGAAGCATATCCGCCCTCTCCTGGTCGAGCACTGCTACGAATGCCACTCGGCGGAGTCCGAGAAGTTGAAAGGAGGCCTCCGACTGGATTATCGTGGGGGGATTCTGCAAGGCGGGGATTCAGGCCCATCTGTCATTCCCGGCCGAGTCGGCAAGAGCCTCCTGATCCAGGCCGTCCGACACTCGGATGCAAACCTGAAAATGCCGCCAAAGAAAAAGCTCAGGCCGGAGCAAATAGAGGCCTTGGAAAAATGGGTCGCCATAGGCGCCCCCGACCCACGCACCTCCGCGAAGCGCACAGTCGCCCAGAAGCAACTCAACCTTGAAGCCGCAAAGCAATTCTGGGCCTTCCGTCCCGTTACAAAAAAAGCCCTTCCAGAAGTCACGAACACCAACTGGCCACACACCGGCATTGACCGCATCATCCTTTCCGCTCAGGAGAGAAAGAGCATTGCTCCTGTAAATGATGCTGATGAAGCTACCCTGCTGCGACGCATCTACTTTGACCTCATTGGCCTGCCCCCCGCACCGGGGCAGTCCGAGGCCTTCCACAAGGCCGCTACAGCAAACCGGCAAGAAGCCATCGCAGCCCTGGTGGATGAACTACTGGCCAGCCCTGACTTCGGCGTGAGATGGGCCAGGCACTGGTTGGACATTGCGCGTTACTCCGAGTCAACTGGCGGCGGGCGCACCCTGCTCTTCGGTGAGGCATGGCGATATCGCGACTATGTGGTTGATTCCTTCAACTCCGACAAGCCCTATGACCAGTTCGTACGCGAGCAGATCGCCGGCGACCTCCTGCAGGGAGGAACGATCAAGGAAAGACAGGACGCGCTCATCGCCACGGCCTTCCTCCTACTGGGTCCCACCAATTACGAGTTACAGGACAAGACCGTCCTTGAAATGGATATTATCGACGAGCAACTCGACACCATGGGGAAGGCGTTCCTCGGTCTGACGATTGGTTGTGCACGCTGTCATGATCACAAATTTGATCCGATCCGCACCGAGGACTACTACGGATTGGCAGGCATCCTCAAGGGAACCAAGGTCGTCATCCACAGCAACGTTTCCACCTGGAACAAGCGGTCGCTCCCGATATCCCCCGAAGAGGAAAAACTCGCCAGCGAACGGTCCGGGCGCATCAATGTCCTAAAGAAGGAAATCGCCGCCCTGAAGAAGACACCCGGGGGCAAAAGGAAAACCGCGGTGCCAATTTCAAGCCTCCCGGGAATCGTGGTCGATGACCTGCAGGCAACCCTCAAGGGGCAGTGGACCCGCTCAACCTCCAATGATGGATACGTCGCTGAAAACTACATTCATGATGGGGCCAAGGAAAAGGGAGCAAAAGAGGTCGCTTACAAGGTCCAGATCCCCGGCGACGGCAAGTTTGAGGTGCGTGTCTCCTACACCGAAGGAACCAATCGTGACCGCAAAGTGCCGGTTCTCATCCGCCATGCTGACGGCGAGGTCACCAAGTATATTGACCAGACCAAGATCCCGCCTATTGACGGCAGCTTTATCTCGCTGGGAACCTATGATTTTCTGATCGGGGAATGGGAGGCGGTGGTCATCTCCAACAAGGATACCACCGCACACGTGATTGCCGACGCGGTGCAGTTCCTTCCCGATGGAGCAGAAACTATTGCAAAGAAGGGCAATCCCAAGACCCCGGACACACCGGACGCAAAGGAGCGAATCAAGAAACTCGAAGACGAACTCAAATCCCTGCAGAAAAAACCCGCGACCTCCCCACAGGTCATAGCCGCGGAGGAAGGAAAGGAACCCGGGGATATCCACGTTGCTCTACGGGGCAACGTCCACAATGTAGGAAAAAAGACCCCACGCGGCTTTATCAAGGTCCTTCAAGACACTCCTACCCCCACATTTTCACCTGGCTCAAGCGGTCGAACCGAGCTTGCCGACTGGATTGCCAATAGGAAGAACCCCCTCACTGCCCGGGTGTTTGTAAACCGGGTCTGGCACCACCTTTTCGGCACCGGCATTGTCGGCAGCGTCGACAACTTCGGCCAAATGGGCCAGATGCCTACAAATGCGGACCTTATTGACCACCTTGCTATTCGTTTCATGGAAGGAGGATGGTCAACCAAGAAGCTCATCCGCGAGATCATGCTCTCGCGAGTCTATCAGTTAAGCTCCTCCCCGAGTGAGGCACAGGTCAAGGTCGACCTTGAAAACCTCCTGCACTGGCGCCAGAACCGCCGTCGCCTGCAAGCAGAGGCCATACGTGATTCAATCCTTTCCGTCAGCGGGTCGCTCGACAGGAAAATTGGCGGGGCAACGGTCAAGCCCGGGACCAAAACAGAATACGGTTACCAGTTCGAGGGAAAGCGCAGGAGTATCTATACCCCCGTATTCCGCAACACCATGCCTGAAATTATGCAGGTCTTTGACTTTGCTGATCCCAACCTCGTCACGGGGAAACGCACTACCAGTAGCGTGCCGACGCAGGCGCTCTTCCTGATGAACAACCCTTTTGTGAAACAACAGGCGAAGACCGCAGCCTCTCGCCTGCTCAAGGAGCAATCCGGCAACAATGAGGCCAGGGCAAAATACGCCTACCAACTTGCGCTCGGCCGCAATCCCACCGTAAGCGAAGAAAGCATCGTTCTGCAGTTCCTGAAGTCCGCGCAGGAAGACGAAACGGCCTGGACTCAGGTCTTCCAGAGCCTGTTTGCCAGCCTTGATTTCCGCCACCTGAACTAGGGCAGGCTTGATGATCCCTCTAAAATCATTAGATTTACGATAACTTCATCCGCAACCCGCTCAACCACCAGCATGCAGCACGGACACAATATCTCCCGCCGGAGCGCACTGCGCAACGTGGCCTGTGGCTTTGGCGGACTGGCCATGGGGGCAATGGCCCACCATGAGGCAGCGGCGGCGGGCAACCCGCTCGGACGAAGAATCCTGCACCACGCCCCCAGAGCCAAGCGCGTGATCTTCCTCTTCATGGCAGGCGGCGTAAGCCACGTGGACTCCTATGATTACAAGGAGAACCTCTTCCGTGATGACGGCAAGATGGTCCGTTTCGATGACGCGCGGACACTGGCAAAGACACGAAATATTGTTGAGCACCGTGTCATGAAGCCACTCTGGAAATTCAGGCAATACGGCCAGCGCGGCCAGCATGTCAGCGAGCTCTTTCCTCATACCGCCAAGCACGTGGATGACCTTTGTTTCCTCAAGGGCATGCACACCGAGGGCGTAGCGCACGGGCCAAGCACCCTCTTCCTGCATACCGGTTCAATTAACCTTGTCCGTCCAAGCATGGGAGCGTGGACAAATTACGGCCTCGGAACCGAGAACCAGAACCTTCCCGGATTCATCAGCATCGGACCTGCCATGGGCAATGGCGGACCACGTAATTACAGTAATGCATTTTTACCGGCAGCCTACCAGGGCACCCCTGTGGGACGCGCAGGCATTCCCGCAAAGGAGGCCACCATCAAGAATATCACCGACCCCGGGGCGGACCCGGCACAGCAACGCAAGCAGTTTGAATTACTGCGCAAGCTCAACGCCGAGCAGGCATCCCGTTCGCCCGGCGACGACAAACTGGAAGCTGTTATCAATTCCTTTGAGCTTGCCTGGCGGATGCAAAACAACGCTCCTGATATTCTCGATCTCTCCAAGGAAAGCCCGGATACCCTGGCCATGTATGGCATTGGCGAAAAGCACACGGACAACTTTGGGCGCTACTGCCTGCGTGCACGCCGGTTGAGCGAAGCCGGCGTCCGCTACATACAGGTAAACTACACCGACAATTCCAACAACCCGGCGTGGGACCAGCACTCCAACATGCCCAAGCACATTGAGCACGCACGGGCAACTGACAAACCGGTTGCCGGATTGCTTGAGGACCTCAAGCGCCGGGGCCTTCTGGAAGACACCATTGTCTGGTGGGGCAGCGAATTCGGACGCACACCCTACGCCCAGAACAAGGGAACCGGCCGTGACCACAACCCTGACGGCTTCACGGTCTGGTTGGCCGGGGGCGGATTCAAACCGGGGACGACCCATGGCAACACCGATGCCTATGGTCACCACGCCGTGGAGGGCGAGGTGCACATGCATGACCTCCACGCCACCATCCTACACCAACTGGGACTCGACCATAAGAAGCTCACCTATCGGTATGACGGCCGCGACTTCCGCTTAACCGATGTCCATGGCCGGGTAGTGAAGGAGATTCTCGCGTAACACGATTGGCGGACCTGCTGCTTTATTCCTGGTCCACACCAAGCCTACGCCCTTTTCCCAACGAACTGCACGACCTCTGGATTCTGTAACCGCGCGTTTCTCCTGCCTGCAAACAAAGAAGCCGGGCCTACGGCCCGGCTTCCGAATACGTTCTTTTCTCCCCTCAGACCACCTTCGTCACTGCCGGCTGAGGACAGGGATAGAGTCCGGTATCGGGATCCATTTTCGGACCCGGGTCAGCGTCCCATGCATAATTCTTAGGCATGATGCTGACCTCCGAATTGATCGCGTCATCCCACTTGAGCTCCTTGCCCGAATAGGTCGCCATCCGACCAATGATTGCGGTCATGGTGCTTTCTGCGGTATAGTAGGCGTTATTGATCGCGATATCCCCTCGGATGTGGCGGTGCAATTCGTCGTGCTCAACTTGATAGGGATTCTTCCCTCTTTCCTTGAGCTTCCAGATGATCTTGCCGTCATTATCGGTGATACGCCCGGGATAGGCGCGCCCCTTCTCCCCGATAATCACCTCTGTCACCCGGTTCATGCAGCCTCTCTGATGTCGACACTGTGAATTGGTATAACCCCCACCCTCATGCTGGAGTTCGACATAGTGGTGATCGAAAATCTCTCCAAAATCGGGACCAATCCTCTGCTGCCTTCCACCCATTCCCTGGGCCACGGTGGGATGACTGCCCATGAACCAGTTCGCAACATCAAGATTGTGAACGTGCTGCTCACAAATGTGATCGCCGCAAAGCCAGTTGAAGTAGTACCAGTTCCGCATCTGATATTCCATTTCAGTCTGCTTCTCCTTCCTGGGACGAACCCACACTCCCCCACCATTCCAGTAGACCTGGCTCGCCACCACCTTGCCGATACGGCCTTCCATCACCTCCTGGTGGGTTGCGGTATAGGTCTTCTGGTAACGGCGCTGGAGACCGCAAACGACCTTGAGTTTCTTGGCATCCGCCTCCTTGGCTGCCGCAATAACCCTCCGGATCCCGGCCGCATCAGTCGCAACGGGCTTTTCCATGAATACATGTTTCCCCCTTGAAACTGCATACTCAAACATCTCGGGACGAAATCCCGGAGGGGTAGTCAGGATAACCATGTCAGCAAATTCAATGGCCTTCTTATAGGCATCAAATCCATGGAACATCCGGTCCGCGGGGACATCCACCTTCTCCTTAAATCGACCCTTGATGTTGTTGATCACTCCCTGGGTCTTATCCGCAAACGCATCTGCCACTGCCACCAACTTGGCGCCTTCGACATTAAGGGTCTGAGAGACCGCACCCGTTCCGCGTCCTCCGCAACCGACGAGGGCTACCTTGATTTCGCTTTTGCCTTCCACCTGCGCATAGGAAGCAACAGGCAATGAAGCAGCGGTTGCCGCTACTCCGGTTGTTTTGAGGAATCTCCTCCGGTCGGATTGAATGGAATCTTCCATGATATCGTGTTGTTTGTTTTAAGTTTCCTTCTGCCTGCAGTCAGGAGCTGTCAACAGCTTGGCAGACTTTGGTGACTGCCGCCCCGCGACAATCCCCGGTCACGTCTAAGGTGTTCCATTCCAAATGCGCCTTGAAAGCTTTTTTGTCGCGAAACCCGAAGAGACCACCCGAAATTTCAAGCAGTGGCGGGTCTACAGCCCCACTCTTGCGCCCCCATCCGGAATCCTGCTCTTCCATTCCTGCGGCCTAGGGCCGGGAATCCCTTGAAAATTCACATATCCGAACGGCATTTCATCTCCTCGCGACCTCTGTTTCTGGCCGATATATCATGCTTCTTTCTTTGACCACCACCACCGGGACAGGTAGGGAATCCTCATGAAGCGATTCAGCGCCCTCGTTACCGTTTTCCTTCTGCCCTTCTGTTCTGCTCAAGCCGGTGAGTTCAAAGTGGCCGGAATGACCTTCGCCGGACCCAAGGAATTTGCCTCAGTCAAACCTACGTCCTTCATGAGGAAGGCCCAACTCAAGGTCGGAGTCGATGCTGCCGAGGGAGAAATCGTATTCTTCCACTTTGGTCCCCGCGGAGGCGGAGGACTGCAGGCCAATATCGATCGTTGGTTTGGACAGTTCACCGAACCCAAGGCGGAGATCAAGGCCAAGACCGAAAAGGTGAAGGCTGGGGAAATTCCCGTCACTTTTGTTTCCGCAGAGGGAACCTTCAAGGCCGGCCCTCCGCGTGGCCCAGTAGTGGAAAAACCAGGATACGCCCTTCTGGGTGCCATTATTGAGAGTAAGGAGGGGGCTATCTTTGCCAAGTTCACCGGCCCTAAAGCCACTGTCTCAGCCCATGCCGCCACCTTTAAAAAGATGATCACTGGCGCGAAATAGCTTTCCGCAATCCTATTCCGGCATTTTACAGGCTAGAGCTCTCAGGCCTGACCAGCACCCTGCATCCTCCTCCCATGAAGGCTGCCCTCTTCAGGGAATTCCAGGGTCCCATAACGGTTGAAACCGTTCCAGATCCCGCCCCAACCCGGACCGGAGTCGTAATACGTGTCGAGGCCACTGGAATCTGCCGTAGTGATTGGCATGGTTGGATGGGGCATGATCCCGACGTCCACCTTCCCCACGTTCCGGGCCACGAATTCGCCGGGATCATTGAGGCTACCGGCAAAGCGGTAACGAGCTGGAAGCCCGGCGACCGGGTAACAGCTCCCTTCGTTTGCGGTTGCGGTAATTGCAGCTTCTGCGAGGCGGGTGATCAGCAGGTCTGCCCTCATCAGTTTCAACCAGGCTTTACCGCCTGGGGTTCATTTGCCCCGTTCGTCATGGTGGAACATGCTGAGGAGAATCTGGTACGATTACCGGACGAACTCGACTTCCGAGACTCCGCCAGCCTGGGCTGCCGCCTAGCAACGGCCTACCGCGCAGTGGTTCACCAGGCTCGTATCAGGGCCGGGGACTGGATTGCAATACACGGCTGTGGCGGAGTCGGACTCTCCGCGATAATGATCGCGAAAGCGCTTGGCGCCCGCCCCATTGCAATCGACATCGAGCCCGCAAAACTCCTTCGGGCGCGACAATTGGGAGCCTTGGACACCGTGGATGCCTCAAGCGAAGATGTCCCCTCAGCCATAATAGACCTTACCAGCGGAGGTGCACGGAGCTCTATTGACGCCTTGGGCAGCAGCATAACGGCGAAAAACTCAATTAATTGCCTGCGACCTCGCGGGCGACATATCCAGATCGGCCTCATGACCGGAGAGGACTCCCTCTCCCCCATCCCCTTTGACCGGGTCGTGGCAAAGGAACTGGAACTTTACGGCAGCCATGGGATGCAGGCGCATAACTACCATGAACTCTTCTCTCTCATCTGCCAGGGATCACTCGACCCAGGCCAACTCATCAGCCGCACCATTACACTGGAGGAGGCGCCCATGGCACTTACTACCCAATCCGCGTTCCAGGAGACAGGGATCGTCGTGGCCGACCGAATTACTTGAAGGCGGCAGGAATTACAGCCTCCTGCTTGCGTAACTGTGGATCGATGCAGGATTTCCCTATGGCCCGCACACGCCCGGTGTCCGCGGATAAGGAATCACATCCCGTATATTCTGAACCCCTGTAACCATCATCAGCAGGCGCTCGAAGCCCAACCCGAAACCAGCATGGGGAACCGTTCCGAAACGACGCAGGTCCAGATACCAGGCGTAGTCTTCCTCGCTAAGGCCATCTTCCCTCATCGTCTTGCGAAGAATGTCGAGGCGTTCCTCGCGCTGACTCCCTCCTACGATCTCCCCAATCCCCGGAACAAGAACATCCATCGCCGCCACCGTATTCCCATCGTCGTTACGCCGCATGTAGAAAGGCTTGATCGTCTCCGGGTAGTCGTGAACGGTCACCGGGGATTTGCAGTACTCCTCCGTGAGATAGCGCTCGTGCTCGGACTGCAGGTTCTCCCCCCACCCCACCGGGTAATCAAAGCTCTGCCCCGATTTTTCCAGAATTTCCACTGCTTCGGTATAGCTCAGCCTCGCAAAGGGACGCTCTACGATAAAGCGAAGCCTCTCTTCGAGTCCCTTGTCCACAAAATTGGAGAAAAGCCCAAAGTCATCGGCCGGACCCTCCAAAATCTCACGGGTGAGCTCTTTTACAAACTCCTCCGCAAGGTTCATATCTCCCTCGAGATCACAGAAGGCCATTTCAGGTTCTATCATCCAGAACTCCGCAGCATGTCGGGAAGTATGCGAGTTCTCCGCACGAAAGGTCGGGCCGAAGGTGTATATGTTCGTAAGCGCACACGCAAAGGTTTCGCCTTCCAGCTGACCACTCACGGTAAGATGTGTTGTTTTTTCGAAAAAGTCCTCTTCCGCACTTCCCCCGCCAGGCTGAGTAGTCACGTGAAACATTTCGCCCGCACCTTCGCAGTCATTTGCGGTAATGATCGGCGTGTGGACGTAAACGAAATCCCGTTCCTCGAAAAAGCGATGAACTGAATGTGCCAGCAAACTGCGTGTCCGGAATACCGCTCCAAAGAGATTTGTGCGGGGACGCAGGTGAGCTATCTCCCGGAGGAATTCCGGCCCGTGACGCTTCTTCTGGAGGGGGTAATCCTCGGCCGCGGTTCCGATCAACTCCAGTGATGTCGCCTGCATTTCCCAGTTCTGCCCCTTGCCAGGTGAAGCCACCAGGTTCCCTGCCGCCCTCACTGAAGAACCCGTTGTCAGGGACTGGATCTGATCATAACCAGCAATTTCAGAGTCAGCAATTACCNGAAGGCTTCCAAGGCAAGTGCCATCGTTGATTTCGAGAAAGGAGAACTCCTTTGAATCCCGTCTCGTTCGGACCCAGCCTTCAACGGTCACCCCCGTCACGGCTTCCGTCCCGGCCAGCACCTCCTTCACCGCTCTCCGCATGGCAGACTCATTACGGGTATCAGACATTCCTGCAACGAAGAACTGCTCGGATCAACCTCGAACGGAGCTTGGGCTGTTACTCGGGATTCTGCGAATTCGACCGGATACCGAATCCCCCTTCATTGAGCGACCAACACTCAGAAGAACCGAATAGCCATCGCCTCTCTATCCGCGGCAACAAGGATTCCTAGCGCAGGCCTCCCGGTTTGGGTCCTGCGGCCTTCGGCTTATCGAACTCAAGGTAAGTCATTCCCACTACTCGATTCTGCCGCGGGTCAATAGTATCTACCCGCATGCGCCGTAGGGTGTAGGCGTCCCCTACCTTCATGACATCGGTAACTGCGAATCTCTTGAGCGGGCGCCCCCCCGCATTATAACCAACCACCTGCATCAGGGCCTGCGACTTCTTGTGAACCCATACCCGCACCTGAGCATATCGCCCTGTCTGGGTTGGATTAGCCAAGCGCACTACCCAGCACTTCTGACCCTTAATTTCCTGGATTCCGTCCACAATTCCCTTCGGCCAGTAAAGAAACCGCATCGCCAGATCCTCGTAGGAAAGATCCGTTCCCTCAATCGCCATACTCAGCTTGGCCTCGGGGAAACGAACCGTTTTCCCTCCTTCCAACTCAAACAAATCATAATGTTTTTCGTTCAGCCGCATGTGAAACCTTACATCCTTCCCTCCCTCAGGCTGAGTATAGCTGAGTTGAATGTCCTGTCCTCGCATATAGAGCCCGACGGGAAATTTGGTCTCATTCTTTCGGATGTGTCCTTTCAAATCCTGATGCTGCAGGGTCGCCACATAACGAGCCGTCTTCAGCAGTTCGTCCGCTGGCGGATTCCCCTCCTGCCCTGAACTTGAGGCCGCAATCGAGACCAAGATGCCGATCAGGGTCATAAATTTTTTGGGGAACAATGCCATGCTGGAAATTTAGCAGTTACTAGGATGAGACGCAAGGGTCGCCTCCTTATTCAAAAAATCCACTGTTTATACTCGGTGAATTCCAAGCGTACAAAATCTGGAATTTTGAGAGTATCAACAGAGCTCATGTTAATAAGCCATACCTTGTTCACGATTTGGAAAAATTTTTACGAATTCAACGGATTGCTGCTTGCGGCTAGCTACACACGGATACTTGGATGGCCTGCGACGCTTGCCCGTTTCATCCGCCATGAGTCTCCGCCAACAGCTGACCGATATTCTTCCAAATATCCTCCCTTCGAGCCCCAAGGAAGCCACCAAGGGAACCGAGTTGATCCGCCTGGTCCGTCTGCGTTTGGAAGGAGACTACTCGGATGCCTCGCTACGTTATCATTTTTCGATCATGTCCTGCGACCCGGCGTCGCCCATCGCGAAGGTGGAAAAGGGCCAGGGGTACTATAAACGTGCCGCTCCAGTCCCAGCATTGGCCGGGGCGCAGGACCTGCTTTCAATGACACAAGGGCGCCTCGATGACTTCGCTGGGGACCGGGGCGCGGTTGATCACGCCCTGCAGCGCATCCGCAAATTCCGGGCAGCTGCGACCCGCTATTGCGAAGTCAACGGACGGTTTCCTTATCTTTTTCGTGATGCCCTCGCAAAGGACTCTCCTTTCGGCAACCTCTGGAAATTTCCCGATATGGTTGTAGTCGACTGGGAAGCTGGCGAACCAGCCGATCAGGGCCTGACCCTCGATCATGAAACCTTTGCTCTGAAACGGGGCCTTGGCCTCCCCCCCTACCGACTACAGTCAGTCAGCCTCAGGCTGCTCCCCAACTACGAACTGTTTCGCGAGGAGTTCTTCCAGGCCCTCAGCGTAAGCGCATGGTGCCAAGGGGGAGAACTATTCTATGCCGGACCTATCGAGGACGAGGCCCTTGCCGATGCCCTTCGTCAACTGAGTAACCGCTTCGGAATCGGAGTTACTACCTTTGGCCTGACAGCCGAAACGCTCGATGAACTCCCTAGCGCAGAGCATATCCTAACCGCCCAACCTCGCGAAACCGAGGCCCTCATGGAGCGGTTCGATGTGCGGCGTATCTCGAGTCCCCAACTCCGTGATCATATTGATTGGGCTACCCTCGATGCCATTCGCAGCGATGACGAGGAGGTTCGAAAGCTCTTCAGTTGGCTCATGGAATGCGTCGACGCCGAGCAGGCCATGCCATACGAAGGCTCCCACTAGAATCCGATTGGGAGGTTAATCGGAATTGAGGGATTAGCCTCCCTTTCATGCGTAGCGCTCCTTCCTTATGAGCATAACGCGATTCACATCGTCATGCCGCCATCGATAGCAATGACTTGCCCCGTTATATACCGGGCCTCCGAACTGGCGATGTAGAGGGCCAGATGAGCTATTTCCTCAACCTCGCCCATCTCCCTGAGAGGGATCATCTTGAGGATGTCCTCCTGCACCTTCTCTCCCAGCACATCGGTCATGTCAGTGCGGACGAAGCCAGGGGCAATCGCATTACAGGTAACCTGACGTGGCGCCAGTTCCCGGGCCACTGACTTGGTAAACCCGATTAACCCGGCCTTCGAAGCCGCATAGTTCGCCTGTCCCGCATTGCCGATGAGCCCAATAACCGAACTGATATTGATGATCCGCGCATCACTGGACTTCATTAGGGTCCGTTGAAACGCCTTCAAGGTATTGAAGGCCCCTTTCAAATTGGTTCCAAGAACCGCATCCCAGTCCTCTTCGCTCATGCGCAGCAGGAGACCATCGCGGGTGATCCCTGCATTATTTACGAGAATATTCACGCTCCCCAAGTCTGAAACGATTTCCTTACCGCACTCTTGGATTGCGTCATAATCGGACACATCTACGGCGTAAGGCTTGGCCGCACCGGGATACTTTTCATTGATTGCGGCTGCCGACTGCCCACAACTTTGCTCATTGCGACTCAAGACAGCCACCTTTGCCCCCTCCGCGGCAAAAGCCTCGGCCACCCCTTGTCCGATCCCCCTTCCGGCACCGGTCACCACCACGGTCTTATCTTTGAAGCGATCCATAAACGTCATTTGCGATAAAATCGCCTGCAAGCGAAAGACTTATTCGCTTCTCCCGGTCATTTGAAAACCCTGTCTGGTCAAATGACGTTCGGGGAGGAAGGCTCATAATAAATACCGCCGCCGGGAAACGCTATCCCCCAAAGGCCCTCAAGAAGCTCACTTCCAGAGCCAACCCTTCCGAGACATTGGTATTCAGAAGATCTCGCAGTTCCTGTAACGTATCGATCCTCTGCAGGAGAGCGGGCAACTCCTGACCCCCGGCGAAACGGCCAGTTTCGCCGGCATATTCAGGGAAACTCAGATTGCCTGCGCCCGCCTTCTGCCGCACGGCGTCCCCCAGCCATGAAATCAGCCAATCCACAAGCGCCGATCGAACCGCAAGATATTCGGAAGCCGCCATTGCCGCATAAAACTCCTCGCGTTCTTCCAACCAGTCTCCTTCCGTGGCCTGCTTGTAAACATCGGCTTCTTCTTTCAGCGCAGCTTGATTAGCTTGCTCGATTCCCGCCTTACGTGTCGCCAAAAGGGATTCGAACTCCGCCTTTAGCAATAGGGCCCCATGAGCGGTGGGCTGATCCGCGCTACCTGCCAAAATAGAAGCGAATGCCATGCTCTCGTCCACTTCGAGAACCTGGTGGCCTGCAGCGGACTGAAGCACAATCTCCACACAGCGGGAACGGATAGTCGGGAGCAGGATATCGGCATTCGCAGTAAGGAGAAGAAGAAGGCACCCGGGAGGAGGCTCCTCCAGAGTCTTGAGAAAGGCGTTGGCAGGCTCCTCGAACATACGGTCGGCATCCACGATCACTCCCACCTTCCACGATCCCTCCGGAGCAGCCAGGTGCATACTCTGCTCCAGTTCCCTGATCTCCTCGATGAGAATACGCCGGGATCGAGAGCGTGGACGAACAATCCGCACCAACTCCCCCTCTAATTCATCAATTGCCGCTGAGGCGGGCGGATCTTCTGGCGCACCAAAGAGGTCGATTCCTCCCGAGTCCCCGGGCGGATTGACCATTTCAATGACCCGGGCTGCCAAGTCACGCTTCCCACTGCCAGTCGGGCCAGAAATCAGGAAGGCATGGGCCAGACGCTCTCGCTGGTGGGCCCCTTCCATTAGTTCAAATGCCCTTCCCGCGGTTACCGCCATGACCCAATGCAGCGAATCCCCCGTCGGGCTGCAATCAAAACCGTTTATCCGGATCATTCCCCCATTTCCGCCTTTCGCTTTGCCCGTCCTCCCTCCAGCCTCCCGCCCGTGAGTGAACAGGATTCTCCAACAGCTATCACCTTTGCCTCCCGTGAGGACCAGGCCTCCGTCGACGAGGCCTCCAACTTTTGCCCGAAATTTAATGCCGATGGACTCATTCCCGCTCTCGCCCTGGACGAAGAGAGCCGTGAGCCTCTTATGATGGCCTGGATGAATGAGGAAGCTCTCCGGCGCACCCTCGAACTTGGAGAGGCCGTCTACTTCTCTCGCAGCAGGCAGGAACTATGGCACAAGGGAGCCACCTCCGGACACACGCAGAAGGTCCTTGAGATCCGGACCGACTGCGACCAGGACGCCCTCATACTCTACGTTCGCCAGCAGGGCGCGGGAGCCTGCCACACGGGCCGGCGCTCCTGCTTCTATCGCACTGTAACTCCCGGCGATCCGTCCGCCCTTAACTTCGTGCAGGAGCGTGCCTTCGATCCCGACAAAGTCTACGGCACCCAGGCCCCCTGAACTTTGGCGCCCCCTGATCAGCGCGAGCTTTTCCAGAGGCATAACCCGATCTCATCCTGATCCTTGTCCTCACGTAGCGGCTCGTTTCAAAACCGAACCCAGACCGGGCCTGGTCAAGCCCCTTCCCGGGAACGAAAGCATTTGCTCCTGTCCTGCAAAGGAGCGCATTAGCCCACAATCCATACCGATTAAGAGGCTTAAACAATTGTTTGAATTATTCGCCTCCCCAGCCGTCTCAATAGAGAACAATGAAACTCTCCTGCTGGATTCTAACCACTTTCATCCTGCCTGCCCTGCCTGCCCTACCTGCCCGGCCCTGGGAAAACGACATAAGCAGCCACGAACCCGGCCCGTTTCTCAAGACTCTCCGACCAGTCCATCTGAGCTTCGAGGTAAACTGGGATGGTAAAATAAATTCCGGAAACCTTAACTTCCTGATTGGGCGAAAGGACCAACGCTACCCTCACTACCACATCTTTCAAATCTACGGCAAGAGCACTGGCCTTGCGAGAGGAGTCTATCCCTACGACTACAGCTTCACTTCTTTTCTCAACAAGGATGATCTCCAACCGGCAATGTTGGTCGCAAGCGAAACAGATCGCGACGAGCACCGGGAGACCAGCAACTGGTACCGAGCTACTCTCACCAGCAAGGAAATCACAACCCCTCACCGGAAAGGCAAAACCCCTAAGACAAAAAAGACTACTTTCTCTTTCAAAAGGGCACCGGTCCACGACCTCGCCTCGGCCTTCTTATACCTCCGCAGCCTCGAACTCAAAGTAGGACAGGAGACGGTCATGGTCCTCCACCCTTTCTCCAGTCCCTACCTCGCCCGTATCAAGGTCCTCCGTCGGGAGGTCCATCGGGGATTAAAATGCCTCAGGATGGACCTGAGGCTCCAGAAGATAGGCGCGACCGGCAAACTCCTCATCTACGACAAGATGAAAACAACTACGATGTGGATGAGCGATGATCGTGAACGGCTCCCTGTCGAACTGCGGAGCGAAGTCTTCATCGGGGATGTCCGCGCGATCCTGGTGGGCAAAAAATACCTGTAATTCAGGGGCATTCTCGCAATCGGCGGAATGCTCCGGCAGACCATGTGACCGGTATTCCGCGGGAATTGCCCCGCGGTTGGCCCTTCGCTTACGGATCTGGCCAACTCGATACGGCCCCCTAATAAGGGATCCGGTCGGCACCGCAAAATCCTAACATGTAATCTGTTATGATTGCCAGTCCAAGAGCCTGTAGATCCTCTGGCTTGAAACACGAACGTCAAAAGTTAAAACTTACCCCGCATGAACATCAGCACTCATTGCGGCGGCTTCTGTCAGACCAATGGCTACCTTGTCGAGACCGAGGAAGGGGCGGTGGCCATCGATGCGCCCGAGGGAATGTTTCAGTTCTGCAAACAAAAAAGTGTTAAACCGACTGGTCTGTTACTGACTCATCAGCACTTTGATCATGTAGAGGACGCTGCTCTTTTTGATCATGATGACGTTCCCATCTATGCATCCGAACCATGCCGTCCCGACCTGCAACTCGACGATGTCCTTCGGGCCTGGGGACTAGCTAAACAGATCGAGCAATTTACCGTGGACCACATTCTCACTACGACGGGCAGCAACCTTGTCCTGGCAGGCGTTGAGTTTGAACTCCGTGCTGTCCCGGGCCACTCCCCCGATTCTTTTGTGTTCCACGTGGCACTTTTTCAAAAACTTTTCGGTGGGGACACTCTCTTTGCGGACGGCGGCATCGGTCGAACAGACTTTCCTCATGGAGACCACGACCTCCTTATTCATAGCATCCGGGAACAACTTCTCAGTCTCCCCGATGACACTGAAGTCCTGCCGGGCCATGGACCACCCACCACCATCGGGCAGGAAATTGTAAAGAACCCGTATTTAGCCTGATTTCCCAACAAAGGCAGCCCTGGAGCTTCGCTCCTAGAGAAAGAACTTCGCCCCTTGGCCTTTCGAGCCAAAGCAGGGTCCGGGCTTCAATTTCCAACTGGATTGCGGGTTGCTCCTCTGTAAGACTCTAGAGAGACAGGGGGAGAGTTCCCCGAAGCAGCAGAACAATGTCACCAGACCAAGCTCCGAAGCCCCAGGGACACCGCGCTCCCCTCCCTGACAGCCTGAAAAGGCAGCTCGTCTCCTTCCGTGGACGTCTCTGGCGCGTAAAGGTGGCAGAAGCGATTCTTGCCGGCTTCTTCGGACTCTTCTTTTCCTATCTTGTCGTCTTTGGCTTGGACCGCGTCTGGAACACGCCCGCTACCGTTCGACTAGGTATCCTGCTCGGCGGCACTTCGCTCTTCATCCTGTTTGCTCCCTACTGGATTCACCGTTGGGTTTTCAGCCATCGCCGGGAGGCCCAACTTGCTCGACTCATCTCCCGGCGCTTTCCCCGCCTCGGCGACCGTCTCCTCGGGGTAATTGAGCTGCAGCACCAGAAGGAGAGCAAGGAGTCTCTCTCTCCCGAACTCCGCACCGCCGCCATGGAGGCCGTAGCGCGCCAGGCCAAGGGACGCAACTTTGAACGCGCCCTCCCCAACCCGCGACACCGCACCTGGTCCCTGGGGGTTCTTGCCACCGTGGCAATGGCCGCCGCAGCCCTGCTCCTGGTTCCCAAACCCGGTCTCAATGCGCTGAAGCGCTGGCTCATGCCCCTCTCCGATACCCCTCGCTACACCTTTACCAAGATCAAGAGCTTCGACGAAAGTGTCATCGTGCCCCGGGACGAACCTTTTGCGCTAAGCTTTACTCTGAGCTCGGACTCCGATCAGCGCCCCGGTAGCGGAACGGCCCGTTTCGGTATCCAAGAGCCAATTTCGGCCCCGTTGGAGAACAACCTTAGCTACACCTTCCAGTTTCCCGGACAGTCGGAACCAGGGCGTGTCGCAATCAATATCGGTGATGCCCGCGTCAGCGTGAACGTCATCCCGCAAACCAGACCGGCCATTCAGTCTGTTCGGGCCCGGATAAGCTATCCTGATTATCTGCAACTCCAAGACAAGGTCAAGGAGCTCCGGGTGGGCACTCTCTCCGGCGACGTGGTGGTTGGAAGCAAGGTCTCCTTGGAGGCCAACACCCTTGAGGGCCGCGAACTGAAAAGCGGAACCCTCACCGTGCGCCACCTCCCAAAACCCATCGATCGCGATCTCTTCGACGATGGCTTTGAGCTTTCGCCGGATCCCGGCAAGACCCCTGATCCGGAAGAGAAGAGCGAAGGCGGGGATCTCAAGGACGGAGACCTATCTCCCCTCCAAGCCGATGCCGGCGACGATCCGAGCCCTCAACAGAGCGAGGACAATCTCAGCCCCCCCGAAACTTACCCACTTCGGATTTCCGGCACTCGGATGTTTTCTCCCGATGTGGTCCTGTCTGACTCACCCCTCGAATTGCAGTTGAACTGGAGAGATGCCGATGGTCTCAAGGATGTGGGAGGTCACCGGATCCGGGTTGAACCGCTAGCCGATCAGAAACCACTTGCCTACATCCAAGGGATCGAACGCCAGACTGTGATTCTGGCAGATGACACCGTGAGCTTTGAAATTCTCGCAGAGGATGACTACGGGGCTAAGCATATCGGCTATGAGTGGACGGGTGAATTCACCAAGCCCACTGATGAAACTCCCTCCCGGGGAAGTCATATCCTTGAGGTCGGGGGGCCAAACCAGCGCCGCCTCTCAGGCGTAGCCCATTTTTCACCCAGGACCAGGAACATCCCGCCCCAACAACTCTCAGTGAGAGCCTTTGTGGAAGACTTCTTCCCAGAACGTGGGCGGGTCTACTCCGAGCCCATCATCCTGCATATCCTGACCAAGGACGAGCAGGCTCAACTTCTCAAGGACAAGTTCGACCGTATCATCGGTGAACTGGAAGATGCCGCCCGACGCGAACAGAACAACTTCGATGAGAATCGCCGCCTCGAACAGGAAGGCGCCGAAAACCTGCAAAACGAAGCCAACCAGGAGCGCCTTGAACAGCAGGAACTGAACGAAGCGGAGAACATCGAGAAGATGACGGAGCTTTCCGAGCGCATGGAGGAACTGTTAGGCGAAGCTCTCAAAAATGGAGAAGTCGACTCCGACACCATGCAGAAAATGGCCGAAACCATGCAGCGTATGCAGGAACTCAGCCAGGAGGACATGCCCAAGGTTGAGCAGGAACTCAACGAAGCCCAGGATCCCAGTTCAACCCCTGAACAGTCCCAGAAGGATGTGCAGGAAGCCATCGAGGAGCAGGAAAAAGTGCTCGAAAAGATGCGTGAAACCATAGATGGCGCCAATGAGGCCAACCGCAACTTCGAGGCGAGCACTTTCGTCAACCGCCTTCGCCGTGCCGCCTCGGAAGAGGACGGTATTGCCAACACTCTCATCGCCGCCATTGATGACCAGGGGGAAACAACGATTGCGGGAACACCTTACGACGAACTTGATCCTGTCGATCAACGCATTCTCGGTGAACTTTCCATGCAGCAACGCCGCACTGCTTCCGATGTCCACTGGATCTACGAAGACCTCGGCCACTTCTATGCCCGGACCCAGAAGGAGGAGCATAAGCAGATTATGGAGGAGATGCACGAATCCAACATCAATTCCCATCTCGATGCCACCCGGGAAAAAATCGCATCCAACCGTAGCTTCATGGCCATTCACTCCGCCAAGAAGTGGGCCGCCCAACTCCGAGCCTGGGCCGACATCCTTGATCCGCCACAGGACCCCAACCAAGGCGGCGAAGGGGCTGGCGGAGGAGATAATCCCGGTCTCGACGACAACGATTTTGAGTTTATGTTGAAAGTCATGAAGATGATCCAGAACGAGCAGGACATTCGCGCCCGCACCCGTGCCCTGGAGCAACTTCGCCGGACCCTGCATCTACAGGATCCTCCTGACCCAGGATCTCCCGGCAATGCCGATGACTAATGAGCTTTCCCGCAATCCCTAACCAGATCCCGACTCCAAGATGAAAACATTCCACCTTGCTCTCGTTGCCCCGATCGCAATCGCCCTCCTCCTTCCCTCCGCCTCGGCCCAGAAGGACAAAGAAGGGCCCAAACCCACCACCTCTCCGATCGAACTTCCCAAAATCGACTACCCGAAGCCCGTAACTGAGGCCCAGAAGGAGGCCGCGGCCAAGCACAAGGAAAGCTCGCAGAACCTGGCGGGAGAGCAGGATGAGCTGTCTGCTGATGTTCAGGATCTTATCGAGGAGCAGACCGATGAGAAGGTTATTGCCCTGCTTGAAGAAGTCGAAGAGATCATGGCCGAAGTGACTGGGTCGCTCGACGAAACCAACACCAGCGGAACAACCATCGCAGCCGAAACAGAGATCATCGAAAAAATCTTCGAAGCGGCCAAGCAGCGGGCCCAACAAAATGGGGGCACATGACCGAGCAGCGGAATGAGCATGGGTGCCATGCTCGACATGATGCAGCGGATGATGGGCAAGAATCCTGGCGAGGGGCAGGGAGAAAACAAGCAACAGCCAGGCGATCAGGCTGGTGAAGGCCAGGGAGGCGCATCCGATTCTCCAAACAAGAAATTCACAGATGCCGGCAAGGGGAAGAAGGAAGAGCGCACGATCGGCAAGAAAGCCGGCAAGGCGGGTTCCCATCTGCCGCCTGAATTCCAGAAGGCCCTTGATGCCTACAATAAGGGTCGATAATTGACATGAGAGCCGTTCTCCTGATCGCCGCAGCGACCCTTCTGCTGGCGCCCTCTGATGCATGGGCCCAATCCCTGCCCCGCAGACAGGATGACCCCATTCCTCCCCAGGTGGACCAGATGTATGTGAAGGGACTCCGCTTTCTCGCTGGCACGCAGACTAAAAATGGGAACTGGCCTGACCGTAATGGGAGCGAACCTGCAGTTGTAGGGCTCTGTGTGATGGCTTTCCTCGCCCACGGGGAGGATCCCAACCACGGTCCTTACTCCAAGAATATCCGGGACGGCATCCAGTTCATTATTGAAAACCAGAGCAGTAGCAATGGCTACATAGGCTCCAGCATGTACAACCATGGCTTTGCCACCCTCGCGCTTGCGGAGGCTTACGGCGTCCTCCGCGATGAAAAAGTGGCGCTCGCTCTCAAGAACGCAGTTGAACTCATCCTGAGTGCACAGGAGCGCAACAACCGGGGAGCCTGGCGCTATACCCCGGATAGCCAGGATGCGGACACCACCGTGACCGGAGCGCAGATGGTGGCCCTCTACGCGGCCCGGAATGCCGGCATCCCCATCCCTGAAGAAGCCCTCAAAAAGGGACATGCCTTCCTCAAGCGCTGCCGTGGATCAGATGGCGGCTATGGCTACACCTCGGCTGGTAGCGGCAAACCCACCCTCACCGCTATCGGTTCCCTCTGTCTCGCGCTGGCAAAGGAAAAGGACAGCAAGGGCTACCAGGCCAGCCTCAACTACCTCAGCAGACGTCTCAATTACCGGGACCGCTTTTATCCCTACTACTTTGAGTATTACATGTCGCAAGCGCTCTTTCATGCTGATGAGGAGGTATGGGCCGAATGGAATGCAAAGAATATCCGCTATCTCTCCACCCTGCAGACACGTGAAGGGGCATGGCCAGGAAACAAGGGGCCGGCTTTCAGTACCGCAGGCGCCCTCCTCTCCCTTGCCCTCAACTATCGTTTTCTTCCCATCTATGAAAAATAATCGGCCACGGGGAAGATGTTCTACTGCAAAAGTAGTGGCATATCTCACCACCGGACTTCTCCTGCCCTTTGCGGCGTTGGCGGAGGACGCGGGGAATCCGGAGGACCTGCTCCGGTTCCGAAATGGCGATTCCCTGCACGGCTCCTTTCTCGGCTTGAGCGGAGGCGACCTTCGATGGCGCCATGCTGAGGCTCGTGACACGATTACGCTCAAGACCGACAAGCTCCGCCGACTCTCCTTCCACGGAGGTCGTTCCCGTAAAAACCTCCGCAGCCCATCCTATATCCAGCTCACAGGCGGCGACCGAATTCCCGGCACCCTCATCAGCCTGGACTCCGAGAAGCTTCTCATGGATACGGAATTTGCGGGAAATGTCTCCATCCCCCGGGAATTCATCAGTCAGATCTCTCCACGGCCCCATGGCGGCCTGATCCACTACATTGGCCCTTTCAGCGCAGATGAATGGACTGTGATCGATCCTCCCGAGAAAGCGGAGAAGGACCCAAAAAAGGAGAACGAGCCAAAGAAGGAGGACGAACCAGGGGAGGCACCCGAACCTCCATGGGTCTTCAGCGGAGGAGCCTACTACAGCAACAGCCAACGACCGATTGCAATCGATACCAAATCAACCGACCAGGTCCGCATCCGCTTCACCCTTGCCTGGCGAAACCGACTCAATGCCGCTATCGCCTTCCACGCTACCATGAAGCAGCCCGAACCTCCTGAGAAGGAGGACGAAGATGGCGAAAAGGAGCCAAAGCGCATAGCCAAGCCCGAGGGAGCAGGCTCCAAGGGTTTCGCCTACACCTATGGCCACAGCTATGTCCTTACCATTTACTCCAATTACGCACAGATCTACCGCTGCGACTTCAATGAGGAGGGCGAAGCGGATATGGACCGACTTTCTAATTCCAGTGCCAATCTGCGCCTGGAGGAAACCGGACAGGCAGAGTTTGAACTACGATGCGACCGGTTATCCGGCACGATCGCCCTTTTTGCAAACGGTCGATTCGTGAGCCAGTGGAACGACCGTCAGGGATATGTCGGGACCGGCTCTCATCTCGCTTTCGCTTCACAGAATTCGGCTGCTCGCCTCCGGATTTCCGATGTCATCGTGACGGCCTGGAATGGAATGATCGACAGTGCCCAAAGCATGGAAACGGAAAACCGTGACGTGATTCTGCTCACTAATGGCACTGATCGCTTTTCCGGGGAACTGGCATCCCTGCAGGATGGCAGATTCGTAGTCAAGGGAACCTATGCCGAGATGACGGTGCCCCAGGAAGAGGTGCAGGACATCCGACTGGCAAGAGCGGCCCAGACCGGAGAAGACGAGGAGGAAGCCAGTCGGCAGAGGGTTCGCCTCCTCCTCCAACCCTACGGACGGCTTACCTTGCGACCAATCGAGGCAAGTTCCGATCGACTGAGAGCCCACCACCCCGCTCTGGGGGACCTGACCCTTGATCTGCACTATGCCGGCTTGATGGAGTTTTCCTTCGGGTCGAGTGTTCTTGATTCCTGGGACGACGACTATTGATTGCCACAACCGTGAACGCCAAACTCAGACTCACCCTCTGCCTCTTCTCCGCTGCTCTTCCTCTGGTTGCGGAGGACCGGATCAGTCTTAATGACGGCAGCACCCTGCGAGGAACCGTCCGGGCTATTGAGGGAGACCGGAAAATCGTGGTCGACTCCACCTTCAGCAGTTCCCCTATCGAGCTGAGGGGAAGTGCCCTGCGCTCCATCAGCTTCGACGTTGAGGTTGGGGAACATCACAGCGCCCCGGAACTACTACGTCTTGTCAATGGCGACGTTATCCCTGGTTCGTTGCAGGCATTGGATGACAGGAAGGTCCAGTTCCGCACATGGTACGCGGACAACCTCACCATTGAACGCACTCACATAAGGTCCATCGATTTTGGGGTAACTCCCCAGAAGCTCGTTTACAGCGGACCCAAACCTCTCTCCGAATGGATTGATAACGACGACTGGGAATGGGAAGACGGCAAACTGACCTGCAATACCAGCGGAACCATTGCTGCCGAGAATGTTCTACCCCGACAATTCATCTTGCGCTTCCGCCTCGAATGGGAAAGCGGTCCAAACTTCCGTATCTACTTTTGTGACGACTTCCTCAAGCGCACTGGTAATGCGGACCGCTACTACTTCGAAGTAAACTCGATGGGATCACAGCTCAAACGACAGACCACCGAGGGAGGACGCCGCTGGCACACTCTCGCGCAATCGCATCGTCGCCCCCAGGAGTTTCGTGGTCGCGGCGTTGATGTGGAGTTGCGGGTTGATCGTGACCGGCGGCAGATCTACGTCTACCTGAACGGGGAGAAACTCCAGCGCACTCCGGACCCCATCGACAGTTTCCCCACCGGGACCGGCATCATGCTGCAAAGTCAGGCGGGCGGCGACCTCAAGAACATCATCACCAGGCTCGAAATCCATGAATGGGATGCCATCACCGAGTTACGCAGGGATGAAGGACACGAGGATCCTGAGACTGATGGTCTGGTGGATATAGAGGGTCAGCATCTCAGCGGATCCGCCCTCCGACTGGAGGAGAATGACGGACAGGCCCGTGTGGTTTTCGAAAGCCCCTTCAATGACCAACCCCTCAGGATTCGTACCAACAGAATCTCATCATTATATTTCAGACACCCTCCCGATGCTCCAGACGGCAAAGCTCCTATTCATTTCAATCTCCACGGTGGCGGCACGCTGCAGTTCTCAAGCCTGACCCTGAAGGACAAGGTTCTGGAAGCTACCCACCCCCTTCTGGGCCAGCTCACACTCGATCGAAGCGCTCTTGAGCGACTCTTTGTTGACAGCAAGGATGCTGAACCTCTTGAAGAACCGGAATAATGAAGAACGTCCTCCTGCTCCTGATCTGCCTTCCGTCCATGGTCCTGTCCCAGGAGGATCCTGCCGAACCCGGTTCTCCCGATGAAGGGAACGAATTACTCGGCACCCTCAAATTCGCCAATCGTGATCGCCTCAGCGGCAAACCCCAGGGAATCGACGAGCATGGCAATCTGAAGTGGCATGCCGACTTCCTCCACCAACCCATCCCAATAAAACCTTCCTCCATCCTGGAAATGCGTTTGCAGGGAAGCGTAGAGCCCAAGGCGGATGAAGCTCATCAGGCCCTCCTCCTTCTTACCAACGGAGATACCCTGCGAGGGCAACTCGACGCCCTCGACGAAAACCATGTCACCCTCAAAACCTGGTACGGAGGCAATCTGAAAATTCGGCGCACGATGGCCGCTGACCTGGAGATCCAGCGTTCCCAACGAACACTCTATTCCGGTCCCGAGGATCTCGATTCATGGACCATCGAAGGGGAAAATGACGCCTGGAGCCTCAGCGGCGGAGCGCTCTCGGCCTCCAAGGGAGCGGGCATTGCCCGTGAGATTCCGACCCCTGACCGATCCCATATCCAGTTCGACCTGACCTGGCGAAGCTCCCTTCGCTTCCGGGTCCTCCTGCTCTCCGATGACGGAGAGACCACTCAGCCTGATAACTGCTACGACCTGGTGTGCCAGCGCCGCTTTGTCTACCTCCGCAAACGCTGGGTTACCCGCGCTGCAGGGGGATCGAAGATCGTCGGTCAGGCCAACATCGCTGAGCTGGCAGAAAAGGAGAAAGTTCGATTTGAATTCTATATCGACCGCACCGCGGGCACCATCGCTCTTTACATCGATGGCAGGCAGGCACAGGTATGGACTGACGAGAATCCCAAGGCGGGAACCTTTGGGAACTGGCTTCACTTTATCTCAGAAGACTTCTATCCCATCCAGGTGAGCCGCATCCGGGTCAGCCCATGGAAGGGAGACCTGCCGGAAAACACCGCAGCTACCGGAGAACCCGAGGAGGAAGAGGTTGAAGGGCAGAAAATCCGGCTCCAGAACGGCGATGTCGTCGTGGGCGACGTAGGCCTTATCGAGAATGGCGTCCTCGCCGTGGAAACAGAATTCTGCAAAATGAAGATCCCTGTCGATAGAATGCGCACTATCGATCTTTCCCAGGGCGACTATGAGGAGCCTATTCGCAAGAAGGGGGATGTCCGGGCGTGGTTGCGCGAGGGCGGACGCATCACCTTCCGGCTCGACTCCTTCTCCAAGGATGCTCTCCGGGGATACAGCCAGACGTTTGGAGAAGTGGAATTCCAGCTCAACGCCTTCTCCCGACTGGAATTCAATATTTACAACGAGGAACTGGAAGCCCTCCGCAACACCGGCGACTGGTAGCTGCCATTCCGTCCACCCACCTCCCTGGATACGCCGCAGTGCCCAGATAAATGGAAATGGGGGCAGAAGCAAACCCGACGCTCTTCACACCTGCGATCCCAATCGCAATGGCCTGGGTCTCGTGACCCCATCTCCAGCCGACCTAGACCGGCTTCGGCAGCGGCTTCTCCTTTTTGCGTAGCGCTTTTCTCATTTTTTCGAGCGCTACATTCTGAAGCTGGCGAATTCTTTCCCGGGTTACGCCGAATTCTCTGCCTACCTCTTCAAGAGTCATCGCCTTCTTACCATTGAGCCCGAACCTGGCATCAATAATACGGTGTTCACGCTCATCGAGAACTTCGAGGAGATCATCCAGTTGGTGATGGATATTTTTATCAACGAGGGTGTCGAGCGGGCTCTGGGCCCTTTCATCACCTATGATATCACTGAGACCAATTGATTCATCTTCATTCACGGGTGCATCGAGGGAAACAGGGCGCTGGGAGGCCCGCTTGAGCAAAGATAACTTACGACTCGGCAGTCCAAGCTCCTCGGCGAGCTCATCATCGGTAGGCTCCCGTCCGATGGATTCTGTCAGAAGGGCGGAGATGCGACGCATCTTAGCAATCTTGTCCACCATGTGGACCGGCAGCCTGATGGTCTTGCTCTGGTTCGCGAGGGCCCGCTTGATGGACTGTTTGATCCACCAGGATCCGTAAGTGCTAAGCTTTCCTCCCTTCTCAGGATCGAATCGCTCTACTGCCTTCATCAAGCCGATATTTCCCTCGGAAATAAGATCCGCAAGCGGAAGCCCGTAACCGGAATAGTCCTGCGCAATCTTTACCACCAGGCGCAGGTTGGCCTTAATCATGTGGGCGCGGGCTTTCTTGTCTCCCTTCTTGATCCGCGCCGCGAGTTCTACTTCCTCCTCCCGTGTGAGGAGATCCGTCTTCGATATTTCGCGGAGATAAACGCGAAGGCTGCTGTCTGAATCTAATCTGGCCATTGTAAATCTTTCTTTTCCGGTGCTTTTGCCTATTTGTTAAACGTCTTTGGGCTCCATTTATTTGCCCCATTTTTGTCAACACATTGTAAAATCAGTTCCGCCTCTCATATGACTCGATCGGGAGGCCAAAGTCGAGGTGGTTTTGGAATAATTCCAAATAGAGTTCCTCTCTTGTTAACCTGTTTAAATTGAGAAGTTTGCGCCCAAATTTTGACCACCCGGACCTTGATTTTGGAGGCTTTTGAAGCCCACATTTGGGTTAATGATAAACGCTCCAGGTAGAGCAGGTCGCCCAGTAGCATCTCTATTCCGGCAAGGGTGAGTCAGACCTCATCACGGCGTTCCTTTAGCCCCTTGCTGCCGCAGGCCCATGGCCTCCCTTCCGAACCAGGGCGGTCGGAAGTGCTGCCCATCCGCACGAGTAGCCAGCCTATGCGCTGCTACGGGTTCTCGGCAAATGTTGCGGATAACTCGGCCTATAGGTGACAACTCTGTCACATAAGCCAGTGCCTGATTATAGCGTTTTTCACCTATCACATAAAAGTGCTAGTGACACTCTTGTCACACCTCCCCTCTCGCTACAGGCCCGATCCCGCGGATAAAGGACAACCAGATCCGACGCATTACAAACTCATCAGACTTAACTACAGACAAACAAGGAAGCCATGAAAATTAAGCTGTCTCATTATCTTATAACCGCCTCTGCTCTCGGGATTGCCTTTCTTTGTGGTTCCTGTGGCCGCGGCGATAGCGATACCACCACTATCAAGGTAGCCGGTTCTGACACCATGCTGCAGGTCGGCCTCTCCTGGGGGGCCGCCTACAAGAAAGCCACTCCGGGAGTGGCCGTCAGCGTCGCGGGGGAAGGCTCCAGTACTGGCTTCGTGGCACTCATTGACGACACCGCCGACCTCTCCCACTCCAGTCGCGCGATCAAGCCGTCCGAAGCCAAGGCCATCAAGGATAAGCGCGGCGAGGAAGCGGTCGAGCACATCGTCGGCTACGACGGGATCGCCGTTTTTGTCCACAAGGATAACCCGGTAAAATCGATCTCCCTTCCAAAGCTCAAGGAAATCTGGGCCGAAGGCGGCACCATCGCCAACTGGAACGAAATCGGCGGCAGCGATGCCAAGATCCAGCGAGCTGGGCGTGCAAACAATTCCGGCACCTATGGCTTCTTCCAGAAGGCCGTTCTCGGGAAGG
Source organism: Roseibacillus sp. (assembly GCA_022448985.1). Lineage (GTDB taxonomy): Bacteria > Verrucomicrobiota > Verrucomicrobiia > Verrucomicrobiales > Akkermansiaceae > Roseibacillus_B. The sequence continues at coordinate 74,117 of JAKVCR010000049.1, forward strand.
GCGTGGAATTTAAACCCAAGACTGCCGGCATGGCCGGATCAAGCGCTGTCGTGGAGTTCTGTTCCACCACCCCGTCCGCAATTGGCTACAGCGGCATGAGCTATATTAACGACCATGTCGGTGCGCTGAGCATCTCCGCCGATGAGGACTCCGAGGCCTTCGCTCCCACTATCAAAAACGTCAAGAACAAGAGCTATCCCATTGCCCGCCCTCTCTACATCTACACCGTTGGTGAACCTGAAGGGGCCGTGAAGGAATACCTCGACTGGATCAAGGGCGAGGCCGGTCAGGCCGTCGTCGCCGAGCAGGGATTCGTGCCCTACAAGTAGGGCGCCGCAACGATCCATTTCCTCGCCGGAAGCAGTGAAACGATCAGGATGAGAAGTGTTTTCCAGGGGATACGGATTCTTGGCTCCCGGGCTCTCGACCGGGCCGAGCCTGTCATCCGCATCGTAATCTATCTCAGCGGATGGAGCTCCATCCTCTTCGTCGCGGCGATCTTCTTCTTCATCATCAAGGAAGCGTGGCCGATTCTCCCCCAGGTCAACTGGGGCGAGTTCTTCTTCGAAAATCGCTGGCTACCAAATCCCGCGGAGGGCAACGATCCGGTCTATGGTGCGGCCGGAATTCTCTACGGCACCTTTGCCGTCACCGCGGTCAGCATGTGCATCGCTATGCCGCTCGGCCTCGCGGCAGCGGTCTACATCTCCGAGTTTGCCACCGGGAAGGTCAAGGAAACCCTCAAGATCCTCGTCGAGCTTCTTGCCGCCATTCCCTCCATCATCTGGGGCTTCATCGGGCTCGTCATCGTCAGCCCACTCATCCAGGACATCTTCAATGTCGAGATCGGGGTCAACCTCCTCAACGCCTCGCTGATGGTCTCCATGATGGCGATCCCCCTCATCGTCTCCATCAGTGAGGACTCCCTGCGGGCCGTTCCGGATTCTTACCGGGAAGCAGCCCTCGCCCTCGGGGCCAGTCGGTGGGAAGTCATTTACAAGGTCCTCTTCCCTGCCGCCAAGAATGGCCTGCTCGCCGCCTCCATGCTCGGCGTAGGCCGCGCGGTCGGGGAAACCATGGCCGTCTGGATGGCCTCGGGAGGAACCGAGAGCATTCCGGACGAGTTCAGCCCCATGATTCTCTTCGAGCGGGTCAAGGCCATGACCGCTACCATCGCCTCTGAAATGCCCGACGCACCCCACGGCGGCGAGCACTACATGATGCTCTTCGTGGTCGGCATCGTCCTGCTGCTGATCAGCGTGGTTATCAACGTCATCTCTGATCTCGTGATCAAGGGAATCAAGAAACGCAACGCCTAGATGAGCGCCGTCGACCATCCCTTCACCGCCAGTCCGCACGAGCATCGGAAGCGCCAGCGTGAGAAAATTGTCCGCTGGCTGATGCTGGGGTCAACCTTTGCGATCATCATCCCGGTCCTCACCGTCATCATCTACCTCTTCGTCAAGGCAGCTCCGGTTCTCTCCTGGGACTACATCACCGAAAACCCCAGTCCACTCGGAAAGTCGGGCGGAATCTGGCTCCCCCTCATGGGAACCTTCTACCTTGTTCTGGTCTCCCTCGCGCTGGTCGCACCCATCGGCATCCTGGCCGGCATCTACATCAACGAGTATGCCCCGGACAACTGGTTGACCCGCGCAATCGGAATGGCGGTCACCTCCCTTGCGGGGGTGCCTTCCATCGTCCACGCCCTCTTCGGGGTCGGCGCCTTCGTCCTCACCCTCGGAATGGGCAAAAGCCTCCTGGCGGCCTCCTGCACGATCGCAGTGATGACCATCCCCGTCATTGTAACCGCCACACGGGAAGCCCTTGCCGCGGTCCCGATGGCCTTCCGCGAAGCCTGCTGGAACATGGGCGCCACAAAGTGGCAGACCATCCGGACCATCGTCCTGCCCAACTCCGTGTCCGGCATACTCACCGGCGTCATCCTCGAAGTCTCCCGCGCCGCCGGGGAGACTGCCCCCATCCTCTTTACCGGGGCCGTCGCCAGCGTCGCGATCTCCACCGACAGTTTCGATCGTAAGATCGCCCCCTACGACCTGACCGAGCCGTTCATGGCGATGTCCTACCACCTGCACGTGGTAGCCGAAAAAATCTCCGGAATGCCGGAGGCCATGAAGTACGGCACTGCCGCCGTCCTCATCGCCCTCATCCTCATCATCAACAGCATCTCAATCACCCTCCGCGTCTGGCTGCGCTCCCGCAAGAAGTGGTGACCCGATCATGAGCGAACACGCACACATCGAGTTCAACAACGTCACGGTCCGCTACGGCAAGGACATCGCGCTGGATGACCTCGACTTCAAGGTGAAGAAGAACACGATCTTCGGGGTCGTAGGGCCTGCGAATTCCGGCAAGACCACGATGCTGAAGTGCGTCAATCGCACCATCGACTTCATCAACACTGCCAACGTGGAAGGCCGCGTGACGATCGACGGAGAAGATGTCAACGGTCTCCGCAACGTCTATGCCCTGCGGCGCCGCATCGGCATGGTCTTTCCCCTGCCGGTCGGCCTGCCCCTGTCTATCTACGACAACGTCGCCTACGGCCCCCGCATGGCGGGCATCCACGACAAGGAACGACTCGACGAACTCGTTGAGCGATGCCTCAAGCAGTCGGTTCTCTGGGACGAGGTCAAGGACCGGCTCAAGTCTCTCGGGACCAAGCTCTCCGGCGGCCAACAGCAACGCCTTACCCTCGCCCGCGCTCTCTCGCTCGAACCCGAGATTCTCTGCCTCGACGAGTTCTCCATCGCGATCGACCCGGTCACCACCATGAAGATCGAGGATGTCCTCGTACACCTGAAGGAACAGATGACCATCATTCTCGTCACCAATCTCATCCAGCAGGCCCAACGAATCTCGGACGACCTCATGTTCCTCAACGATTCAGAAATCGTGGAGCAGGGCCCCACTCCCGACCTCTTTGCTAACCCTCAGAATGAACTAACCGCCCGCTACCTCTCGGGCGAAATGGGCTAGTCCACGATGTCCGATTCCGCAGTCAGTATTCGAACCCGTGACGTCGACCTCTTTTATGGCGACTTCCAGGCTCTTTTCAAGGTGTCGGTCGATATCAAGCCGGGGATCATCACCTCGCTCATCGGCCCCTCGGGATGCGGAAAGACAACCCTGCTCCGATCCTTCAATAGAATCAACGAACGCTACGGAAACGTCACCACCAATGGCGAGATCACCATCATGGGAAAGAATATCTATGATGATGATGTCAATCTTCCTGAGCTCCGTAAGGCCGTCGGAATGGTCTTCCAGCGACCCAACCCTCTTCCGATATCAATCTACGAGAACATCATCTTTGGACTCAAGGCTCATACTCCTCGGGCCGAACTGCGCAACCTGAAGCTGGACGAGGTCGTGGAATCCGCCCTGCGTGAAGTGCAACTCTGGGACGCCACCAAGGACATCCTGAAGGAGAAAGCAACTGGGCTCACCCTCGAGCAACAGCAAAAACTCTGCATCGCCCGCCTTCTTCCTCTGAAGCCGCAGATAATCCTGATGGATGAACCCTGCTCCGCGCTGGACGCCGACGGAATCGCCCGCATCGAAGAATTGGTCAGTGAGATGCGTGAACGCTTTACTATCGTCATGGTCACCCACAACATGGGACAGGCCAAGCGCGCGAGCGACGAATGCATCTACATGTATCTCGGAGAAATCATTGAGCACGCACCTACCGATCAACTCTTCCTCAACCCACAGGAGGAGAAAACGGCCATGTATATCGAGGGGCGTTACGGATAAACCAGCCTGAATACGAGCAATCAGATGCCAGACGAAACACCACACATCCTCGGGAAATTCCAGGACGCCCTGGACAAGATCAGCGCGGACCTTAATTCCATGGCTGAGCAGGTATCCAGAAGCCTGGAAATGGCCGTGCGCGGACTCACCGAGCGTAACAGCACCTTGTGCGACCAGGTGATCGCTGATGATGCCGAGGTCGACCTCCTGGAAATGAAAATCGATGAGGAGGGACTCCGGATCATGACTCTCTACCAGCCAGTTGCCACTGACCTCCGACGAGTCATCTCTGTCATGAAGGTCTCCGGCAACCTCGAGCGGGTAGGCGATCAGGCCGTGAGTATTGCCCGACGTGCCAGGAAAATGAACCGAAACCTGGAAATCGCAGAGACAAGGCTCGTCGAACCTGTGTACAAAAAGGCAATCGATCTACTGCAGAAAAGCCTTGGGGCATTCGCTGAAGGCAATCTCGAACACGCGCTCGAGATAAGGGGTGAGGACGCTGAATTGAACGAGGCACAGAAATCTGTTTCTAAGCAACTGACCTCCCGGATGGAGAATGACAGTGATCGTATCAAGGATTATCTCGACCTTCAGTTTATTGTCCGGTGGCTTGAGCGAGTGGGTGATCACGCCAAGAATATCGCCGAGGAAGCAGTATTTGTGACCGCTGCCATCGACATTCGCCACGGTGCCGAGCGCCCGGAGATTGACTAATGCCGCATTCGGGAGATTACCGATCAACAGCGTATAGCTGTTTGCACATGATTCGACCCCTCGTTCTCTTCTGCCTGCTCTGCGGCCTTCTTCCCCTTACTACCGCAGCTGCCAAGCCCAACATCCTCTGGATCTTCATCGAGGACATGTCCCCCTGGATCGGATGTTACGGTGACAAAATCAACGCGGACAAGACTCCCAACATCGATGCCCTAGCGGAAAAGGGTGTCCGCTTCACCCGATGCTACGTTCCCTGCCCGGTCTGTTCTCCCTGCCGCTCCGCGATGATTACCGGGGCCTATCAAACCACTACCGGGATACATAACCACCGTTCCTCGAGAAGCAAGGCGGGCGCCATTCATCTTCCCAAGGGGATCACCACGATCCCCCAACTCTTTCGAAAAAACGGCTATTCCACCTTCAACTCCGGAAAGGAGGACTACAACTTCGTATTCAAAACCGGCGACCTTTACTCAGTTGAAGGCCGGAAACGCGACTTGGCCGCATGGCGAAAACTGCCCGGGAACAGGCCGTGGTTCGGTCAGATTCAACTGGCAGGGGGCAAGAGCAACACCAGGAAGTGGGCTGACAAGGTCGATCCCGCTTCCGTCACGCCGCCTCCCTACTTCCCCAATAACGCCTTGTTCCGCAAATGGCATGCCCACCACTACGACACCGTGCGCCAGACTGACGACGACACCCGCAAGATCATCGAAAACCTGAAGACCGACGGCCTCCTTGAAAACACCATCATTTTCTGGTTCACCGACCATGGGAACAACCACTCCGTCCGGGCCAAGCAATTCTGCACCGAGATTGGCACCCACGTTCCGCTCATCGTCCTCGGACCGGACAAACGACTCAAACCCGGCACCGTTCGCACGGATCTAACCTCGACCCTCGATATTGCGGCCACAAGCCTGGCCCTCGCTGCGATCGACATCCCCGGCTATTTTGACGGTGTCAACCTCTTCGCGAATGAATTCAAGCCCCGCAAGCACGTAATCTCCGCCCGCGACCGCTGTGACTACACCATAGATTATATCCGAAGCGTTCGCACTGATCGTTACCGCTACATCCGCAATTTCCTCACTGACCGTCCCCTGCTCCAGCCGCAGTATCGTGACAACCGCGATTACGTCATTTTCCTGCGCAAGGGGCACGCAGCCGGATCCCTTCCCCCTCTCACCGAGAACATCTTCTTCGGTCCCCGCCCCGAGGAGGAGCTCTACGATCTTGAGAAGGACCCCCATGAAATCCGGAACCTTGCCGGGGATCCGGATTTTGCCGGAGAACTCAAGCGTCACCGCGGAATCCTGAATGACTGGCAGAAACGCACTGACGACAAGGGGCAGTATCCCGAATCCGACGCCGGACTCAGGGAGGTGTTGAACCAGTGGAAGAACCGTTGCGTCAATCCCGAGTACAACCGCCTTCGTGTGGGAAAGGCTCCCGTTAAATAGTTTTGCTTCCTCATCCCCTTTGGCGGATTCCCTGAAATCCCTGTTTCCGGGGAACTGAGCACCAGCCGCAAAAAAAGTTCCGAATTTGGGCGCTTCGCGAGGAGGATAGTCAGAGAACTCTCACCGATCCTACTGCTGGATTTGTCCGTCTCTATAATCCACACCCAAGCTCGTTCACCCCCCTGTTTCCCGTGAGATTGCATCACATTTCGTCGGACATGAGGCCAGTATTGTGCTAAGTCAGGTCTCGGCCCATTCAGCTCACCCCCCCAAAAAAAAATAAGCAATCATGATGGCTCGCCCCCTACTCATCCTCACCCTGTGGCTCATTTTCCCCGGCCTCGCCTCTTCGGCCCTCCTCCTCCCGAGAAATTCCGAATGGAGGTATCTCAAGGGCACCGCCGAAGCCTCCAACCCGGTTGATGCCTGGCGGGCAGTGGGATTTGATGACTCCTCCTGGGAATCCGGGTCCACTCCAATCCGCTACGGTGACGGGAGCGGGGGGACCGTGCTTGATGACATGCGTGGGAACTACAGCACCGTCTTCATGCGGCGCACCTTTAATGTCACCGATGTGGCCGAGGTATCAGGCCTCAATCTGAATGTCGACTGGGACGATGGTTACAGCATCTGGATCAACGGGACTCTCGTCCACTCACGGAATCCTCCTGATACATATACCTATGACGCCACCGCAAGCGGGAGTCATGAGTCAGGCTCCTTCCTCACCTTCGAGTTATCAAACCCGCAAGGCTTCCTGCGTGAGGGTCCAAACACTATCGCGGTCCAGGTCTTCAATGTCATCCTGAACAGTTCCGACCTCCTCATGAATCCCGAGTTGGTCTCCATTGCTCCGGATTTCGACCCGCCGGTGGTGACCTCCATCGACCCCCCTCCCGGCAATGTAGCGGAACTTTCCAGGATCGTGGTCGAATTTTCCGAACCAGTAACCGGGGTCAGCGCAAATGATCTCACCATCAATGGAAGAACCGCCCTCGCCGTGCAGGCCAGCGGGGGAAACCAGTACACCTTTACCTTTGCGTCCCTACCCCTCGGCTCCGCCACCGTGGCCTGGGCCGTCGATCATGGCATCCGGGATACCGCAAATCCCCCCAACGCCTTTGACGAAACTGCACCCGGGGAAGTGCGTAATTACGCGGTAGTCGACGAAATCCCACCCTCGATCGTCACTATTCTGCCCACTCCAAGCCTCACCCTGCGTGAAATGCAGGAGGTCTCGATAACCTTCTCGGAGAGTGTCACGGGGGTGGATGCCTCCGACCTCCTCGCCGGCGGCATACCCGCCAATCTGGTAAGCGGCAGCGGTCCCGGCCCCTATCAGTTCAGCTTCGATTCACTGCCGAATGGACCCCTGGATCTCACCTGGGATCCCGGGCATGCCATCACCGATCTTGCCGCGGACCCTAATGCCTTTGCGCGCAACACGTGGTCGTATGTCATCGATCCCAATGCCAGCGACAGCACCGTGAGCATCAACGAGCTCGTGGCAGCCAACCGGAGCGGACTGGAGGACGAGGACGGCGAAGCTTCCGACTGGATCGAGTTGCACAATTTCGGCGATGCCGCTGTTAATCTCGAAGGCTGGTCGCTCACCGATAACCCCGACGAACCGGGCAAGTTCGTCCTTCCCGATCGGGTTATTCCCGCCAGCGGATATCTCGTCATCTTTGCCTCCGGCAAGGATCGCCGCCCGGAGGGCAATGGTGAGATCCATGCCAATTTCAAGCTGGCCGCCTCGGGAGAATACCTCGGCCTCTTCGCCCCTGAACTGCCCCGTGCGGTGGCTGACGAGATTTCACCTGTCTATCCCATCCAGCGGAACGACTACTCCTACGGACTCGATACCCGCAGATCCTGGGCCTACTTCACCAACCCCACACCCGGCGAGGCTAATGGGGTGAGCGTCATTTCCGGCATCCTGGACCCTCCCCACTTCAACGTATCGCGGGGTTTCTACAATCAACCCTTTGAGCTGCATCTGACCTCCCCCGATCGCGGCGCCACCGTCCGCTACACAACGGACGGCAGTGAGCCGACAAGTCGTAACGGAACGCTTTACACCGAACCAATCCAGATCTCCACCACCCGGATCATCCGGGCCGCGGCCTTCGGTCGGCGCATTCTCCCCTCCGAGGTTGTTACCCACAGCTATTTCTACAACGCCTCCGGTTCCATCCGCTCCCTTCCGGTAATCTCCCTCTCTACCGATAACAGCAACCTCTGGGGACCCACCGGCATTCAGGAAACCAATCCCCGTAACACAACCAAACGGGGCATCGCCTGGGAGCGCCCCGTCTCCGCGGAACTGATCAAGACCGACAACAGCGGCTTCCAGGTCAACTGCGGCCTCCGGGTGCAGGGAGGTGACTATATTCGTGGTCGCTATAACCCCAACGGGGGCCTTCCGGCCTCCAAGTATTCCTTTCGCCTCTACTTCCGTGGCGACTACGGCCCCACCATGCTCAACTACCCCTTCTTTGAGGGCTCTGAGGTCGATCTCTACGACCGCGTCACCCTGCGGGCGGGAATGAACGATTCCAGCAACCCCTTCATCGTTGATGAATACATCCGGCGAATGCAGATCGAATCCGGCAATATCGGTGCGCGGGGCAACTTCGTGAACCTCTTCATAAACGGTGACTACAAGGGATACTACAATCCCACCGAACGTATCGATGATGACTTCATGCGGTCCTGGCACGGAGGCGATAACGCGTGGGATGTCATTGCCCAGTTCGGCGAAGTTCGCGAGGGAGATAACAATGCCTGGAACAGCATGAACTCCGTGGTCCGCCGGGACATGAGCGATCCCTCCAACTACCAGGCCGCCACTGAGGTTCTCGATATCGACAACTTCATCGATTATCTCCTGGTAAACGTATACGGCGGGACCGGCGACTGGCCCCACAACAACTGGCGTGCTGCGCGGGAACGCATCCCCGGCGCGAAATTCCGTTTTTACGTCTGGGATGCGGAATGGTCCCTCGGAAACCAGGGACGCTCCGTCAACGGCAATACCCTTACCGGGGAACTGGCCGGTGGAGCTGACATAGCGAGGCTCTACCAGTCCCTCATGAACAGCCCTGAATTCCGCCTGCGCTGGGCTGACCGCTTCCACAAACTCTTCTTCAATGGCGGCCCTTTCGAGGACGACCGGAATCTTGAACGCTATGAAGAAATGCGAGCGGAGATGTCAGGAGTACTATCTGGCATGAGCACCTCCATCCGCACCAACTGGGTGCCAAACCGGCGCGGCATCATCATAGAAGACATGAGACAGGCTGGGCTCTACCGCTCCGATACTGCCCCGGTCTTCAACCTGTCCCCCGGTCCGGTTTCCGCCAACACGCCTCTATCCATGACCGCCCCCAGCGGTGTTATCTACTACACCACGGACGGAACCGATCCGCGCAGTCCCCTGGTGCCCGATCCCGGGGGACCGGCAGGAAATACCAAGACCCTGGTCGCCGAGAATAGTCCGAAACGGGTGATTGTCCCCGCGAATGACAGCTTTGGGGCTGCCTGGACCGGAGGGAATGAGCCCTTCAATGATGGAACCTGGACCCTCGGAACCGGCGGGGTTGGCTATGACGAACAGAGAACCTACGACAGCCTCATCAACATCGACGTCGAGGCCGAAATGAACAATCAGAATGCCTCCTGCTACATCCGCATCCCTTTCACTGTGACAGCCAGCGACATGGAGGAGATCAACTCCCTGCAGTTAAGGGTCCGCTTTGATGACGGCTTCGTCGCTTACCTCAATGGCATCCGCATCACGAGCTCGAACGCACCCTCCACCCTCGCGTGGAATTCTCTTGCCGAGGGGGCCAATCCCGATTCCTCGGCAGTCGAACTGCTCAGCTTCAATGTCAGCGATTTCATCGGCGAGCTGAAATCAGCGGGGAATAACATTCTCGCAATCCATGGGTTGAATTACGGCCTGACAAGTTCCGACTTCCTCCATTCCGTGATGCTCGAAGGCAGCGACACGGTTGTTGCCCCGACCGAGACCTCCCCATCGGCTATCAGGTATGAAGGATCATTCCGCATAACGCAGTCCCAGCAGATCAAGGCCCGGACCCTTCAAAACGATGGTGAATGGAGCGCCCTGACCGAAGCCGTATTCCTGAGTGAGCCGGATGTCCCGACCCTCCGCTTCAGCGAAATCATGTACAATCCGGACGGTCCCAACTCGCTCGAGTTCGTGGAATTGGAGAACTACGGCACCCTGCCCGTCGACTTGACCCAGATGGAGCTTCGCGGGATAACATTCATCTTCCCGGATGATGCCATTCTCGCCCCGGGCGGAAGACTCGTTCTCGCTTCCAATGACGACCTGGAAGCCTTTGCTGCCCGCTATCCGGGAACCCAGGTCTACGGAACCTTCACAGGGGGACTCTCCAATGGTGGGGAAACCCTCACCCTGGAGGACGGAATCGGCAACACCATCACCTCCGTCCGCTACGATGACGAAGAGGGTTGGCCTGCATCAGCAGATGGCGAAGGACATTCCCTCGTCCTTAGCAACCCCGACGGCGATCCCCACAGCCCCGCCAACTGGTCCGCCAGTTCGGATATTAACGGCAGTCCCGGCGAGACTGACCCCGCTTCTCCCCTGCCTGCCATCATCATAAGCGAAGTGCTGGCCGACAACCGGAACGCCCTCCCCCACGGTGGCGAGTTTCCCGCCTTCATTGAACTCCGCAATCCGCGACCCACTCCAGTCTCCCTCGACGGATGGAGTCTCAGCGACGATGGGGCCACCCTTGGGAGGTTCCCCTTCCCTCCCGGCACGCAGGTCGACGGGAATGGTGACCTCGTCATCTGGTGTTCGGAAAATCCGAATCTCCCGGGCCTGAACAGCGGGTTCGCCCTGAATCCCTCCGGGGGGACTCTCTACCTCACTGATTCCCACGGAGCACGGGTCGACGCCTTCACCTTCGGACTCCAGGTTCCCGACCTCTCCCTCAACCTGGGTGACTCCGGCTGGTTCCTCAGCAATCCCACCCCCGCATCCGGAAATGGCTCCGCCATATCTCTCGCTCCACAGGGAGCTCTCTCCCTCAACGAGTGGATGAGCAACCGCATCCCGGGCAGTTCCGACTGGCTCGAGCTCTACAACAAGGATCCCGACAAACCGGTCGCCCTGCAGAACGTTCACGTTCGCAACGGTGCTGCCACTGCCCGTTACAGCCATCTCTCCTTCCTCGCCCCCAGGAGTCACCTCCGCCTGTGGGCAGACGAGCAGAGCGGCGCAGAACACCTGGATCTCCGCCTGCAGGCGGAAGGAGGATCCCTTGTGCTCATCGGTGAAAACGGCCTGGAGATCGAAAACCTCAACTACAGCGCCCAGACCGAGGACGTCTCCAGTGGGCGTTACCCCGATGGCAGCCTCAGCATTCGCGTGTTTGACGAGTCAGCCAGCCCCGGCAGCAGCAACTATCTCGCCCTCAACAGCAGCTTGCTCCTCAATGAACTCCTGGCCAGCCACCCGGAAGAAGGAACCGGCTGGATTGAGCTCCGGAACACTCTTGGGCAAGCCCAGTCCCTCAGTGGCCATGCCCTTGCGATTGGCGATCGGGACGGAACACGGTGGACATTCCCTGACGCCCTCGAAATCCCGGGTAATGGCTACCTCGTGATCAGGTGCGACCCCTCTCGTCCAGCATCTGGCGATCCCGCCGATCTCAATACCGGCAGCCTTCTCTCCCCCCAGGGCAGCCAGGTCTATCTTTTCAACAGTGAGGGGCAGGAACTGGACAGGGTGAATTACGGCTCACAGGTCCCGGGACTGACAATAGGCCGTTCAAGCAACAATGTATGGCGCCTTCTCACCAGTCCAAGCGAGGGAGCGGTCAATGCGGGTAATGCTGCCCTGGCCAGCGCCACCAACCTGCGCATCAACGAGTGGCTAGCGAACCCGGGACAGGGCCGGGAGGACTACGTCGAACTCTACAACCGATCATCGTCCCGGCCGATCGCGCTGGAAGGCCTTCGCCTGACCGACGATCTCACCACCTCTGGGATCGACCAATATTCCATCCCCCCACTCAGCTTCATTGGCCCGGAGGGATTCGTCGCCTACATCGCCGACGGCGGAAGTGGTGCCGGCCACCTCCCCTTCCGTCTCCACTCCCTTGGAGAAACTCTTCGCCTCTACCAATTTAATGGGATTCTCCGGACCAAAATTGATGAGGTGACATGGGGGGTGGAGGCAAATGGCGTCTCATCTGGCCGCCAGACTGATGGCGGAACGTCCATCGGAGCCCTGCCGTTCCCCTCCCCCGGCGGATCGAACACCGAGAATCCGAACTCCGACCGGGATGGCGACGGCATGCCCGATGCCTGGGAGATCGCACAGGGCCTCGATCCCGATTCTCCCGCTGATGCCGCTCTCGACCTCGACGATGATCGCCGCTCGAACCTCTATGAATATCAGAGCGATACTGACCCCGCCGACCCCACAAGCTTCCTTCAATTCTCCTCCGCCTTTCATGACGGCGCGAACTTCACCCTCCAGTTCGAGGCCCGGCCCGGAATCCGCTACACCATCGAGGGCAGCTCCGACGGCCTCAACTGGTCTGAATGGGACTCTATCGAGGCTCAACCAGACTCCCGCGTCGAAATCTTCTCCGACCGGAACAGGGGACAGGGTCACTATTACAGGCTCGTTGCAGAACGTTTACACGACTGAGCAGGGATATTCTCGAAGCAGAAGTGTCGGACAGCGGAGACGGCTGCAAATTACGGTTTCCTCTCAAGTGAGAGATCCCTAACTTCCCGCCATGCCGCGCGCCTTCCTCGACGACAACTTCCTGCTCCACAGCGGAACCGCCGAGCGTCTCTTCCACGATGTGGCTGCCGTCCAGCCTATCATCGACTACCATACCCATCTCCCGCCCCGCGAGGTGGCCGAGAATCAAAGATGGGGAAACATCACGGAGCTATGGCTCGGGGAAGATCACTACAAGTGGCGTGCCATGCGGGCAAATGGAATCCCGGAATCCCATATCACCGGCTCCGCACCGGCCCGGGATAAGTTCCAAGCCTGGGCTGAAACCATTCCTCACACAGTTGGCAATCCTCTTTTTCACTGGACCCATCTCGAACTTCGCCGCTGCTTTGGCATCGACACCCTCCTGAGCCCCGATACCGCGGAAGGCATATGGAATGCCGCTAACGAGCGGCTTGCGGAAGAGGACTTCTGCGCCCACGGGTTACTCAACCGCTTTCGGGTGGACACCGTGGGGACCACTGACGATCCCTCCGACACCCTCGCCCATCATCAGGCCTGCGCCACTCTCGATCTCAAGACGAGGATTTATCCCACCTTCCGGCCCGACAAGGCCGTCATGGTCGACCGTCCACACATCCTCAATCCTTTCTGTGATCAACTCGGGAAAGTGTGCAATACGGAAATCCACTCTCTCTCCGAACTGCTTGAGGCACTCCACACCCGCCATGACGACTTCCATGCCGCCGGTTGCCGCCTCTCTGATCACGGAATGCGCTACTGTCCCTCAGAAGTCTGCGATGAAAAGGAAGCCTCTCTCATTTTTGAGAAGGCCCGCTCGGGCCATGATGTCGCAAGCACCGAAGTCGATCAGTTCACCGCCTTCATCATGCAACACATCGGACGTTGGAACTCAGAACGGAACTGGACCATGCAGCTCCACCTTGCGCCCGTGCGCAATCCGAACTCCCGCTGCTTTGATCAACTTGGTCCCGACTCCGGATTCGACACCATAGGCGACTGGCCCCAGGGAAACCGCCTTCTCCAGTTCCTCGATCTTCTCGACCGCACGGAAGCCCTCCCCAAGACTATCCTCTACAACCTCAATCCGCGCGACAACGCCCTTTTCGCCGCAGCCTGCGGATCCTTCCAGGAAGGACCCACCCCCGGGCGCCTCCAGTGGGGTTCAGCCTGGTGGTACAATGACACCTTGCGCGGCATGACCGATCAGATTCAAACCCTCGCCTCCATCGGACTGCTGTCCCGCTTCATCGGGATGCTTACCGATTCACGCTCCTTTCTATCCTACCCCCGCCATGAGTACTTTCGCCGTCTCCTGTGTAATCTGATCGCCAAGGACGTCGAAAACGGCGAAATCCCAGACGATCAGGACTTCCTTGATTCCCTCATTCGCAGCATCTGTTATGAAAACGCCAAATCCTATCTCGCCTTTCCCCATCATGTTTAGCCGACTCCAGCTCCTCAGCTTCCTGCTTCTGGGTTTCGGGCTTTCCTCCCTCATGGGTGCGCCCGCAGGGCGCCCTAACATCCTCTGGCTCTCTGCTGAGGACCACGGGCCACACCTCGGGTGCTATGGGGATAAGTACGCCAATACCCCCAATCTCGACGCCTTCGCCAAAAAATCCCTGCTCTATCTCAATGCCATTTCGACAGCTCCGGTTTGCGCTCCGGCCCGGACAACCATTATCTGTGGAATGTACGCCCCTTCCCTGGGTGCCCACCATATGAGATCACAGGCAGCCAAGCCCGACTGGCTGAAGTTCTATCCCGAATTTCTTCGGGAGGCCGGCTACTACTGCACCAACAACTCTAAAACCGACTACAACATCGAACATAACATCAGGCAGATCTGGGATGAATCCTCCGGGAAGGCACACTATAGAAAACGCAAAAAGGGCCAGCCATTCTTCGCCATTTTCAACCAGACCTGCACCCACGAGAGCCGCATCCGTGCCCGCGAGGCCAAGACCAGGCACGACCCGGCCGCCGCTCCCATTCCTCCCTACCACCCTGACATTCCTGTCGTTCGCAACAATTGGGCCCAGTATTACGATCGTCTGACCCAGATGGATGACTGGTTCGGAGCCCACCTCCGGGCTCTGGATGAAGGAGGCCTCTCCGAAGACACTATCGTGATCTTCTGGGCCGACCACGGGTCAGGCATGCCCCGCGGGAAACGGTACGCAGGATGGAGCGGCCTCCACGTCCCCATGATCGTTCATATCCCGGAGAAGTGGAAGCACCTCAGACCCCCTGAATACAAGTCTGGCAGCACCTCCGATCGTCTCGTTGGCTTCGTCGACCTGGGTGCTACCACCCTCTCTCTGGCAGGAATCAAACCCGCCCCTTTTCAGCAGGGCAAAGCCTTCCTCGGCAAATACGTCACCGAAAAACCTGAATACTCCTTCGGCTTTCGTGGGCGTATGGACGAACGCCCTGACTGCTCACGCACAGTAATCGATGGGAAATACGTCTATATTCGGAACTTCATGCCCCACCTTCCCCACGGTCAGACCCTCCACTACCAGATGGAGACCCAGACCACCCGCTTGTGGCGCCGTCTCTACCGACAAGGCAAACTCAACAAAGTACAATCCGCCTTCTGGGAAAAGAAGCAGCCTGAAGAACTCTACGACATCTCCAGGGATCCTCACGAAACTAAGAATCTCGCGGGCGATCCCGCCCACCGCAAGCAACTCCTGGCCATGCGGGAAGCGCTTTACGACAACCTTGCCGCAACTTTCGACGTAGCACTTCTCCCCGAAGGAATGTTTCATGATGCGGCCAAAGAGCATGGGATTACCCCCGCCGATCTCACTCGCAAAAAGGACTTCTACTCTGTGCCCGAGATCCGCAAGGCTGCTGACCTTCTTCTGCAACCCGACCTCAAGGCCGGCCAAGTCGCTCAAATGCTCAAGGCAAAGCTTCCTTCCCAGCGCTACTGGGCTGCCCTCACCTGCCTCTACCTCGGCGAGCACCTGACCCAGACTCTCAGCCGCGAATTAGCCCAGTTACTCAACGATTCCTCCCGAAGTGTCCAGATCGCCGCCGCGGAAGCTCTTGCAACCTATCCTCTCGACGAGAAACAACGAAGTGCCGCTATTGAATCTCTCCTTGGAAACAGCGATCCAACTGCCTCCAGCGCTTATCATGCGGTTGCCGCTTTGAATGCCCTCGATCACCAACCTCAGTCGATCCTCAAACCCCTTAAGGAACGAATCCTCAAACTGCCCACCAGGGATCCAAATGTCCCCGGACGTCCGAACGGCTATGCAGGTCGAATGCACAAGCACATAGCCACCCCCATTCCTGATTACTTTTCCTGGGAGAAACAATAGCGGCAACCATCGACCCTTCCTTCGTGACACCACAAAAGGAAAGACCCGCCCGCGCGATGCTTGAATTGTAGTCCGACACTGCCATTACTTCCCCGTGAGCAACGTCCCCGCCAAAAAAAAGCGCGCCCGTGTGAATGTGCGACGACCCGACGTCATGGAGAAGGTCCAGGCTGAGGTCGAGCAGCACTACCGCTCGCCAATCGTGGAAAAACTGCGCCAACGCGGGGGCTCCCTCACTATAGGCAATACCACTCTTCGCCTAGCGCAGAAATTCGGGTTCTGCTACGGCGTGGAACGCGCTATTGATCTAGCCTACGCCTCACGTCGCGTCTTCCCGGAAAACCGGATCTTCCTTATCGGTGAAATCATCCACAACCCCGAGGTCAACCGACAACTGGAGGAAATGGGCATCGAGTCTCTTCCCTGGAGAGAGATGAACGAACAATATGACGCTCTCACCGAGGATGATGTGGTTCTTGTTCCGGCCTTCGGGGCTCCAACCTCCTTCATGGATAAGATCGGACAGGCAGGGTGCTATGTAATCGACACCACTTGTGGCGACGTCATGAAAGTCTGGCGTCGCGTGCGCAACTACGCGAAGAGCGGGGCCACATCCATTATTCATGGCAAAAAAGGTCACGAGGAAACCCGGGCCACAGCCTCCCGCGCGCAAGGAGAAGACCACCAGGGCCACTACCTCATCGTCCTCACCCTGGATGAAGCCGACTATGTCTGTGACTACATTCGCCATGGAGGAAATCGGGCCGAATTCCTGGCATACTTTGAGGCTGCTACCTCGAAGGGATTCGATCCTGATATTCATCTCATGGAGGTAGGGGTCGCCAATCAGACCACCATGCTAAAAAGCGAGACCGAGGAGATCCAGCGACGTATCAGCGCCGCCGTTACCGAACGTGACGGCTCTTCCGAACGCTTCCAGGTATTCGACACCATCTGCGGAGCAACGCAGGAACGCCAGGATGCTCTTTTCGACATGCTTCGTCACCCGCTGGACGTTCTCCTGGTTGTCGGCGGCTACAATAGCTCCAATACCTCACACCTCGTCGAAATCGGTCAGGAGCAATTACCCACCTTCTTTATTCGAGATGCGGGATGTCTTTCTTCTCTCGAAAAGATCGCCAACTATGACCTGGAAGTACGGGAAGAGATAAAAAGCGCCTATCCAACCAAATTTTTTGCTGACGAACCGGTCCTTGTAGGAGTTACCGCCGGAGCTTCCTGCCCTGCCAACCTGATCGAGGCCACAATTCTGCGAGTATTCGCACTACGCGGAATTGACCGTTCGGATGTCGAGTCCGCCTAACTGACAGGTCACTTCTTCACTGCAGAGATAATCTTATCTACCTCTGCAGCCTCATCTTTCCGCCCGATTCTCATCAGAGAATCCCGATAGCCACGCAGGGAAACCAAATCATTTGGTCGGCGCCTGATTGCGGCCTGATAACTCGCCGCAGCTTGATCGTAATTATTGGTTCCGGTATAGAATTCGGCTAATCGAACCTCCATCGGAGATACCACCACCGGAGGCATCAGGAGCGAGGGACGCTGCTGCTTCTCAATTGCGGATTTGAACCAAGTCCGTGCAATCTGCCGTTGGGAGTCAGTCGTAGCGCGCGCAAGCGCAATGAAGCCTCGCGCTTCTGCTTCATAGACTTCGAGCCCCTTGAACGCCCGCACGTATTCGGAGATGGAGGAACTCTCTGTCGCCCGGTCCCTCAGCCGTTTCATTTGAGACAAAATCACGCTCAGGGACATCCTCTTCTTATTCGCAGCATCGATCTGGCCAGCTTCCAACTCCTTCCTGCACTCAAGATACTGCATGAGGCACTCGAGGTAGAACACGGAGAGCGTTCGGTCCTTGACCTTGGCAAGGAAGGGATCGTCCTTTCGAGGCAGACTGGCTATAGCCTTGCCAAAGTCGCCTTCCTTGCCCCGCGCGAGATAGAGACGTGCCGACAGGGTAGCGGCATCCCATAGCAACAGGTTTGCCCCTATGGACCCAAGGCGCGCCGGATCCACTTCCAGCTTTGCGAGATTACTCGCGATCTCCATGGCCTCTTCAAACCGGCCCCGACTGTACATGGCGGTGGCAAGATAAAGCTGGGAACGGATCCAGCCATCACACTCATGCAGGCTCAACCTGTGCTTTTTCATGTGATCTGCATACAGATCACTCGCACGACTCAGTGCGACTTCTGCCAGGAAGTGGTTGCCACAACGCCACTCGAAGTGACCGAGGAGGTGCTGATAGGGTGGGAAATCGGGAGTCTTGCGCACGGCCTTGCGTACCAGGGGGAGGATGTCACCACGTAACTTGGTCGTCGCCTCCGGTGCTTCCGCATGCAACATCGCCCAGAAACTGAGCACTCCCACATTATCTGGGTTTTCCTTCACCACTGACTCCATCTCCCGCATGGCGGCCTCCTGCTTAGGCCTCGGCCCATAATCGTCAAACCCGTCTCGCTGCAGGTAAATGGCCAGACACTTTGCCTGGAGGTTGTTCGGATAATCCTCCGAGAGTTTTTTAAACGCATCACGGCCGTTACCCCGCAGGGCAAACAACTCCGCCAGGGCCAGGGCATACTTCTGCTCCATCACGCTCGCTACTGGCAACTTTCTCCCATTGACCTCCGTAGTGGCGTCAACCAATTGAATCATCCGCATTACCGCTATCTG
This sequence comes from Roseibacillus sp., assembly GCA_022448985.1. GTDB lineage: Bacteria > Verrucomicrobiota > Verrucomicrobiia > Verrucomicrobiales > Akkermansiaceae > Roseibacillus_B. Next base: position 92,890 of record JAKVCR010000049.1, read on the forward strand.
GCGCTGCTTTATGAACTCATTGTTGGGCGAGGCCAGAGCGAGCCCAATTCCCCAGTAAGCCATCAGGCAATCCGGGTCTGCCTTTACTGCCGCACAGAAATGCCGGTACGCCTCAAAGTCCCAGGCTGCCTGGATGTAAGCCAGTCCCTGCAATACATGGCGCGAAGCCAGACTGCTACGGGAAGAAATCGCCATTGGAATCGAGACGATATCATCGACGAACTCCGGAGGCGGAAGCTTGGCTACCACCGGGTGAATCACCTGATCGACGGTGAAAATGTCTTTTGCCGGCGGCGGCGCCGGGGGACCAACAAACGGCAGGTCCTGAGACCCCAGTTGGGCCACCCCGAGACTCCAGCAAACCGCTACCACGCTCAATCCCATCCTCCGATCACGCCGCATGGGCTCACTCTTCCCCTCATCAGCAAGTTCTCAAGGAAAAGGTTTGGGGAATATCAAAGTTCCGTCAGGGGTTAATCCAAGACGCTTGAAATTTTCCGTTCGAAACTTGAAACTCCCCCCATGAAACTCGGTCTAATCGGATGCGGCAAGATGGGGAAGGCCCTGACCATCGGGGCCATCGACGCTGGAGCGGTTGCTGCTTCCGACGTAATCGCTTTCGACATCTTCCCTGCCGCAGTTGATTCCTTCCTCTCCGAGTGCAAGGCCAGCGCTGCCGACTCCGTCGCAGGGGTCGCCACCAAAGTCGATGTACTCCTTCTTGCTGTAAAACCTCACGATGTGCCTTCCGTACTTCAAGAGATACGGGATTCCGGCAGCAGCGTGGCGGACCTCCTGGTGATCTCAGTGGCAGCAGGACTTACGCTAGCCCGACTTGAACGTGAAGTGGGGGAAGGTGCACGCATTATTCGTTCCATGCCTAACACCCCGGCCCTGATCGGCAAGGGCGCAGCCGCCTTCACCCGGGGAAACCACGCCACAGCGGATGACTCCGAGACTGCGCGGAAACTTCTTGGCGCTGTTGGTCTGGTCGTGGAAGTCAAGGAGACCTTGATGGATGCTGTCACCGGCCTTTCAGGTAGCGGTCCAGCATACGTTTACCTCTTCATCGAATCACTGGCAGATGGAGCTGTTCAAAACGGTTTGCCACGTGATCAGGCCCGCGAACTTGCGGCCCAAACAGTCCTGGGTGCTGCTGCCATGGTGCAATCTACCGGAGAGCACCCGGCCGTCCTCAAAGACATGGTGACCTCCCCCGGGGGCACCACCATTGCCGCTCTCAAAGCTCTTGAAGCGCATGCCTTCCGGGCAGCCTGCATTGATGCCGTCAACACTGCTACAGCCCGGGCCCGGGAAATGGGACTGGAGTGATTGACTCCGCTCTCCCTGGACATACAAGGCTCCAAGTCTTACCGGCTCACACTGTTAATTCGCTTTCCTTAGGGGTTCCAAAATCGCGATTGGATTTTCAGAAAGGGCGGATAGGGTGCGGCTTATGACCGGTCTCCGCCGCGTTTTTCTCCATTCAAGTTGGTGCTTATGCTTTCTAGCTGGCTGCTCCAGTGAGCCCGAATCCGATCTGCCCATTGCTGGCACGAACCGTAGTTCCGAGCGCGATGCGCGAAACCTCTATGCCTTGGCTCAAGCAGCCGACCAGTCCGGTAAAAGCAAGAAAGCAATCAATCGCTACGCCGCCACTGCAGATAAGCACCCCAATTCCCCAGTTGCGCCCCTGGCTCGCTTTCGCCAAGCACAACTCCTTGAGCATCGAGGTGATTTGGATCAGGCCTTTGAGACCTACCAGATGGTCATAACTCGCTACCAGGCTTCTTCTCTCTACGCCAAGGCGCGGGACAACCAGGCAAAGGTCGCCCATGCCGCGGCAGATGGCCAGATCTCCAGCAGTTTTCTGTGGTTTAAACCCGATCTCGATATCAAAAAAATTGTCTCAATGCTTGAGACCGTTCGCGACAACGCCCCACGATCGCCTTCCGCAGCTAAAGCACAGCATGCAATCGGCAGAGCTTACGAAAGCAAGAAATGGAAGGCTGACGATGCGATCGCGGCCTATCAGAAGGTGGTCGACAACTATCCGCGCTCCCTTTACGCCCCTGAGGCCCAGTACAAGATCGGTAATATCCTCATGAAGGGGGCGAGCAAGGGCAACCAAGACAACTCCAATCTTGATCGCGCCCTGCACACCTTCGAGGATTTGCAACAGTCCTACCCCAGCTCCAAACGTGCTGCCGAAGCTGCGACCAGGATAGGTGAAATTCGCTCCCGTGACATCCAGCGCAACTTTGATATCGGCGAGTTCTACTTCAAGAAGGGAGAGACAAGCTCTGCCAGCATCTATTACCGGGAAGTCATTCGCAAAACCAGGGGAGGACCCCTCCACGAGCGGGCCAAGAATCGACTTCAGGAAATGAAACCCTCAGATTAGGATCATGTTCGGATTCCGGCACCCAGACCCTCCAATCGCTCTACTCCTCGGCCTTGGCATGGTGTCGGCGCTTTTTCTGAGTCAAGGTAGTTGCACTGGCTATACGCAGGGAGATGCCAAGCCCAGGCATCTCGAAATGGTGCACCATCTCAATGTGGGCCTGGTTGAGAATGACACTCAGATCCCCCGTGCAGCGGCCCTCGCCACCAATTGCCTAATCGATGCCATCACCCGTGATGGCACTTACCGCATCTCCAGGATCGACACCGCCGATGCGCGTCTCCTCGCTACTCTTCAGAAAGTTGAATACAGGCAGGCCCGTTCGACCCGTGAAGACATCCTGCGGTCCGAGGAACTGGAAATGGAGGTTCACCTTCACTGGTCTCTTGTCGATGCACGCAATCCTGCAAAGGTCCTGGCTAGCGGAACATCCCGGGGAAGCACCCGTTTCTTTGTGGACCCCAACCTGCAAACAGCCAACCAAACTGCTCTCGTAGATGCTATTAAACGAGCAGCGGAAGGAGTGGTCGCGCACTTCGCCGAGGGTTTCTAGTTGATCACCGTGCCTCCGTGCATGCCTTCACCTCATCAGGGTGAAAGAAGAACCGGGAGCATCAGAAACGCCGTCCCAACCCTCAAGCGAATGGAGCGGCAAGGCTTGCTACAGGGAAACCTTTGGCTTTCTGGCCTTTTGGAGGTCATGCGCCTGATCTATAGGTTTTCCATGCCCGAGCAGCGTCCCGACCCCCTTGTATCCTTTGTGCCTACCCCCATCGGCAATCTTGCGGACATCACCCTGCGGGCCTTGGAGACCCTTCGCGCGGTCGACCAAATTGCCTGCGAAGATACCAGGCATTCCCGAAAACTTCTGAATCATTACGACATAAAAAAGCCCCTCATCTCACTCCACGATCATAATGAGAAGCGCCGCATCCCTGAGATCCTCAAGAAAACCCTCAGCGGGCAGCACTTCGCTGTCATTTCGGACGCCGGAACACCCTGCCTCTCTGATCCCGGCCACCGCCTCCTCCGCGCATGCAGGGAGAGTGGAGTTCCCTATCAAGTGCTCCCTGGTCCCAGCGCCATCACAACCGCCTTGGTCTCTTCCGGACTTCCTCCGCTTCCCTTTACTTTCGGGGGCTTCTTACCTTTTAAGAAAGGCAAACGAGAACGGGAGCTACAGGCCGCACTCAACCGGGGTCACACTTCCCTCTATTTCGAATCACCCCATCGTCTTGTTTCCACACTCGAAATATTAAGCAATTTAAACCCTCATGCTCACATTAGAATTATCAAAGAGTTAACTAAGAAATTTGAAAACATATATGGAGATCAAATCCTGAAATTGCTACGGACCTTTACTGATCGACCACCACGCGGCGAGTTTGTGTTAGCCATCGATCCAAACCAGTCCTAGTCAATGACCCCCACCACTCATGCCCCGGCGCCCAAGAAAAAGTCTATTAGTGCGAGGCTTCCTCTCGTGCTAATTACTAATCTCTGCGTAGCAGTGTTTCTCCTGCTCGCAGTCCCCCTGATCTACAAGGGTCAACAGGGATTCGTCCTGCATGCGGCAGCAAACAATGACTACATTGAAGCCGCTATCGGAAGCGGTGAAGCGGATTTCATGCACAATGCGCTCCGGACTACAGAAATTGCCCGGGCAATGGCACACGATGATCACGTCTCCACGATGGCCATCATGCAGTTGATTGTCGCTTTCCTCGCCTTCCTTTTCTTCTGCAATAGCCTCTACCTCTTTCGGCTTCACCGGCGATCACAACAGACCCCGCTCCTTTCGCGGAACTAATGGCAACCGCCCGGAGCCTGTAATCCCGTCCATCACACCAGGCTCCAAATACGCACACGAAGGTCCCGAGCGGGCTTTCCCGCAAAATCACTGCAAGCAGGCCCTCGTATTACTCGGGACCGCGATTCCTTTTCAGCAGAGACCGAACTCCAATTGCAGTCGATCGCTCATCCTCCGGCAGTGCCGGGTAGGCGGGTCTTAGGGGCCTTCTGAAACTTTGGTAGCCGAAGCATGCTGCAATCCAGTAAGATCCCCTAGAGCGGCCTCTCTCAACATGCTTGCTTTCTCCACCTGCTGGAACAACTCCCGTCACACTGACGGCGAGGCCATGATCGATGAGATCCTCGGACTAGGTGTCAAGCACATCGAACTGAGTCATGGGATGACGGTCACAAAAATTCCGGGGCTTCGCAGGGCATTTGATGGTGGCGCCTTCCACTGCTGCGGGGTGCACAACTACTTCCCCTCTCCTACCGAGGTAATGATTGATGCCCCCGACGCCTACGAGTTCACGTCACATCGCCCCCATGAACGGGCCCGCGCACTGGAAATGACTCTCAAGTCCCTCGAATTCGCCGCGGAGTTCAAGGCCCGCTACCTGGTCCTTCACCTGGGCACGGTCCCCCTCATGCCGCACCGCAAATGGACTGGTCGACTCACCCGGATGCTTAAGGAGGGCCAGCAACTTGATCCTAAGTACGCCAAGTTCAAATTGAAGTGCGTAAAAAAACGCAAGAAGACCGGAGGGCTTTATTACACCCGGGCTCTGGACGCCCTCGAAAGAATTGTTGAAAAAGCAGCCGAGTATCAAGTGAAACTCGCCATCGAATCCCGCTCCAGATACGAGGACGTTCCTGCCGAAACCGAAATGGTAGCGCTGCAGGAACACTTCGCGGATAATGAATGGATTGGCTACTGGCACGATTTCGGCCACGTACAACTCAAGCATAATCTACGGCTACTCGAACATGATCAATGGCTCGCGGAGATGGAGCCTTACCTGATCGGAGCCCACATACACGATGTGATCTGGCCTCATCAGGATCATCGGGTGCCTTTCACCGGCACGCTCGATTACGACGCCCTGCTCAAACACGTTCGACCCGAAATGCCTCACGTGTGGGAACTCTCTCCCGGACGCGCGAAGGAAGAAATTTGCCTGGCTATTCAATGCTGGAAGGAAAAGTTCAGCGAAACCCTTCAGGGTGCTGACCACATCCCGTGCCATCAGCCTCCCGCCACTCCCTCCTGACAGAAGGGAGACCATCCCAAACCCGGAACAAGGCATGATTGACCTCCCTTTCGCCGGGGAATTCCGCATTTATATCGCCCTCTCTGTATTTAGACGGATTGGCTCGGCCCTATGCCTGTAGGTTCCGGGTTGGAATCTTCCCTGTAACAAAATGCGCACTCACTCCATACATGAACAAATAATCGCCTATTATCCCAAATTTCAGATTACCGACTCTCCTATTTTCGCTATCTTATCGTATTTTTGCCAATTTTATTCGTTTATCTACGAGCAACTAAGTATGTTTGTCCTGAATATCCCAATATTTATCTCGACTTTTCCTTATTAAAATTGATTTTCGGCTCAGAAAGGCAATTTTGATGGAAAATGCAAAGATGGACGGGGCCCAAGCCCTCCTAAGCACCCTCGATGACCTTGGGATCGAGTATATCTTCGGCTACTCCGGCGGAGCCGCCCTCCCCATCTTTGATGCGCTGGAGACGGTAGAGACCAAGATGAAGTTTATCCTCGTCCGGCACGAACAGGGTGCCGTGCATATGGCTGATGGGTATGCCCGGGCCACCGGTAAACCCGCGGCCGTCCTCGTGACCTCCGGCCCTGGAGCGGGCAATACCGTCACTGGTCTCATGACCGCCCAGATGGACTCCGTGCCCATGATCGTCCTCACCGGACAGCAGGTCCTGTGGATGCTTGGCAAGGACGCCTTCCAGGAAGCCGACATCTTCAGCATCACCATGCCAGTGGTTAAACACAACTTTCTGGTTAAGAACACCAATGACCTTCCCCGGGTTGCGCGGGAGGCCCACTACATAGCTACCACCGGTCGACCGGGCCCTGTCCTCATCGATATTCCAAAGAACGTCTCGCAGGATCCTTTCGATGGAGACCTCGATCCCGAAGTCAACCTCCCTGGCTATCATCCGGAACGCTCACTCGAAATCGACGAGGCTTCCATCGAGCGGGCCGTAAAACTCATTGAGCAAAGTCGTCGACCGGTCATCCTGGCTGGCCAGGGCTGCATGATCTCGCGAGCAGGCGATGAGTTGCTCAAGTTATCCCGCACCCTGGGATGTCCGGTGACCACCACCCTGCTCGGCAAGGGAGTCTACCCCGAAACGGACGAGCACTCACTTGGCATGCTCGGCATGCATGGCACCGCCTATGCAAACAAGGCCATCGTGGAAGCCGATCTCATCCTCAATGTGGGCTCGCGCTTCGACGACCGCATTATCGGGCAGGCTGACAAGTTCGGCGCAAATGCCAGCATCATACATATCGACATCGATCCTTCCGAAATGAACAAGATGATTTCGCCCGACGTGCAAATCATCGGCGATGCAAAGGCGGCCCTGGTCGAACTCAACCAACGGGTTGGCAAACTCGATACTGAGGAGTGGCTCAAACACCTCGCGGGATACAAAAAGAAGTACCCCCTCCACTACCGGAAGCAAGGCGGCCTGCGCATGCAGCAGGTCATTGATGAACTCTACAACCTGACCAAGGGGGAGGCGATTGTCTCCACAGACGTGGGACAGCACCAGATGTGGGCGGCTCAATTCTACAAGAACGACGCCCCTCACCGTTGGCTCTCTTCTGGCGGAGCCGGCACTATGGGATTCGGTTTTCCAGCGGCCATCGGAGCGCAGTTCGCCTGCCCGGATGACCTAGTCGTGGCCATTGTCGGTGACGGCGGATTCCAGATGACTCTCTTCGAACTCGCCACCGCGGCTCTTCATAAATTGCCCCTGAAGATCCTGGTCCTCAATAACCACTACCTCGGCATGGTCCGTCAGTGGCAGGAGCTTTTCTTTGAAGACCGGAAGAGCGGGGTGGATCTTGAAGGCAACCCGGACTTCGTCAAACTTGCCGCCGCCTACGGAATACAGGGCTTTAACATCAAGCGACCCGCCGACGTCGGTCGCACCCTCCAGAAGGCACTCGATTACAACGAGGGGCCATGCCTCATCCACGCCGAGTGTCACAAGACCGATAACGTCTTTCCCATGATTCCCGCCGGAGCCGCTCTTGAGGACATGCTGATCGAACCCCCCAAGGAGAAGATGGCCAAGCCCGTTGGGTCCACCTAGGCGGATGCCAGTGCAGCTTTACGCAATTTAAAGTAAGAAAGCCTCCCCGCATCATGAGCAGGACAATCGTCACCACCGACACACCCACCGCAGTAAATCCGGACGAGGTCACTCATACTCTCTCCATCCTCGTCAACAACAAGGCTGGGGTCCTCATGAGGATTTGCCAGGTCTTTGCGAGGCGGGGCTACAACATTGAATCCCTCGTGGTCTCGCAGGGGCGGGATCCCCACTTCAGCCGAATGACGATCGGGCTCAAGGGTGCTCCTGAAGGCCTGGAACAGATCATCAAGCAGGTCAGCAAGCTTATTGACGTCATTCACTGCTACGAACACACCACCGCAGATGCCGTGGTGAAGGAGATGCTCCTTATCAAGTTCCTCGTGGGAGATGGTCAGCAACGCACTGAAGCCCTTCAGATTATCGAGCACTTCAACGGGAAGACCGTTGATCTCACCCCCTCCTCCATGGTGGCAATGATTACCGGAGACTCCCCCAAGGTCGACGCCGCAGTCGGTATGCTGGGCCAGTTCGACATCATCGAAACCGTGCGCACTGGTAAAGTCGTCATGGCCCGGGGGGAGCAGCCAACCTAGATTCAACGGAATCCGGAACGCTTCCAGAGACCTCCGTTTTCCAAATCGGGGGCTGGAGTTGGATAGAACAGGATTTCCGACGGGAAGGCCCCTGCCTCTGGCGATCAGCCTCCCCTTGGACTCGAATTCATCGCTGGAGTGGGCCGCGCGATTCATTCTTATCCGACAGGGACTCGAACGCTGCCCGCAGGGGAATGTCCCGGGATTGTCTCTGGACAGGATTGTAGCGCGGATAGATTCCCTCAAACACTCCTCGCAACGACAGGGGCGCGGGACCCGATTCACTGTAGGTAAGAACGACTTCAAGCTCACCACCATAGGTGAAGTCGCCTGGACCCTCGTCGGTCAGGCGGATCGCTCCACTAAGCAGGGCATAGCGCAGTTTCCCATCTGACCCGGCCGGTCTTATTGTCAGGTTTCCGTCAACTCTGCTGATCTGGTAGACCTTTTTGGTTTGCTGGCTGGTGCGCTCCATTACTCCCGGCGGGTAGACCTGGGATAGCCATTTTTTCAGGGCGGACGCTTCTACCCTGCCCTTCTTGCGTGGATAATGAAGCGGCTTCCAGTCTTCTTTATTCAGCGCAACAACCTCAACAACCGGCGCACGGTAGGCTCTCATGCGTTCTTCAAGCAAGCGCACGAAAACACGGATGCCCGGCTGCTCCAGATCCGGTAGTTTCAAGGGATGTTCTGCGGTTGGAGCGTGATCAAGGTCGAGGGCGGGGAGCGCCTGCTTCAATCCTCGTATGGTATAGTCCCCGAGGGACTCGCGCTTTTGTCCTCCCCCGGGGCCCCGCCGGGGCCCCATCCGGCGAAAAGCATCGAACCAGTGTATCAGGTTTCCCTCCGCGTCGAGAATGGCCAGGTCCACGTTGCTTTGCTGCCCCTTTCCTCCAAATCCCCGTCCTCTGAATTTCTTCTGCCAGACCTCCCGCACCGGGTCAGGGATATTCGGGTCATTGCGATGTCCATGCCACGACGCAGCAATGAAAGGTCTCAGCATTCGGACCACCTCCGGGTCTATGAGCGAGGTCCCACGGACCTGCGTGGCCGTCGCTCAGCAGTGTCCGGAGGAGAGATCCCCATACTGGGCATGAATGATCACCAGAAACACGGGACGTTTTTCGCGAAGCGCCCTTCGCTGGGCCTCCTCCAGTGAGGAGGCCCAGTCAATACGGTACATGGCAAGATCGTCTTTTCCAGGACGGAAAGCCTTGTACCGATCAAGAACGGCGCCTACTTCCAGGACTTGGGCCGGAACGATGCCCACAGTCGCAAGCGATAAGATAAGGACAATGCAGAGGCGTCTCATGGTCTATTGGTTCCTTTGCTCAGGTCGCACAAACTGTCGCACCGCAACCCTGCGCACATTCCTGAAGATTGAATATAGCATCCAGCTTTCCCCTCGCAAGGGAGAAGCTGACCAGAGCCCGTCACCTCAAGCCTCCTAGGGCATCACCACCTTAACCCCGACATCATCGATCGATAATCCACTGAAGGCATCCACACTGCTGTCACTGACGAAGTTCCATTCCACCAGAATCGTCTCCCCGAGAGCTCCCGCTGCGATGGGGATGGTGATGGTCAGATAGTCGGTGTCGAACACGCTCATCTCGATGGGGATATCCGCTCCAAGTTGCACCTTGTCAGAAGCACGAAGGAAGCGCACCACTGCTGAGTCCCCAAAGCCATCCGCGTCCCGGAAGGCGGCGAAGGAAAGCTCCGCTCCGCTCACTCCAGTCAGGTCGATTGCAGGAGAACGAAGGGAAATATCGGCGTCGGGAAAATAGTCGCCGAGGCTCGTGCACCAGGCATTGGAAGATCCTTGGGCCCCTTCGATCGGACCGGTGGAGCCATTAGGCGTCCCAAATTCCCACTGCGTATTTCCGTTGGTATCGTTCACAAGCGTAGTCCAGTCCCCCACCCCCGACTCAAGGTCATCATAGAAGAGGGGAGGCGCATTCTCCTCGCGGATCGCAACGAATCCCTTGCCCGGGAATGGCAGGGCAATGTCCACGGTATTGGTCCCCGTGGGATCGGCGCGAATATCCTGCGAGCCTTCCAGGCCGTCCCATGAATCTCTTGGCGAGGTGAGATCCGGATTGATGAGGACATCGTAGACTTTCCCCGGGGTGCTCGGCCAGGTGAGACGGAGCATGGTCGAGTCAAGTGGAGAACGGTCGACAGACAACTTAAGTTGGTTTCCGCCACTTCCAGAGGATACCTCGATCGAAAACGCATAGGTCCGGGCAAGGCTGGCATGTCCGAAGCTGTCGAGGGTGTTCCCGACTCCACCTGCCTCGTCCACGTTGCCGCTATTGGCGTGGTCGGTTATCCCGAAGCCGAGATTGGTGAGAATGCTGTTGGTCACTCCGGGGGCGTTGGTGTTCTGAATTCCCGCCGCCACTGTCGCTCCACCTTCCGGAATAGTGAAGGCCGCCTCTTCCCCTCCGAAGGGGACCCCCCACTGAATTCCGGGTTCGGTGTCAATCGTCTCACCCACTGCCACCACAGTGTGATTGGCAGGGCCGTTCACAATGGTGAGGAAAGGAAAGACCGGTTGCGTAACCCCAGGCACGCCTGAGTCCGGAGCCGCATTGTAATTCCAGCTTCTGGCCTGATAGGTCCCGGCCTCCAGGAACACCGTGTCGGTGATATTGATGTTCTGTCGCATCTGGTTCTGGCCGCTGTTACCTGCCGGAGTGTCTACCACCCCGATTAATTCCGGCCCGTAACCAATGGTGATGAAACCGGGACTGTTGGGATCATTCGGATTGCTGCCTAGTGCCACTTCCTCACCGTCCGAATGTCCGTCGCCATCGGTATCCGGATCCAGAGGGTCCGTCCCCAGGGTATCCTCCATCCCATCAGAGAGGCCGTCATCATCGCTGTCCGGGTTACCCGGATCGGTTCCGTTTGCGACCTCATCTGCATCATCGACACCATCATCATCGGAATCGGCCTCGGTGGGATTGGTCCCGGCCTCGTATTCCTCCAGGTCGGTGAGCCCGTCGTCATCGAAGTCGCCGGGTCCGAGTTGGGTCAGGTCGCCAGGGAAGTACTGTTCCTCGTAGCCGTCGGGGATACTGTCACCGTCGGTGTCGATGCTGGGATCGAAGCTGTCGATATAGACGCCCCAGCTCTGTCCGTTGGCATCGGTGTCAAAGTCCGCAGGAGCCCCGCTGCTGATTCCGAAGGTGCCGGCGTAGCCGATGCCGCCGAAGTCGGCGGTGTTGGTCGAGAAGTCGTTGTAGTAGCCGAAGCCGATATCAGCCGCGGACTGGGCGCCACCGCCGTCCTCGACGAACCAGACGTCGATATTGTACCAGCCGCCACTGCCGAAGTCGAAGTTGGCGAAGGTGCGAGCATTCCAGCTCACGTCGGAGTGCTCCTGGGCTCCCCCGGCGGGGGTCAGGTTGCTGGATCCACTGATCGGGGTGGCCACGATCTTGACGCGGTCATCGAAGTTCTCGGTGAAGGCGAAGACGCCATCGGCATCGTAGAACTGGAAGATGAAGGCGAGGTCGTAGTTGTCACCGAGGAGGTCGACGCCCAGGCCCCCGGGTTCCCGGTCGAGATCGATTCCCTCGAGGAGAAGGGAGTTCGGATCGTCTATTTCCCCGAAGGGAGCTTCCTGGTCCACGTTCTCGGGCAGCGCGCCGGTGAAGTCGTCGCCACCGACATTGAGACCATCGGTCCTCCTGTAGAGGACCCTTTCGGGCTTATGGTTGACAAGGATGATCTCCGGCTTGGA